>JANMNT010000380.1:0-40831 GCA_031368465.1 Burkholderiales bacterium
ATCGCCATTCCACGCGCCGTTTGAAGCAAAAATGCTGCAAAGACCCCTCCAGATGGCGCGTTTTAATAACCAGTTCCACCGTTGGACATCACCATGAACGTTGATTACTCTCCCGCCGAACAAGCTTTTCAGTCAGAGGTCACGGCATTTCTCGCCAAACACCTGCCGGACGATATCCGCCACAAAGGATTGCACGGCAAACGCCTGGGCCGCGACGATTACATGCGCTGGCAGCGTATTCTGTTTGACCACGGCTGGGGCGGACCGTATTGGCCGAAGGAATACGGCGGCACCGCTTGGAATCAAACCGAAATTTTTATTTTTGAACAAGCCTGCCTTGAAGCCGGCGCGCCGTCGCTGATTGCATTCGGTCAACGCATGTTGGCACCGGTGTTGATGGCGTTTGGCACGCCCGAACAAAAAGCGCAGCATTTGCCACGCATCCTGAATGGTGAAATTTTTTGGTGTCAGGGTTACTCCGAGCCCGGCTCCGGTTCTGATCTGGCGTCACTCAAGACCAAGGCCGAACGCATCGGCGATAAATACATCGTAAATGGACAAAAAATCTGGACCACCTTGGCGCAACACGCCGACTGGATTTTTTGTCTGGTTCGTACCAATAGTGAAGGCCGGCAGCAACAGGGGATTTCTTTTCTGCTGATCGACATGAAAACACCCGGCGTGACGGTGCGGCCGATCATTATGCTCGACGGCGAGCACGAAGTGAACGAGGTGTTTTTCGACAATGTTGAAGTGCCCGTGACAAATCTGGTCGGCGAAGAAAACAAGGGCTGGACCTGTGCAAAATTTTTGTTGTCGCACGAACGTACCGGCCTGAATCTGGTGGCGGTTTCAAAATTGTTGATGCAACGGTTGCATCAAATCGCACGAACGGAAATGTCAGACGGTAAACCGTTGATTGACGACCTTCGTTTCCGTGACCGTCTCGCACAATGCGAAATGGAATTAATGGCGCACGAGATGACGCTGTTGCGTACGTTGGACGCCATGGCCAAAAAAGGCGCACCCGGTG
This sequence comes from Burkholderiales bacterium, assembly GCA_031368465.1. Lineage (GTDB taxonomy): Bacteria > Pseudomonadota > Gammaproteobacteria > Burkholderiales > Usitatibacteraceae > UKL13-2. Next base: position 1,034 of record JANMNT010000380.1, read on the forward strand.
CAGAAGCATCAATCCTCAAAATTCGCGGCACCGAAGTCGCACAGGCGATTTTTGAATTGACCATGTATGCGGCGGGACCGGAAGCGTTGGCGCATTTGCCCGAGGCGTTTGACGCCGCCTGGACAGGCGAGCCGGTCGGCGAGGATTACACGCCAATGGTCGCGGGTGACTACTTTAATATGCGCAAACTCAGCATCTTTGGCGGCTCCAACGAAATTCAAAAAAACATTGTCGCCCAGCACGTGCTGGGTCTTTAGAAATACAGCAGAGACGGAAATGGAATTTTCACTGAACCCGGAACAGCAGCAACTCAATGATTCGCTGCGACGTTACCTCGATAAAAATTACACGTTTGATGCGCGTCGCCGGCAGCTTCAAACCGCTGATGGATTTTCGACGACCCATTGGCAGGCGTTTGCCGAATTCGGCTTGCTTGGCATCGGCATGCCAGAGGCAGCGGGCGGCATGGGTACAGCCACCAATCTGGGTGGCAGCGGCTGCGCGGCGGAAGACACGATGATTGTGATGACGTGTTTTGGCCGCTCGCTGGTGGTGGAACCGTATCTCTCCACGGTGGTACTGTGCGGCAATGTGTTGCGCGACCATGTCGGTGGTACGGAGATGTTGGCGGCGATTGTTGCCGGTGACAAAACCATGGCGTTGGCGGTGTACGAGCGGGCGGGGCGCTATCAAGGCAGTCACGTTGCCACCACCGCACGACGTGATGGTGACGGATATGTATTAAACGGTGCCAAAGCCGTGGTGCTACACGGTGATGCCGCTGATACACTGATTGTGTCGGCGCGCACCGGTGGCGCGGTTGGTGACAAAAATGGTATTTCATTATTTGTCGTTGAGAGAGACAGCGCCGGCCTTGGTGTGCGCGGCTACCCAACCAACGATGGTATGCGTGCCGCCGAGATCACGCTCAAGGACGTGCGCGTTTCCGGTGGGGCATTGATTGGCACGGAGGGTGGCGCGTACCCAATCATCGAACAAGCGCTTGGCTGTGGCATTGCCGCATTGTGCGCGGAGGCGGTCGGCGCCATGGAAGCGTTGGGTGAACAAACGCTTGAATACCTGAAAAGTCGGAAGCAATTTGGTGTGGCCATCGGCACGTTCCAGGCGTTGCAACATCGCATGGTCGACATGTTTATCGCCACCGAGCAGGCGCGATCCATCACCATGTTGGCGGCACTGAAGGTCGATTCCGACGACCTCAATGAGCGGCGGCGTGTGCTGGCAGCGGCAAAGTCACTGGTCGGGCAGTCGGCGCGGTTGGTTGGCCAGCAGGCGGTACAGCTGCATGGTGGTATGGGCGTAACCGATGAATTGCCGATCAGCCACTATTTCAAGCGCCTGACGGCGATTGATATGACCTTTGGTGATGCCCACTATCATCGTGGACAACTTGGGGCGTTACTCGCGGCTTAAGGCTTGTCCGCTTGGATTGGCTGTTCAATCGGCAAATTCGACCGAGGCAGATTATGTCGGAAGGCACGAAGGATTTTATTGCCGGCCATTCCACAACCTTTTCACCCAAACTACTGTGCCTAAGCTCACGTCGGCAAACGATAAACCGTAGGTCGAGTGAACCTAGCGACAATTGAATTCGGGTCGTCGCTCGTTCGACTGATCATGGATTTCCAGACGATTTTGGTTATTGTCGTTACCGTAACGATGGTAACAAGCATCACTATTGACAGTTTGTCTAATAACGGCATAATGACGTGATGGAGACTTGCCATGATTAGGGGCATACATCACGTCGGCCTGACTGTAGCGGACGCACGCGCTGCGATTGCATTCTTTTCGTCAGCAGCTGATGTCATTGCATTGGCAAATGTTGAATCGCAGCTGGAACTGCCAACAAGTGCTGCGGCACGCGCGCCTCCTGATGTGTCGATGCTACGTAGTGCAAACGCCTACTTGAGATTTCTTGAGCCGCTAAAGGATTCAGCGCCGCGCCAAGTAATGCGACCTGTCGCCGAGGCTGGCATTGTTCACATTTGCCTGCAATCTACCAGCATTGATTATTTGTACGGACGCTTCAAGGAGGCGGGTGCAACCTTTCATGCGCCGCCTGTTGATCTGGGCACCGGGTTCATGTATTCCTATGCACGTGATCCTGAAGCCAATGTGGTTGAGTTGGAGGGGGTACCGCCTGTGTGGGTAGATCCCACGCCATGGATTGCCCATGTTTCATTTACGTCGGCAAACATCGACCGCTTGGTTGCGTTCTATTCCGACGTCTTTGGCGAAACCGCTATTCGCAGTCCGCGCGTGGGCCCAAACAGCCGTTTCGACGCAATTTCCGGAATGAAGGACACTGAATTTAAAGCCGCATGGATACCGGCCGGAAACATGCAGGTTGAAGTCATTCAGTATTTTCAGCCGGCCACTTTGGCGCATACATCGCCGCGCTCTTTGGGTGACGTCGGCTATAGCTACATATGTTTTGAGGTTACAAACTTGCAGCAGGCGAGTGCTCATGTTATGTCTTTGGGTGCGACGCAATCGCTGGAACTCGCCGCCCTGGGCACCGCCAATTGTTTTGTCTGCGCTGACCCAGATGGGAATATCCTTGTTTTGATGGCGTTGGATGCGGCTACGCAAGCATTTTCCATCGCAGCGCTGCCAGACCCGATGATTATTTCGCGCATGGCGACAATGCGCGAGCAACTAAAGGGTATGCAGGAACAGAACCCAAAAAAGGCAACAATCCAATGACGGCCGCCAAAATACTCGACAAACGTGTTGCGATCATCACCGGTGCCGCGCGCGGTATTGGCTTGGCCACGGTTCATGCATTCGCTAAAGCGGGTGCCACAATTGTTGCATTTGACTTACCACAGGCGCCGTTCGACGACGCGCAAAAGATTGCCGATGCGAGTGGCGTTGCATTCTTCGCTTTCCCGGGTGACGTTGCGAATGCATCAGACTGGCAGCGTGTAGTCAGCGAAACAACGTCAAAATTTGGCAAGCTCGATATTCTTGTAAACAATGCCGGTATTTCAGGTGCGCTCTGTTCAATGCTGGATTACCCAGATGAGGTGTTTGATCAGGTGATGGCGGTGAATGCGCGCGGCGTGTTTCTGGGCATGAAGTATTGTGGCCAGGCGATGAAAACACATGGTGGCGCAATCGTTAATATCTCCTCAGTTTCGGGGATAGGTGGCGGCCGATATGTTATTGCCTACACGGCGAGCAAGCATGCGGTGGTGGGCATGACCAAGCTGGCGGCGACCGAATTGGCGGCATTCAAAATTCGTGTTAACGCGCTCTGTCCCGCGCCGACGGCGACAGAGATGATGTTTGAAATGGCTCGCTCGCGCTCGCCGGACGACCCTGATGCTGTACGGCGTGATTTGTCGCGCATGATCCCCTTGGGTCGTTATGGCGAACCGGAAGAAATTGCCGGTGCCATCTTGTTTTTGGCGAGCGACGCCGCCTCTTTCATCACAGGGACTGCGATCCCGATCGATGGCGGTTTGAAAGCGAGTTAGGGGCGAACAACTTAGGAGTAGCGGGTATGGATCTGGGTCTTCGTGGTCGTCGAGTGCTGGTCACGGGTGGTAGCCGTGGAATCGGGCGTGCAATTGCAGAAGGCATGGCTGCAGAAGGTGCGTCAGTGGCAATCTGTGCACGTGGTGTAGATGGCGTAAATACAGTCGTCGCTGCGCTTAAAGCCAAAGGCGTTGACGCCTATGGCGAGGCGTTTGACGTGCGTGACGCAAATGCGCTAAGGGGCTGGTTTGAGCGTGCTAGTGCCCATCTTGGTGGTGTTGACGTAGTTGTCAGCAATGTATCAACCAGACCATCTGCGATGGGGCTGCAAATGTGGCGGGACGGCTTTGAAAGTGACATTTTGCAGCACGTGCAACTGACCGAATTGGCGATTCCAGCATTAAAGGCGGGAACGTCACCCAGTTTGGTATTTATTGCCTCGATTGCTGCCGTCATGACAAATCTGCCGCCGCACGAAGAGGCCTACGGCGCCATGAAGGCAGCGCTGGTTAACTACGTCGGACAACTCGCCGCCAAACAAGCGGCTGCGGGAATTCGTGTCAATGCGGTATCACCCGGGCCGATACTGTTTGACGGCGGCGAATGGGATACAAATCGTACCGAGCGGCCACAATTGTTCGCGGCGGCTTCGCGCCTGCCGGCAATGGGTCGTCTGGGCACGCCCGGGGAGGTAGCCAATGCCGTTGTGTTCCTGGCAAGTCCAGCGGCGAGCTATATCACCGGGGCAAATTTGCGCGTTGATGGTGGCGCGATCAAAGTCAGCAACTTCTAGGTCAGGTCGATATATTCGCGAATGAGACCGATTATTTGGTCAGGCATTTCATGGACCAAGCCGTGACCGCCCGATTGAATTTTCTTGATCGTCAAACGTGGGACATACCGTTGCAGGCCATCGAGCAGACCCGGCAACAACAGCTGGTCTTGCATCCCCCAGATAACCAACGTTGGTACGTTTACAACCACTGGCGCTGGGTCGGTGAATTGTGTCGTCAGCAGCGGCGTTGAATCGTCTCCGACGACAAGGTCGGATGCGCGATACCAGTTGAGCATCGCCGTTAATGCGCCTGTCCGTGCCCAACACTCGAGTTGATTTCTTTTATCGTCCTCAGACATTGCTGCACTTGCCAGATGCACACCAAACAGAGAGTCCCAGAAAGCTTCTAGGCCCATCGACATCAAACGTTCTTCACAGGCGGGATCGCGGAACCGATTTATGTATTGCGAGGCCGCACGCTGTTTTGGGTCATTGATCAACGCTTGCTGAAAAATGGTTGGATGCGGCGCGTTGATGACAATCATGCGCTCTAGTAGCTCGGGATATTGCGCCGCAAAATGCCATGCAACGATACCACCCCAGTCGTGCCCTATCAATGTAAATGGCTTCTTGCCAAGGTGCGATACCAGCGCGTGAATATCCCCGACTATCGTCGACATCGCGTAACCGCTGACCGAAGTGGGCTTGTCGGAAGCGCCAAAACCACGATTGTCCGGCGCAACAACGTGAAAACGGTCGGCGAATGCGCGCAAAAAAGCGCGCCAACTAAGGTGGTTTTCGGGAAAGCCGTGCAGACACAACATTAGCTCATCATTGTCCAACCCGGTTTGGGCAACATTGAGTTGTACACCACCTAGTAACACACGATTGACTTCGATCATGGCGACAAAAGCTCCGACTACTCGCCCACCCCGCGACGATGCATCTCCAACCCGAGTGCCCAGCGGCGTTGGAAGCCCCGCCAATATTGCGCGGTTTCATTGGTCCCGTTCGCAACGGTGCCACCGGTGTTTTGCCCAAAAGGTATGGGCCACTTTGCATCGCTGGATTTAACGGTCGGCACGTCAAGAAAGGTACGCCGGTTTGTAATGCCCTTAAGGTGTAAATCCAGAAATGCCGTCAAGAAATGTTGGTTGATGGCAGTGATACGGTCTTTGCGCCAGACCGGCTCATCGAAATACTCCCGTGCCATAAAATCCCTCAAGGCTTCAGCAGGCGGCGGGTTTCCGCCGATATTGTGTCGCGCCTGTTGAAACACAAGCATGTGCCGGGAGGTTGCCTTCATATTGCCGAACAGGTACCGAACGCCCTCGTCATAGTCGACGATATCATCCTTGTCACCGACGACAAAAAGTGTCGGCGATTTGATGGACTGCAGACTTGCGATTGTCCAGGCGCGGTTGGCTGGTTGTCCGCCCCAGGGCGCCATTAATACCAGCGCCTTGATGTTACTTACGCGTTGGCCGGCGGCCGCGTCAAACGCCGTGCTGCCTTCAATCAACGGGGCCATGATTGCAGCCGGGATCTGCTTGAATGTGGGGCTCGATGGATCATAACCCGCACCTGCAGTTGTGAGAGCGCCAAACCCTCCCATCGAATAACCAATGATGCCAATCGATGATGTGTCGATTATTCGTCCGATGGTATCGTCATTCTTTTTCGCTAAAGCAACAAACTGTTCGAGGACGAATTGCTGGTCGCGTGACCGATGGACGATTGCCGAGCCAAATGACAGGGCAAAACTTCCTGCATCCGAAAAGGCGGCGTCTGCATGATCGATGGCGACGACGACATACCCCTTGGAGGCGATGTTTTCCGTCAAGTAAGTCATAAACGTGCTCCAACCGCCAAAGCCGTGTGAGACCAACACGAGTGGATAACGCCTCTCTGGCAATGCAGGCGCATCTCTTATCGCAACACCGACATGCGTAAATTCCTTCTTTTTGCCACCCGCTCTATCATCACCGGATCGTGGCAGTGTTGCTTGATACCGAACATTTTCGGCGCCCGCTGCCGGCGTTGATGCGGGGTACCAGACTTCCACGGGCAGCATGCGATCCGATTTGGAAGCAACACCAAATGTCTTCACCAGTTTCGGGATATCCGGTTGGTCGGGATTGTTCAGAGTCATACTGCGTACGCCAACTGCCATTGTGCCAATGCTGGCAAGCTCTGGCGCATCCGCTTGGGGCACGCTATAGGGTGCTGACGCCCGCGCCAGCACGCTGAACAATATGGCCATAAAACACAAGGTGCGGAGCGAAGCCGACAGGCGGACGGGACCCAAACGGGTGACGGTAAACGGGTTCATACCTAGACCTCCAAATGATTCATTTGTCATGAAAGAATAGTATTATACTTTTCGTCAATAATGGAGAAAACGCTTTGAAACTCGGTGTTTGTTACTATCCCGAGCAATGGCCCGAGGACTGGTGGGCCGACGATGCCAGGCGAATGCGTGAGATGGGCATCAGCCATGTTCGTCTGGCAGAGTTTTCATGGGCATTGATCGAGCCGGAACCCGGAACATTTGACTGGGGCTGGTTGGATCGCGCAATCGACACGCTGAGCGAGCAGGGGCTCAATATCATCATGTGCACCCCGACGGCGACACCGCCAAAGTGGCTCATTGACGCAGAGCCGGATATTCTGGCCGTTGACGGTCATGGTGTTGTCCGTCATTTTGGTTCCCGCCGCCACTATTGCTTTTCCAACCAATCCTATCGCCGGCATTCGCAGCGCATCACGCGGTTGGTGGCGGAACGTTACGGTAATCACCCTGCCGTCGTCGCCTGGCAAACTGACAATGAATATGGTTGTCATGACACTGTGTTGAGCTATTCCGCAGCAGCGCGCACGGCTTTTCGGCATTGGCTCGAGCGCCGTTATCTGACGATTGAAGGCGTCAATTCGGCTTGGGGCGCAACGTTCTGGAGCCAGCGGTATCGTCATTTTGGTGAGATCGATCCGCCGGTTGCAACGGTAACCGAAGCCAATCCATCACATCGGCTCGATTGGCAACGGTTTGCGTCAGATGAAGTGGTCGCATTTAATCGTGAGCAGTCCGAGATTCTGCGTCAACTTTCGCCGGGACGCGATATCACGCATAACTTTATGGGATTTTTTACGGCGTTTGATCACCATAAAGTTTCTGCAGATCTCGACGTGGCATCGTGGGACTCCTACCCACTTGGCTTCACGCAGATGTTTTTTTTGAGTGAAACTGAAAAAACGCGATGGGCCTTTACCGGCCACCCGGATATTCCAGGCTTCCACCATGACTTGTATCGAGGAATGTGCGCCGGCAACAACAAGGGGCGCTGGTGGGTAATGGAGCAACAGCCCGGCCCTGTGAATTGGGCGAAATGGAACCCCGCGCCGGCAAATGGCATGGTGAGATTGTGGACCTGGCAGGCGTTTGCACATGGCGCGGAACTGGTGAGCTACTTTCGTTGGCGGCAGGCACCATTTGCGCAGGAGCAAATGCATGCCGGCTTGCTGCGGTCAGATCGCGGCGACGATCAGGGTGCCGTTGAAGCCGCCTCGGTTGCCCGGGAGTTGGTTGCCTTGAGAAAAATGGTTGCGATTGACCGGCTAAAGGCAAACGCAAATGTCGCCATTGTTGTTGACTATGAAGCGCTTTGGATGGCGCAGATTCAACCGCAAGGCGAAGACTACAACGCCCTTGAACTCACGTTCCGCATCTACAGCGTAATGAGGCAAATGGGATTGAATATTGACATCGTCAGTCCGGTTGCAGATCTGAGCATTTACCGACTCATTGTATTGCCAGCGCAGTTGTATGTTTCACCGATACTCTTATCAAACCTCGAATCATCAACCGCTGAAATCGTGCTTTGCCCAAGGTCAGGGTCTAAAACCATCGACATGCATATTCCAGCAAACCTGCCGCCCGGGCCATTGGGCAATCTGGCGGGTATCTCGGTTTCCCGGGTGGAGTCGTTGCCGCCAGGCATTGTTGACAAAATTGCGTTCGATGGTGCAACACTCTTGTCATCACGCTGGCGCGAAACGCTGAAGTTGAACCAGGCGGTTGCCGAGGCATCGTTTGTGGGTGGGGGCGCGGCAATCACGCGACACAACAACGTTCGTTACGTTGGTGTATGGCTGTCGGAAGATGGTTGGCGCACCTTGCTTCTGAGAGTCGCCGGAAACGCCGGGCTAATTGTTGAGAGTCTGCCCGCAACTTTACGTCTAAGTAGGATTGGGCCGCTGGTGATTGCCTGTAACTTTGGCGATGATGGATTAAGCTGGCAACCGGGCTATCCTTGCGTATGTGTGCAAGGAGCGCGGCAAGTACCGCCGCGCGGCGTGACAATTTGGAAGTTGGTGGACGGTGATGCACTGAAAACGGCGGGTTCCGCATGACGCCATCAAATCCGGACGGTAGTTTTTTTCTGGCTCTGCACGGGCGGCTGAGCAGTATTGTTCTCGAGTGCAGTCCGACAGAGGCGCCCATTTGGCGTCACTGGGGTGCCCGGTTAGCTGATTCAACTCTGCCGTTTTCGGCCCTGCGTCAAACAAGACCACAGCCGCCGGCGTCGCTTGAATTCGATCAACCGCTGTCCATCGCCCCAACCTTCGGCGCGGGCTGGTTTGGGAAGGCGGCATTGCTTGCACATTGTGCGGGACGCAATTTCACACACCAATGGCAATCATGCGCACATGTGGGAAACGCTGACGGCATCCACATCTTTACACTAAGCGACGCCGTCGCTGCGCTTCGCCTTGTGATCCAGGTCAAATTGGATCCAATGTCAGATGTGTTGACGATTAAATCCACTTTGCACAATGTCGGCAATGAACTGGTTGAAGTGCAATGGTTAGCGGCGGCGACGTTGCCATTGCCATCGTCGGCAAACCAAATTCAATATACCGCCGGGGAATGGGCGAACGAATTTGAGGTAGAGGTCATCCCGCTTTCTCGTGGTACCTGGGTTCGCGAAAATACCCGTGGCCGAACCTCGCATGACTGTTTCCCCGGTGCTGTCGTTCGATGTTTGGGAGCCACCGAACACCACGGAAATGTGTATGGCGCCCATCTTGGCTGGTCGGGAAATCACAGTCAATCAATTGAGTGGCAACACGATGGCCAGTATCAATGGCAGCTCGGCGAATTCTTGGCGCCGGGTGAAGTAAGACTTCAGCCTGGAGATTCCTTGGAAAGTCCGGCGAGTTATGCGGCATTTTCGCCTTCCGGTCTTAACGGTCTGGCGCAGTGTTTTCATAGTGCGGTGAATCAATTGACTCCCTGGCATGGCGGAAAGGCGATGCCCCGGCCCCGGCCTGTACACCTCAACACCTGGGAGGCCGTCTATTTTGATCACCGCGAAGCGGATCTGATGGCATTGGCATCATCTGCGGCCGCGTTGGGTGTCGAGCGATTCGTATTGGACGATGGTTGGTTTCATCTGCGCCGACACGATGGCGCAGGACTCGGTGATTGGTGGCCGGATCGGGAAAAGTATCCCAACGGGTTGGGTCCGCTGGCGTCACACGTCAGAGCCTGCGGCATGTCCTTCGGCTTGTGGGTTGAGCCGGAAATGGTCAATGCTGATAGTGATCTTTATCGGGCACATCCAGAATGGGTGCTCCAAGTTGAAGGTCGCCCACAGCTGACAGGGCGCAATCAACTGGTTCTTGATTTGACACAACCGGCAGTCAGCGACTACCTATTCGCCAGCATTTCCGGATTGCTGTCGACGTTGCCCATTGAATACCTGAAGTGGGATATGAATCGAGACCTGGCCCTCGCCGGATCAAATGGGTCGGCGGCGTATCGCAAACAGGTGCTGGCACTATATGGCTTGCTCGAAAAGGTGAATCAAGAATTCCCCACTGTCGAAATTGAAAACTGTGCTTCCGGTGGCGGTCGAATTGACTTTGGCATGATGCGGCATACCCATCGGGTTTGGTTGAGTGATTGTAACGATGCGTTGTCTCGTGTCGCCATTCAGCGCGGGGCAATGCAGTGGTTGCCACCGGCGTTGCTGGGTGCGCATGTCGGTGCCGCTCCGTCCCACACAACCGGGCGCAGCCAATCATTGGCATTTCGCGCGGCCGTCGCGCTGGGAGCACATTTTGGCGTGGAAATGGATGTCAGAAAACTTGATTACGACGAGCGGACACATCTGTCGAAGTGGATAGCACTCTTCAAGAAAATCCGTGATCGGCTGCATAACGCCGGCGTTTGGCTTGGCGACGCAGGTGACGGTGTGGTTTGGCAGGCGCATGGCGAATCGACGTCGGTCATATTGCTCATTTACCGCCTCACGCCATCAGCTCAGCGCTACGCGCCGAAGGTCAGATTGCCAATGCTTGACCCAACGCACGAATATTTTGCACAGCGCCTTGATCCGCATGATTCAATTGCGGCGGCGGGTAATGATTCCGCCATGAACACAAATCTGTCCAATGGACTGACGATTTCAGGCGGTTGGCTGATTCATGATGGTTTACCTTTGCCACGTTTGAATGCGGAGTCAGCAATTGTCTTTTCGATCACTGCCATAGATTGAGCATCAGATGACAAGCCTACATTTTGATCCGGCAAACGACCCGCATCGTCGTTTTAATCCGCTTACCGGCGAATGGGTTCTGGTATCTCCGCATCGCAACAAGCGCCCCTGGCAGGGAAGTCAGGAGAATTCAGGAAGTGCGCCACAATCATTGTCGCATGACCCAACATGTTATCTTTGCCCCGGTAATACGCGTCTGAATGGAATCGTCAACCCACCTTATAGAGAGACGTTTATATTTGACAACGACTTTGCCGCAGTACTTTCCGATACACCGGAGCAACGGTCAATGTCCGATAGCTTGTTTCAATCGCAGTCGGTTCGCGGCGTCAGCCGGGTGCTCTGCTTCTCGCCAGATCACAGCAAAAGTTTGCCTGAACTCTCGCATACCGCCGTGCTCGGCGTTGTGGACGCGTGGTGCAGCGAAAGTCAGACATTGGGACGGCAATACGTATCGGTGCAAATTTTCGAAAATAAAGGCAGCATGATGGGCTGTTCCAATCCGCATCCGCACGGGCAAATTTGGGCGACGGATTTTTTGCCGACCATCGTTCAAAACGAAGACGAGCATCAGCGTACGTACTTTGCGGAACACAAACGCCCGATGCTCCTTGATGTTGCCGAAGGAGAGCTGACAGCAGAGGCGAGGGTGGTACTGAAGACCGCGTATTGGCTGGTTGTGGTGCCCTATTGGGCGAGTTGGCCATTCGAATTGCTGGTACTGCCCCGGTTTGCCGTGCAGCAGTTGCCACAACTTGATTCGGCGCAGCGAGCTGATCTGGCAAATGTGATGCAAGGAATCACGATCCGATACGACAGTCTTTTCCAGTGTCCCTTTCCGTACTCAATGGGCTGGCACGGTGCACCTTTTACGAACTGCGATCAGCAACACTGGCAACTACATGCACACTTTTATCCGCCGCTGTTACGTTCGGCGTCAATCCGAAAATTTATGGTGGGGTTTGAAATGCTGGCCGAGGCGCAGCGTGATATCACACCTGAACAGGCTGCTGCAAAGTTGAGATCGTGTCAGACGAGCCACTACAAATCCAGCAAATGAATTCGGAAATACAAAAGATGGCGACATACGCCATGGAAGCATTTTCTGCGTATTTTGGTGTTGCGCCAACCACGGTTGTACAGGCACCGGGACGTGTCAATCTGATTGGCGAACACACAGACTACAACGACGGATTCGTTTTGCCATGCGCCATAGACCATGGCACCGTGATTGCATGCCGGCGTCGCGAAGATGCGCTTGTTCGCGTCCTCGGCATTGACATCAACCTGCAGTGCAATCATTTTTCGCTAAACCAACCCGTTGCACATCAGGCAGAAATGCCGTGGGCGAACTACGTACGCGGTATGTTAAACGAGTTGCAAACGCTCGGCTTGGTGTTTACCGGGGTCGATATGGCAATTACCGGCAACGTGCCGCAGGGTGCGGGGCTGTCGTCGTCTGCGTCGCTCGAAGTGGCGGTTGGGCAGGCGATCAAATCATTGTTCAATCTTGATTCGCTTGACGCCACGCAGTTGGCGTTGGCAGCGCAACGTGCCGAAAATCATTTTGTTGGTTGTCAGTGTGGAATCATGGATCAGTTGGTATCAGCAAATGGCATGGCTGGGCATGCGCTGCTGATTGATTGCCGGACACTGGTCACAAAACAGGTTTCCATGCCGAAGGACGTTAGTATCCTGATCGTACATTCGGGTGTTCCGCGTGGCCTGGTCAACAGTGAATACAATCTGCGCCGTCAACAATGTGAGGCAGCGTCCAGCTACTTTGGCGTGCCCGCATTGCGCGATGTTAGTAAAGAGATGATCGACGGCGCGATTGGCTTGGATGACCTCACATTGCGGCGCGCCCGGCATGTTGTGACGGAGAATCAGCGTACATTGGCGGCAAGTCAGGCGTTGGCGCAGGGCGACCTGCAGCAGTTGGGAATTTTGATGGCGGCATCGCACCGGTCAATGCAGATTGACTTTGAGATTACAGTGCCGGCAATTGATCAACTTGTTAAAGTTGTCCAAGGCGTTATCGAATCCACCGGCGGTCACGGCGGCACGCGCATGACCGGTGGTGGCTTTGGTGGTTGTGTGGTGTCGGTCCTGCCGAACTCTGTCGTCGCCCGTGCCCGTGAGGCAATCGCCACGCAGTATCGTGCGCCAAGCGGTCAACCAGCGGTTATTTACGAATGCGTTGCGAGCGCAGGTGCCGGCGCATTGACTGTTTGATGCAGCACGCGTATTTAAAACATGCCAATTGACGGGCTATTCCAGGCAAAAACGCCTGAAATGGCCCATCAATTGGCGACTTGGCCGTTTTCTTGAATGAACCAATACCTGAATCCCAAACGGATTTTGTTGCGGCATCCTGCCGGATTAGAACTCGATCTAATGGATGTCGGTGCGACTTGGCTATCGTGCCGTGTGCCTATGCGAGGGGAGAATGTGCGCGAAGTCATTCTCGGCTGCCATGAACCCGAGGGCTATGCGAATCAAAATGCCTATCTTGGTGCAATGATCGGTCGATATGCCAACCGTATCGCCAATGGCAGGTTTTCGCGCAATGGCATTAACTATATATTGGAAAAAGAAGCAAACGCGCGACACCAATTGCATGGTGGGCCGGCGGGTTTTGATCGCCGTGCCTGGTCGATTGTTTCGCAAACAGCGACTTCGGTTTGTCTGCAGTTGATATCACCAGATGGTGATCAGGGTTTCCCAGGCCGTCTGACGGTAACACTGACGGTGTCGTTGTCCGGCGCGCGCCAAATTACGCTGGATATGCAGGCAACGTCTGACGCGGATTCTCCGGTCTCCATTACCCATCATGCCTATTTCAATTTGAATCAAAAGCAAGATGACGGCCGAACCCATTTACTTGAAATTGCGGCCGATTCTTTTCTGCCGATTGACGAATCGCTGATTCCCTTGGGCGAATTGGTTGCGCTCGAAAACAATATTGAGGCGTGTGACTTCGATTTTCGCCAGCCAAAGTGTGTTGCGGCGGATTGGCTGGGCAGCGCACAGCAAAAACTTGCAGCCGGGTACGACCATGCCTATTTGCTTGGGTCGTACAAAGACGATGTGCCACGTCCTGCAGCCAAACTGTGGTCGGCGAGTCGGGATTTGAAGATGACCGTGACTACCGATATGCCGGCGCTGCATCTCTACACCGGGCAGTTTCTGGACGGTATTGTTGGCCGGGATGGCGCGCCCTACGCGGCCTGCGCCGGTATTGCGCTGGAACCGGAATTCTTGCCGGACAGCCCAAATCATCCCGAATGGCCGCAACCAACTTGCTGGCTATCGGCAGGCAAGGTCTATCATCACACCATTCGTTATGATTTTGACGTGTTATGACGCGACGCAGGTGGTTGCCGGCACTTCATGTCGCTCTGGTTTGTCCTGCGTGGTATTGAGCGCGGCAAATCTTTGCAAATGAAAATCAACGTTGCCGAACGTCGCATCAATTGCCGTCAGCCGCTTGAAATAATGACCCACGATGAAATCGTTGCTCATACCCATACCGCCATGCAACTGGATCGCCTCCTGCCCGACAAATCGACCTGCCTTGCCAACTTGTGCTTTCATGGCGGATATAACCTGCTGCACGCCGGTTGCATTGGGAGATGTACCGGCTTCGGCCAGACGAATATTGGCCAAGTAGACCAGCGACCGCGTTTGCTCAGTATCCATGAACATATCTACCAAGCGGTGCTGTAGCACTTGAAATTTCCCAATGGGTATGCCGAACTGCTGACGCGTTTGGCAATACGAAATCGTTTGTTCTATCAAGGCATCCATAATGCCCAATGCCTCGGCACCCAAGGCGGCAATGCTTGCGTCAAGCGCATGTTCAAGCATTGAATGCGCACAGCCGATGTTTCCAATCAAGCCCTCCGATGCTACCTTGACGTTCTCAAAACTAATATCTGCCCCGCGGCTGCCATCAAGCAATGGGTAGCCGCGACGACAGACCCCGGGGGCATTGCCAGGCAGCCAAAACAGCGATATGCCCTCCCGATCACCGGCAGACCCTGCCGTTCTTGCAGAAACGATCAAGTGCGTCGCATGTTCTCCGTTTAGGACAACGGCCTTGTCGCCTGAAACCAGCCACCCGCCAGACGTCTTTGTCGCGGTGGTTGATATTCGGGTCAGCTCGTAGCGACTTTCTTTCTCTGCGTAGGCTACAGCTAGCGTGCAGGCACCGTTAATGATGGCACTGATCCGCTGTTGGCGCGCCGGGGAAAAATCGTTTTGGCGCAATATTTCACCGCCAAAAATAATCGTCGGTAGGAAGGGCGCGACAACGAGTCCCCTTCCAAATGATTGCATCAGCAACATGATCTCAATCTGACCGCAGCCTAACCCACCATCAGCCTCCGCAAACGGCAGCGCCAACCAACCCATGCCAGCGAACTGTTCCCACGCTGCCTTGTTGTTTTTGATCGGGTCATCAAGACGAGCCGAGTGTCCTGAAAAGTTATGCTGCTCTTGCATGAAGCGACGAGCGTTCTCATCGAGCAGCCGCTGTTCGGTCGTGATATCAAAGTTCATAAGTCAAAAACGAAAAAAACCGCGCTGTGCGTCGCAGAGCGCGGTTTGAATTTCTCATGAAAGACTATGCTATTAGAACTTGTATTCCACCGACACGCCAATGGTGCGCGGGTCAAGGTAGCGGGCGTTACGATAGCTTCCGAGTAACGCATCTTCGATCACGATGCGGGTAATGTTGTTCTTGTCTGCGAGATTTTTCACGTAGGCCTTGACCTGAATGGTCTTTCCTGGATTGATCATACGGAACTGCAGATTTGTCACACCCCAGGCGGCGATTCTGTCGGTGGGCGTGTTGAATTCACGCGCGAAGTATGTGTCCTGCCAGAGGTGATCAATGCGCGAAATCAACTGCCAGCCGGTATTCATCAATGGTGTCGTCCATTGCGCACCGAGCTTGTACTTTTTTGTCGGCGAATAAGGCAGCTCTTTTCCATTGAGATTGACTGGAACTGCCGGCGTTGTTGCAGTCAGGCTTTGCGCCGGGTTGGCGGCATCAACAGTCAGGAAATCGCCAAGGCGGGTGTTCAAGATCGATAAATTGGCGTCGAGCAGGAGTGGCTTGCTCGGTGCCCAGACAAACTCTGCTTCAGCGCCCTTTGTCTTTGCGTCGCCGTTGCTCGTCAAGACGCTACCATTGATACGTTGACCCAACTGAATGTCTTTGTAGGCATTGTAGAAGATAGTAAAATTAGCCTGGAATCTGCCCTGATCAAACGTGTTCTTTGAGCCAAACTCATATGCTGTAACTTCCTCGGGCTTAAACGTCGGGTTGAGCACGTTCCCCGAGTTAAAACCACCGCCCTTGTAGCCGGTGGCAACCGACCCGTATAGGAAGTTTGACGGCGACATTGCGTAATCCACCGCGACGCGCCAGGTTCCCTTTGAAGCGCTGCTTGCGCCCGTTAATTCCGGTGCGGTTGCGGCAAGCACAATGCTCCGGGAGAGCGACGTTCTCTCTTCGCGAGTCTGACGCAGGCCGACGGCAATGCGCAGTTGGTTAGACGGTTTGAAGTTCGCTTCGCCGAAGAATGCGGTTGTCTCCAAATTTCCGCGGAAGCGGGTATTCACATAATAAGTCTCCGGTGCACGGCCCAGGGCACGTTGGAGTCCCTCTATCAAAGGGTGAAACGCCAGAAATCCACCGTTGGAGGCTGTCTCGAGCTTGAACGCGCCCAATGTGTAATTAAAAACGCCCGTGTATCTCGATGTGACGCGAAGCTCATGCGACGTGGTGCGTCCGGCGGAGAAAAAATTGTCGCTCGGCAGAACCTCCGTGGTCGTTACGACGGTATTAAGGTCACGACTATAAGTTCGTGGAGCGGAAAATCGATAGGGCAGGGCGGCATTGTCCCAGTCTGTGGTCTGCTCGGTTCCGGTCCAAGAATAGCCGCCGACATATGTGAAGCTGTGGTTGTCAGCGTCGTGGGTGAAGTCGACCGTCGCGTAGCGCTGGTCAAGCTTGAACTGGGGATCCGTATCTGCGGATACTTCGCGGGGATTGGTTGGATTGACCACGCCGGCATACAAATTTGTGCCGCCTGGAACGCCGCTAAATCCCTGAATCGAATTGAATACGGTCCTAGCGTAGGTGGGCGAATCGAACGCCAATTCGTTTGGATCACAGCCCAACACAGGATGTGCCTTACACAACCGTTTTGTCTCACGTGTTCGTGAACTGTTTTCGTTATACACCCCTCCGACAATGTTGAGTTCACTATTGTCACCGATCAGAATCCGCGTTGAACTCCGAAATGATCCCTGATCCCGACCATCGATCCGATTGCCGTTATAAATATTCTTGGTAAATCCGGAACGGTCGTACTTATAGCCGGCAAAACGCTGTTGGACGCTTGCGCCCAAGGGTAAATTGATAACACCGCCGATGCGCCTTTCATCAAAGTTGCCAACTTCGAGCGAAAGCTCACCGCCCATCTTGGCGTTCGGCCTCTTGGTAAAAACTGTCACGGCACCGCCAGTCGTGTTGCGACCAAAAAGAGTACCTTGCGGGCCGCGCAACACTTCAACGCGTTCAATGTCATAGAACTGATCCTGGCCGACTGGACCAAATGATGCACCATTCAGAAAAACGCCGACGCCCGCGTCGCCGCCTAGCGAGCCATTGCCTATACCGCGTATTGTGAACGTGTCACCGCCTACCAGAATCGTGCTCGGAATGGAAAACTGCAGATCCGCAGCGCCCTCAATATTGGCGCGCTTGAGATAGTCTGCGGTAAAGGCACTCACGGCTACCGGAACAGTTTGTAGCTCCTCAGAGCGTTTGCGTGCCGTGACGACAATTGCTTCGATTGGCTGGTCAGCGGCCTTTGCGGCCGCTTTTTCCGCGTCGCTGGCAGCCGTCTTTGCCGCATCCGGCGCAGTCTGTGCGAGCGCGGCTATTGGAATGAGAAGTGCGGCGAGAAGCGCCCTTGACAGTATCGAAAGCGCTTGGGGGGGTGGTACCGGTTTCTGTTTCTTAGCCATGATTTTCTCCTCATTCGTTTGGCGGGTGTCGCGACAGTGCTTAGGTTTCAGGACTGCTTGGTATTGCTGAGCGATTTGCTTAAAGAGCGGCGTGGACGCCGCTTTCTTTGTTTTCAAGCATCAATGCCGATACAACGACTTAGTGCGGGCGCAACCTATTCAATCGGGAGCCAGACGCTGGCGGGAACGATCTCAATGCCCACCGGTGATTCAGCAGCCCGGCCGAGCAAAAAATCCTTATAACAATAAACGTCAATAATAATGCTAATGGCAGAAAAATGGCCTGTCAAGGCTTATTGCACATTTCGTCAACAAAGATGTTGGTGCGTTGCTTAATACCAACTTCTCCAGATGAATCGCGAAATCGGCGACAGTGTTGGAACATGACGGTCGTGAAGGACTATGGTTTTAGTTTGGTCAGGGAGTATCCCCCTGGAGGCCGCCCGTTATTAATGGCTGGGCTTTCCCGTATAGCGTATTGAGCATTTCCAAATAGAAGGGCATCACATCACCGCCAAAAACCTGGGTCATGACGACGCCGGAAATTTTGCGGTCCGGATCAACCCAAAAGTAGGTGGATGCTGCGCCGCCCCAAAAATAACCATTTATCGGAACGGCGACCGGTGCCTTCGCCGGGTCGACAAACATCGCGAAGCCAAGGCCGAATCCGAGCCCCTGTGAAGCAAGACTCGGCGTGGCCAGCGCATTGGCATTGAGCTGATTGCGTACCATCTCGGCAACTGTGCCAGCTGCCACGATGCGGACGCCGTCGAGCACGCCATCCTTTAACAACATTTGTAGAAAACGCTGGTAGTCGTGCGCCGTGGAGACCAACCCTGCACCGCCAAAATCAATATAACGCGGTCGCGCGAAAATACTTGCGTTTGGGTCTTCCACTTGGCTGATCATGCCCTGCAGAAGGGTGTTCACTGGCGCAAATCGAAGGACATTTCCGCTTCCCGGCTGGGATGATTTCCCAACATAGGCGGCGGTCAGTCGGTTGACCTTATCCATAGGTATTTCGAAAAAGGTATCGTGCATCTTCAGGGGCATAAAAATTCGTGACGCCATGAAATCGCGGTACCTGCGGCCGGATGCTTTTTCCACGACCGCGGCAAGGACCTCGGTGGCGTTGCCATAGGTGAAGCGCTCGCCGGGCTGATTCTTTAATGGAATGGTTGCAAGGCGCTTGGTGAATTCATCAAGGTTGGCAACAGGCGCAGACTTATCCATTGGAACCACCGCGCCACCGCCGCCATGATCGATGCCACGAAGCGCGTATAACTTCGCTACCAGGTCCGGTCCCGCCGACATATAGCCGAATCCTGCGGTATGCCGTAAAAGATCGCGCACCGTCACTGGACGTGCCAATGGTTCTGTCTTGATTGCATTGAGCGTATCGCCACGATCAAAAACTCTCAACCCTGCAAATTCCGGAAGATACATTGCCACCACGTCATCTAACTTCAGCTTGCCATCGTCAACCAATATCATTGCGGCAAGGCTTGTCAGTGGCTTGGTCATTGAATAGATGCGAAACAGGTCGCTGGCAGCGGAGGCGCGTTTACGTGCAATATCGGCCAGACCCTGCGTTTCAAGCAGCAACGGCTTGCCATTGCAATAGAGTAGGGTGGTAATGCCCGCGGCGTACCCGCGCGACACGACCGCTGTATTCAGCTGCCTGATTCGTGTTTGTTGCTGCGTTGTCACACCGCAATCCGCTGGTGGTGTCCCTGCTTGTAATTTTATGTGGGGATTTTCCGCAATGCCGGTGTGGGAAGCCGTCGTCGAGCAGCCCGCTCCAATACCAAGTGCAAGTGAAAGTAGCCAGAATCGGTATACAGCTTTTCTTGGTAGGGCGAGAACTTCGCAGTTCCGACAAGACATTTCTTTCGTTCCCTTCTTGTGGGCGCATTCATTGCACGTTAGATTGTTTCTCTAACGCAATCTTAACGAGCACTAGACGGCCACCAACAACTATTGTATAAATGGTCAATAATGCTAAGACAAACTATGCAAGAAGTCAAAACAAACAGGAACCTGGCCTTATGTGCCAACCAACTTTCATGCTATGAGCGGTGGTGCATGAGGCCGTCCCAAGGTTGTGCGGGAGCATAGGGTGGCAGTTGGTTTGATCAGTGGCAAAACGCCACGCGCCGATAGAATTGACTTTCGCCAATTTGAGGCGGAGCTCCGGTCATCTGCAGAAACGTGGACCCAATCTACCGTGTTTGCAAGCAGCAACCCTGATGCCATCGCAGTCTTTTCGCCATATGGCAACCGGACTTTTCGCGCGCTCGAAGAAAACGCAAATCGATTGGCGAACGCCCTACTTCAACACGGGTTGGTCGCCGGGGATGGCGTCGCGTTGCTCTGCAGTAACCGCCCGGAATTCTTGGAAGTTTTCCTTGCAACAATGCGGATCGGTTTGCGCTTAACGCCGATCAATACACATCTTACGCCCAACGAGGTGGATTACATTGTTGATAACTGCGAGGCGAAGGTTTTTTTTACAATGGCCGGTGCAGTCACGCATGCGCAACTATCCTCAAGTTCACGCTTCACCGTTGTCATAGATGGCAGCGGAGAAATGAATAGATATGTCGATTTCCTTGCATCGTGCGGATGCGAGTTGCCTGTGACTCTGGTCATTGGTAGTCAGATGCTTTATACATCGGGAACAACCGGCAAGCCGAAGGGCGTATATCGCGATACACCTGAACCGGTCATGCCGCAATTTGCCGGAACCTTCGCCGATTACGACACAACCCGCGATGTCGTACTTTGTTGCGGGCCGGCATATCACTCTGCGCCTCTGCTTTTTGACATACGTTGGCCGCTCGCTTCTGGCGTGCCGATTGTCATGATGGAAAAATGGGATGCCCTTAAGGTGCTGGAAACAATTGAGACGTACGGCGTGACTCATACGCACATGGTCGCAACCATGTTTCAGCGGCTTTTGGTACTGGCTGCCGGGGTACGTGCAGCCAAAAATATTTCATCACTCAAATTGGTTGTCCATGGTGCGGCGCCGTGTCCGGTACCAGTCAAACGCGCCATGATCGATTGGCTGGGGCCTGTGCTAATCGAGTATTACGGGGCAACTGAGGGGGGTGACGGAATCCATGTCAATTCAGAGGATTGGCTAAAGAAACCAGGCACATTTGGGCGAATGGATAAATCATTGGGTCATGTGTTGCTTGATGATCAATTGCAAGAAGTAAAGATTGGCGAAGTGGGGCGAATCTATTTCAAAGCACCACAATCCGGACGATTCGCCTATTTTGGCGACTCTGCAAAGACCGCCGCCGCTTATTGCGGGGACAGATTTACACTTGGGGACATGGGTTACGTCGACGCTGATGGTTTCTTGTTTCTTACCGGCCGTATCGCAGAGTGCATCATCTCTGGCGGTGTCAATATTTACCCGCAAGAAGTCGACGATGTTCTGTTGACCCATCCGGCGGTCCGTGACGTTTGTACGGTTGGTATTCCCGATGCAGAGTGGGGCGAGCAGGTCGTATCGCTGGTTGTCGCGCGCAACGGGTATCACCCCGACAACACGCTGGCAGAGACGTTGATGAAATATGCAGCAGAGCAGCTTGCAAGCTTCAAAAGACCCAGGCAGATTCTATTTGAGATCGAGTTGCCGCGCTCAGCCAGCGGTAAGTTATTGCGCAAACAAGTTCGTGAACGGTTCTGGAAAGATCAATCGCGCGCCATCTAGTTGCCGGCGCAAACTCATTTAGGAAGCCTAACCGTTATGACATCAAAGAAATCAACATTGCCTGCTTGGCGGATACTTTCCTATGGCACGATTAACCTGCCGCTGTCATTCATTGCGCTGCCGATTGTGATATTTGTTGCGCCGTTTTACGCGACTGAACTTGGTCTTCCATTGGGCATTTTGGGGACGATGCTTTTTCTCGCACGGATGTCGGATGTCATCACCGATCCTATCATCGGTATCGGCAGTGACCGGCTGAAAAGCCGCTTCGGCCGCCGCAAACCCTGGATTGCTGCCGGGATTTTGGTGATGATGCTTGGGGTCTATATGTTGTTTATTCCGGCCCGCGGTGTCGGTGTTGTCTACTTTCTGATTTGGGTGAGCGTGGTGTATTTGGGCTTCACGATGATTACCCTTCCCCATGAAGCGTGGGGCGGCGAAATTTCACCCTATTACCACGAACGGACCCGCATCACCGGGGCGAGGCAGTTGTTTGGTTTGATTGGACTCGTCACGGCGACGGTAATTCCGGCCTATGTTATGAGCCGACCAGGCGGCACGATGGGTGCCGTACTCGAAGTACTTGCATGGATGGTGATCGTACTTTTGCCAATTTGTGGAGCATGGCTTCTTTGGGCGGTACCGTCCACGACGCCGGCTGAGGTAAAGGAAGAAGTGCCTTTCCTCAAAGGCTTGCGCCGAATGTGGCGCAATGGCCCATTTGTTAGGACGCTGTTAATCTTGCTCTTGGCCGTCATTGGCGAAACTTTTCGTATCACGATTACCCTATTTTATGCGCGCGATGTCATCGGAATATCCAATTTAGGCAGCATCTATTTGTACTATTTCGGCATTGGTCTGCTAGGCATTCCTGTTTGGATACGTTTGGGAAACAGGATCGGCAAACATCGCGCGTTGGCACTTTCATTCACGACACTCGCACTACTTTCGTTGGCGATGTTACCGTTGGGGAATGGCGACATTGTTGTGTTCATCATTCTCTTTACGGCAAAGGGATTTTGTTTTGGTTCGCTGCAATTGCTGCCGTCAGCGATGATTGCCGATGTTGTTGATGTTGATTCTGCGCGCAGTGGGAAAAGTCCGCAGGGACTCTATTACGCAACGGCGGGCGTTGCTCTTAAACTCGGCATGGCAATGGGGCAGGGCCTGTCCTTGAATATGCTTAATCTGGTGGGTTACCAGGCGGCGGGCGGCAGTGGCACGAATGCTCTGTACTGGCTTTCGATTTTCTATTGTGTACCGGCAGCAATGATGTTTCTGGTCGCGCTACCGCTCGTTTGGCGCTACCCGCTGACCGAGGCGCGGCACAAAATCATCCGCGCGAAATTTGATGCAAGACTCAAAATGGCTGAAGAAAACAGGACTGTTTCGTCTTGACATTACGACTTCTTTCGATAGGCGCGAGCAAGCCTATCAAGACCGCCCAACAGCAAATTCACGCAGATGTCGGTCGCCAAATCGACATCGTTGTTGGCGGTGGAGAGATGCTGCGCGGCGGTTTCGGTCATCGCCATTTGCATGTCAACTGCGGCAATCGCAACATCTTCTGGTAATCCGTACTCCTTTCGCACACGTTTTACAAAATAGCTTACCGCCTGATCATGCCCGCGCTTATCGACATCAGCAACGGATCGTGCAACGGAAGATTCTTTCCAAAGTCGCTGCAATAGCGGCCCGCGCTCGGCGACATGCTGGATATACATTCTCGTGGTACGTCGGATCAGATCCTCAAAGCTGTCGGCGGCTCTGACCTCTTCCAAGCCGCGCAACTGCAATGCTGTGATTTCACGTTCGAGTAGCGCACGCAGCAAATCAGTGAGATTGGGAAAATAGTTATAAATAAGGGCTTTACTGACGCCGGCATCTCTTCCAACCCGCTCCATCGATATTTCAGTAAAGCCATCTTCGAGAATGAGTCGCGACGCGCAATCAAGGATCAAGCCGGCACGTACCTCGGGCGCCAGTCGCTGGCGGCGCAAAGGAACCGTTTTGGCGATTTGTTTTATCGATGATTTCGTTGAAGAGAGTTTTGGCATAGTGGCGGGCGTTATTGACGTATATTACAATTAAACCCTACGATTTAGGCTTGCTAATGACCTAATCGTCGTTAGCTTGGCAATTACAACATACGAACGGCCAAAGTTTGAAGCTAGAATTTTCCAATAGTGAAGTTGCCTTCCAGCATTTAGTACGAGACTTTATCGTCGACCATTTTCCTGTGTCCGCACCATTCGGCAATACCAAAACTGACATTCAGCGGTGGGCATCAGCATTGAATGAACGGGGCTGGGCGGCCTACCAGTGGCCTGTTGAGTACGGTGGCACTGGTTGGAGTGTCACAGAGAAGTACATTTGGGAGCGCGAGACCGCCTTGGCGGGGGTGCCCGCGCGATTGGGTGGCATGGGGATGTTTATGCTGGCGCCAATCCTTTATACCTATGGCAATATCGAGCAGCGAAGGCGTTTTTTACCGGGTATTCTAGACAATTCTACTAACTGGTGCCAAGGATATTCCGAACCTGATGCGGGCTCGGATTTGGCTTCACTCCGTACACGTGCGGAACGTCATGGCGATAATTACATCGTCAATGGTACCAAGACTTGGACAAGCTACGCGCATGAGGCGGATTGGATTTTTTGCCTTGTTCGAACCGAAAAATGCGCGCGCAATCAAGACGGAATTTCTTTCTTGTTGATTGACATGCGCACACCGGGCATCAGCGTTCAACCAATCGTTACGATTGAAGGAAAACATTCTTCGCTGAACTCTGTGTTTTTCACAGACGTTTGTGTGCCGGTTGAAAATCGCATCGGCGACGAGGGGCACGGTTGGCGCTACGCAAAGGGATTGCTAACGCACGAGCGAACCGGCTTGGCTTACGTGGCCGACTCGATACGACGGCTTAAGCGATTGCGTGACGCGGCGGCAAATGCGCCGGCCGATTCGACTGGGCGCGACGGCAAGATGTTGGATGATCCGATATTCAGACAAAGGCTCGCCGAAATCGAGATCGAGTTGATGGGTCTTGAGATTACTGAATTGAGGACGCTGGCCGAGGTTGTAACCGGAGGCGCGCCAGGGCCGCAATCGTCAATTTTGAAACTCAAAGGCTCCTTGGTGCTCCAGCGCATTACGGAATTGTTCGTCGAATGCGCCGGCCCAGCGGCGCTGCCCTACAATCTGGAAGAAGGCGGACTGCGTGAAGATATCAGTACCTATCTTTATGCAAGAGCGGCGGGCATCGCGGGCGGCACCAATGAAATACAGCGGAATATTATTGCCAAACATGTGTTGCAGTTGCCGACATGACGGCATTTGCAATTGAGACCAAGGGCGGATGGCACGTTGGTCCTTTTCGGCAACCAACCAATAACTCCCGAGACGAGGCAGGTACCATACACAATGACGCAACGGCGCGCGATCTTGGTTTTCGCGCCGGTACGATTGCCGGCTCTATCCACATGGAGCAATTCTTGCCATTGTGCGAGTTTGCATTTGGTCCGGACTGGCAACGATGCGGATCCCTTTCGCTCTATTTCACCAACCCGACTGTTGGTCGTGAACCCGTAAGGGCAAGCATATCCACCACCGAGGTCAACATTGCGGGAGTTCGTCGTCGTCAACTTGCGATGGCGACTTCGGCCGGTTTGCCGGTGCTTGAGGGCAGTGCTGCGATTGGTGGTAAAGACGTTCATTCAGTTGTACACAATCGCTTGGCAAGGATGAATGCAATGTCAGCGCAAAAGCCAAGAATCCTTGCCAATGTCAGCACTGGCTTTGAGGCAACCGGGTTGCCAACAATGGTTATGCAAGAAGATGTCAGCGCAAGACTTTCGATCATTACCGAACAACGCCCAGAATTTTCGGACGCGGCACGTTTCGGACATGCCGTTGCACCGCTATCAGCGGCGGTTCATGCCATGCGTGTCTTTGAGTCAACGCTAACTGTCGATCCAGCCAGTTTCGTGGGCATGTTCGGCGCGATTGACTGGCAATTCATCAACGGTCCGGTAATGGTCGACTATCCGTATCTCGTGAATGGCCAGGTGGTGGCTATCGGTGAATCGCCAAAAACGGAACTGCTCTGGTACCAATGTCACCTGTGTGACCCCGCAACTGGCAAGGACGTTGCGCGCATGTTGATGCTTTCGCGGCTTCTAAAAAATAGCTCCGCACTTTGGACGGATGCGGCTCAGTGAGCCCGATAGCCTTCGGGATTTTTCTGCTGCCAGTTCCATGTGTCGCGACACATATCTTGCAGGCTTCGCGATGTGTGCCAGCGCAACAACCGTGCCGCCAGGGTGGCGTCGGCAAAATAGTCGGAAATATCGCCCGCCCTGCGTTCAACAACTCGATATGGGATGGATCTGCCCGACGCGCTCTCGAACGCGGCAATCACCTCAAGCACACTGTGGCCGCGGCCTGATCCCAGATTGATCGGCGTTGCACCCGCGGGTAAATCGACCAAGGCGTTCAAGGCGGCAAGATGACCTTCGGCCAGATCCATGACGTGAATGTAGTCACGAATACCGGTGCCGTCAGGCGTCGGGTAATCGCCGCCAAAAACAGACAACACGGCCAGTTTGCCAACGGCAACCTGCGAAATGTAGGGCATCAAATTATTCGGGATGCCGGTGGGGTCTTCACCAAGTTGCCCGCTCTCATGGGCGCCGACCGGATTGAAGTAACGAAGCAACGCGACTTTCCAATCTCGATTGGCGGCGCAAACGTCGGTCAGTATTTGCTCAGCCATCAATTTGCTCGCGCCGTACGGGCTTGACGGGCCGATGGCGGACGACTCAAAAAACTGTGGTTTTCCCGACGCCGCATAGACCGTGGCGGAGGAGCTGAAAATAAATCGTGTGACGCCGGCGTGCGACATTGCCTCAATCAAGCGAATGGTGCCGACAACATTGTTGTCGTAATAACGAAGTGGTTCACGCACCGACTCGCCGACCGCTTTCAGGCCGGCGAAGTGGATGACTGCATCAATTGCGTGGCGGTAAAAAAGTTGCGCCAGACAAGCGCCATCACGCACATCGCCATCCACCACGGTTAGTGATTTGTTGGCGAGTTTTTGTACGCGTACCAAAGATTCAATCGAGCTATTGCAAAAATTGTCGATTGCCACAACATCAAAGCCGCGCTGCAATAATACAAGGCAAGTGTGTGAGCCAATGTAGCCGGCGGCGCCTGTGACAAGGATGGTGGTCATTTTTTCCTGGCGGCTGTTTTCGCCGGCGTGGTTTTGGACTGCGTCGAGCACAATGCCGCCAGTGATTTGAGCATTGCCTGTTTGACGCCCGCGAGTATCGCCGCGTCGCAATTTGGACCCGCCATCGCGTGTTGCGCGCCTGACAGTTGAATCAACAGCAAGTGGGCGAACGATTCCGCCTCGGCGGGCGAACCGGCGATACCCCGCACAATCGGGATGAACAGGTCGGTTCGCGCACGATCAACCGCGGCAACCGCGTTGGCCGCAAAACTGTCGCGTCGTGCAAAGCCGCGCAGCGCAAATTCGACCTTCAGGCGTTTTAGTTCCGGCCCGCTGTCGGTCAAAACAGCGTCAAGCACCCGCGCATAAGCATCAACCGGATCAACGGTCGTGTGTTGATAGGCTTCGACCCAGCGCAGTTGTTGGTCGCGCCAATGTTCAATAAATGCCGCGACAAACGCGGGATGATCGGCAAAGTGCCAATAAAAACTGCCCCTTGTCACACCCAGACGCTTCGACAGGGGCAAAACACGAATGCCCGTAAAGCCGTCTTCGGCGATGGCAACGGCTGCCGCTTTCAGCCACGAGATCTTATCGAGCTGCGTGGGTTCAGCGACCCTGACAGCCGGCGTGGCTTTGGCGGGTTTCGGACTCATCGGTAGTCTTTTCCGGCGGGACGGAATGTTGCCATTGGATCTCTCGGTAGGGTTTACACGTCAGTTTGGCGGTAAATGTCATTTACACAATACATGAGTGTATGGATTTTTGCACGAACCTGGCACAATTTTGTATTTCCTTCGGGAACCGCTGGCAACCAGGCCGAAATCATGTGGTTTCTGGCGTAGAATTTCCCCAGTCCCACAAGCCGCCGCTATCCCGTGGCCGCACGCTTTTTCTACGGAGTTTTTATGGCTATTTTTACCGTCAATGGCGAACGAATTTCAACCAATGTTGATCCGTCGACGCCGCTACTTTGGTTTTTACGCGATAACTTGCAGTTGACCGGCACCAAATTTGGTTGCGGCATGGCGCTCTGTGGTGCATGTACCGTTCACGTCAACGGTGAGCCGATGCGGTCGTGTTCGACGCCGATTTCCGCCATCGAGGGCAAACGCGTGACGACGATCGAAGTTGTTGGTAAATCGCCGATTGGCAAAAAAGTGCAGGACGCATGGCTGTCGGAAGATGTGGTGCAGTGCGGCTATTGCCAGTCCGGCCAGATCATGTCGGCGACGGCGTTGCTGACCAAGAACAAGGCGCCGACCGATGCCGACATTGATGCGGCGATGAGCGGCAATGTTTGTCGTTGCGGGACCTACAACCGCGTTCGCGCCGCCATCAAGGTGGCTGCCGGAGGCAAAGCGGCGGGTGGCAAAGCAGCACCGGTTACGGCCAAAAAAGCGGCGAAGGCATAGGGGCGGATCATGGAAAAATTATTTGCAACATCAAAAGCACGCAAGCCATCCCGCCGGGATTTTCTCAAAGCCGGTGCGGCAACCAGCGGTGGGCTCGTCATTGGCTTTAACCTGAGCATCGGCAACAAGCTTGCGCTGGCGCAGGCGCCGCAGGCACCAAACCTGAATCAGCCAAACGCATTTCTGCGGATTGCGCGTGACGGTTCGGTGACGGTTCAAGTCAAGCATCTTGAATTTGGTCAGGGTGTGTTGACCTCGTTGCCAATGTTGGTGGCGGAGGAGCTTGAATGTGACTGGAGCAAGGTTCGCGCCGAATTGGCGCCGGCCGCACCCGTCTATGCACACACCGGATTTGGCATGCAAATGACCGGCGGCTCATCATCGGTGAGTAACTCATGGGATCAATTGCGAACTGTGGGTGCCATGGCGCGCATGATGTTGGTAAGCGCGGCGGCAAATCGTTGGAAGGTCAGTGCGGGTAAATGCCGTGCCGTCAATGGTGCTGTCATCGGCCCTGCCGGGCAAAAGGCAAACTACGGTGATCTGGCTGATGACGCGGCCAAACTGCCCGCGCCGGACAAGATTGTGTTTCAACCGGCAAAAGATTTCACTGTCATTGGCAAGGGGACGCGTCGTATTGACGCGCCGGCAAAGGTCAACGGCACCGCCAGATTTGGCATCGACATGACGGCCAAACAGATTCCAAATCTGCATACGGCGGTGGTCGCGAGGGCACCAATTTTTGGTGCGCGGGTCAAGAAATTTGATGCAGCAAAGGTCAACGGTATCCCGGGTGTCACACACGTTGTGCAACTCGACGGTGGCGTGGCGGTGGTCGCCAAATCATTCTGGGCGGCCAAGACAGGCCGTGATGCGCTGCAGATTGAATGGGATCTCGAGCCCGGTAGCAAGGCCGACTCGGCGACGCTTTCAAAGAGCTATCGTGAAACCGCCAAGATGCCCGGATTGGTGGCCAAAAAAGGCAACCCCGATGCGCTCAAGGGGGCGGCGAAGACATTGGTCGCCGAGTTCGAGATGCCCTATCTGTCGCATTCAGCCATGGAGCCGTTAAGCTGTACCGCCTCCATTACCGGCGACAAGTGCGAGTTGTGGGTGGGTTCGCAATTGCAAACGCTTGATGTTGTGGCCGCTGCAAAGGTCGCCGGTGTGCCACCGCAAAACGTCACGCTAAATACCATGCTCACCGGTGGCGGATTCGGCCGCCGGACAAACCTGGGTTCGGACTATGTGGTCGAGGCGGTTGAGATCGCGAAAAAAGCCGGTGTGCCGGTCAAGACAGTTTGGACGCGTGAAGACGATATGAAGGGCGGCTCGTATCGGCCGATGTATGTGCATCGTATCGAGGCCGGGCTTGATGCGCAGAATAAAATTGCAGCGTGGAATCACACCATCGTCGGTCAGTCGTTGGTTGCGGGCACCGTATTTGAAGGCGCGTTCATCAAAGATGGCGTTGATGCCACCAGTGTTGAAGGCGTTGCCGATACGCCGTATGACATTGCCAACATGCATACGACGTCGCACACCACCAAGACCGGTGTACCGGTGTTGTTTTGGCGCTCGGTGGGTCACTCGCATACGGCGTACGCGATGGAAACCACAATGGACGACCTCGCCAAGTTGGCGGGGCAGGATCCGGTTGTATTCCGACGCGCCTATCTTGGCAAAAACGCCAAGGTGCTTAAGACGCTCAACCTGGCGGTGGAAAAAGCCGGTTGGGGATCGGCGTTGCCAAAAGGCCGCGCACGCGGGGTTGCCGTGCATGAATCATTTGGCTCGGTGGTCGCGCACGTTTCGGAAGTTTCGATGGAAGCCGGCACGCTCAAGATACACCGCATTGTTTCAGCAATCGACTGTGGCTTGGTGGTTAATCCGTTGACCGTCACGGCGCAGGTTGAAAGTGCGGTGGTATTCGGCCTGTCGGCGGCGCTCTACGGCAAAATTTCACTGAAGGATGGCGTTGTCGAACAGTCCAACTTCCATGATTACCCGCTGCTGCGCATGGGTGAAATGCCACGCATGGAGGTGCATTTTGTCGAAGGCGGCGCCGCGCCGACCGGTGTCGGCGAACCGGGCCTGCCGCCGATTGCACCGGCGGTGTCAAACGCAATTTTTGCGCTGACCGGCAAACGCTTGCGCATGTTGCCTTTTGACATGGCGGCACTCAAGGCTTGATCAGACGCGGGTTGGCCTGAAGCGTTTCTGTTCTCTGTTTGACGCCGATCGCCCGACAACGTGTGTATGTCGGGCGGTCTCGCCAATCCACGAGGTGGATTGTTTGGCAAGTTGGCGCTGCACGCCGGCAACCAAGGCCGGCATTTGTGACACCAGTTCAATTGCGCGGAAACCAAAATCAACCCACTTAGTCTGACTTTTTTCGCGTGATTTTTGTTATTGGATCAAAAAAACGATGTTGAAGCCCATGCTTTCACGATTGATACTGGTGCTGATGCTGGTCGGAGCCGGCGGATGCGCCTATGTCGATTCCAAACAAGGTGACTGGATATTTCGCCCGACCGAAGCAACCTGGTGGGGAAGCCGCCCGCTACCGGCCACGTTTGTTGAACACACCATTCCGGTGGGTGGCAATGGAGAAAACATCCACGCCTGGTGGGCACCGGTGGAAAATCCGAATGCACCGGTATTGTTATACCTGCATGGTGCACGTTGGAACCTGACGGGAAGCGCCACGCGCATCCCGCGTTGGAACACGATGGGGTTTGCCGTTCTGGCGATTGACTACCGTGGTTTTGGCAAGTCGTCACTGCGTACACCGACCGAGCAATCGTCATACGAAGATGCCGAGGCGGCGTGGGCGTACATCGACAAGATTGCGCCGAATCGTAAAAAATTTATTTTTGGCCATTCGTTGGGTGGCGCCATGGCGACGCATCTCGCGATCAAGGATGCCAGCGCCAGCGGGCTCATTCTGGAGGCGACATTCACCAATATTCCCGAGATGTTGAAAGCCACTGCGTTCGGCTTTTTGCCGGTCGGCGGATTGATCACCCAGCGATTCGACAACCTCGAGCGGATTGACGACGTCAAGGTGCCGATCTTGATCGCACACGGCACGGACGATTCGATTGTGCCGTTCGCCATGAGTGAAAAACTGTTTGCCGCCGCGACCGCGAGCAAACGTTTTTTCAAAGCCGAAGGCGGCTCGCATCACAATCTCACGTCGCGTTTTTTTGACGACTACGCCAACGCCGTGGTGGATCATTTTGGTCTGCGCCTGGCCGCCGCTTCTGCGCAGACGTTGGGTGCGGCAAAATGAAACGAAAGTGCAAAGAGGGCGCTCGTTTCCAGCCAAAAATGGCTGAAGAGCGCCGTCCTTATTGCCGTTTCACAAAATGGTTTGACCGGGTCGATCATGCAATCGCTTGACCTCGAGGTTTTGAACCACCTGCAGGACTGGTTGCAGCAGGGTCGGCGTGTTTGGCTGGTCACGGTCACCCGCACCTTTGGCGCCAGTCCCCGCCCACCGGGCTCGATGTTGGCCATGCGTGACGACGGCATTGTGATCGGCTCCGTATCGGGTGGTTGCATTGAGGACGATCTGGTGCGCCGCCGCGACACTTTTGTTGGCGCGGTGCCAATAATTCAGCAATATGGCGTCACGGGTGAAGAGGCCCAGCGATTCGGCCTGCCATGCGGCGGCGAACTTGAGGTGGTCATCGAAGCGGGCCTGGATGCGGCGCGCATCACAGCCCTGCTCGCCAAGATTGGTGAGGGCAACGTGTTTATCCGCGCACTGGATTTGCGGTCCGGTGAATGGGCGTTCCGCATGGCGCGCGAGGCTGAGGAGACGTCGATCAGCGCATTGCAGTTTTTTTGCGTGCACGGCCCGCGATGGCGACTGTTGATTGTCGGTGCATCCGAGATTGCGGTGTACCTTGCGGAAATTGCCAAAACGCTGGATTTTGTCGTCAGTATTTGCGAGCCTCGTGAGGAATATCGCAGCGCATGGCGGGTTTCGCAAACCACTTTTGTGGATGGAATGCCAGACGACGCGGTCGTTGCATTCAATCCGGACGCGCACACGGTGATTGTTGCGGTTTCGCATGACCCAAAACTTGATGATATGGCGTTGATGGAGGCGCTTAAAACGGCAGCGGTTTA
This sequence comes from Burkholderiales bacterium, assembly GCA_031368465.1. Classification (GTDB taxonomy): domain Bacteria; phylum Pseudomonadota; class Gammaproteobacteria; order Burkholderiales; family Usitatibacteraceae; genus UKL13-2. The sequence continues at coordinate 33,439 of JANMNT010000380.1, forward strand.
TGTTGGTGCCGTTGGTTCGAAAAAAACCAGTGACGAGCGCCGCAAGCGATTGGTCGGGCTGGACGTATCGTCGGCACAGGTTGCGCGGCTGCATGGCCCGGTGGGGCTGCAGATCGGCAGTCGTACGCCGCCGGAGATTGCCGTTGCCATTGCCGCCGAACTGATTGCCGCACGCAACCGAATCGTGCTGCGGCGGGTGGATTCCCATTCGGACCGCATAGGGGAAACCGGCGGCGCGGCATGATTGCCGGCGTGTTATTGGCGGCGGGGCGGGGGTGGCGGTTTGGTGGTGCCAAGCAGTGTGCAAAATTGCCGGATGGCCAGACACTGCTGCAGGCCAGCGCACGAAATATGCGTGCCGCGTTGGATCACGTCGTCATCGTGGTGAGCGATGAGTCCGCGGTTTTTGAGCATGCGAGAATCGTTGCACCGGGCATTGGTTGCAGCCTGGTGGTCAACAAGCGCGCTCGGGAAGGAATGGCAACGTCGATTGCGTGCGGTGTCAAGGCGAGCCCCGACGCTGAGGGTTGGATAATTGGGCTCGGCGATATGCCGTTGGTCAAGGCATCAACCATTGCAGGTGTTGCGGCGTTGCTTGTGGAGGGTCAGGCCATTGTGGTGCCAATGTATCGGCAACAACGCGGACATCCGGTCGGCTTCGGCAAAAAGTTCGCGGATGAATTGCACCTGCTCGACGGTGAAACAGGCGGCCGCGATTTGATTGCCCGCCATCATCCGGATGTTACGTTTTTTACCTGCGACGATCCCGGGGTGATTTTTGACATTGATGTGCTTGCCGATTTGCCAAAAACTTTGGCATAATCGCGCCGTTTTTTAATTGAAATGTTTTGAGGATGCCATGTTGAAGTATGAAATGATTCACAAATTTGCGTGTTGGACTGTTTGTTTTGTTACCGCATTGCTCGTCGGTTGTGCAACCGCACCCGCCGAAAATGGCAAGGGTGCGGAAACCGCCTCTGGTGCGTCCTCGGCGATTTCCACGGCTGTTTCCAGCACCGACGAACGCGAAGCGATTCAGCAAAAAATTGTGCATGCCGCGCTAACCGCCATGGCTGCATCGAACGATTCGGCAGCGGTTGCCTTGTCGGCCAAGACAACAAGGTTGGCGGAGCTTGAACCGGGTAAGACGCGTACGACGGCAGAACAAGATCAGCGCCAGACCAATGCGCTGAGGAATGCCTTGCGTCTCGCCGAGTCCGCGCCGGAAGGCGAGAGCCAACGCAGCAATCTTTCTTTCGTCCATTTCGTTCTCGCCAACCATTGCGCCGGACTTATCAATGAGCCGCTATGCTTGGAGCGAAATCGGTTGATCGACTACACAAACATTGATCCTGACAATACCTATGGATGGCTTACGTTTGCAAGTTCGGAATTTATGTTGGGGCGCAACATGGAAGCGCAGATTTTCATGAACAGGGCTGCCGGGCAAAAAAAATTGGATATGCACTACAGTCACGCTGCCCGGATTGGCCTGGTGTACGCGAAAGAGGCGGCAAGGAGCATCGCTGGGGCCGCATTGTTCGGTAACACAGAGGTGGCTGCACTGATGCTCGCCGGTGAGTTGACAATGCCGCCGTTTCAGCGGTTCACGCAAATGTGCAATCCGCCGGCTGACGGCGTCCTTCCAGAAGGTCGCTATATGGCCTGCCGGGCAATTGCGATGCGAATGATCGAACTCGGAAAAACAAACCTCGAAGCGATAGTCGGTTTGCGCGCCATGGAGCGCATGGCGCTGGGCGAAAAGAAAGATGCCGACGCCAAGAAATTTGCCGACCGGCTTGCCAGCTTCCAGGCCGGGATCACGACACTTTGGAAGGAAAAGCTGGCTTATCCACCGACAAATTCAATGGAGGCTACATTGTTCGCCGAATTTCTAGACGATCTGATCCTTGTTGGTGAACGCAGCGCTACGGTGAACATGCAAAAAAAGTTTGGCATCGGCGCTAACTGAACACCGGACTAGACGCATTTCCTGCAGGAGGAGTGCGGGTGTCATGCCGGTTTGCGATATTTTTCGCCTGCATCGATCCGGGTACGCATGATGTTTTGTTTTGGCGGCAGCGGGCAGGTTGTGAATTCTGAAAATGCGCAAGGCGGGTTGTAGGCGCGGTTGAAATCAAGTATGAACGGCTTTTGTGCTTCCGGCTTTTTTTCGACAAACAAAAAGCGCGAGGGGCGATAGGTGGTGCTGCCCGAGGTGGCGTCGCGAATGACAAAAAACAATCCGTCGCCGTCACCGACCGCGTCGAGCTTGTGTTTGACGCCGCGAATCATAAATTCGACATAGCCGGGCGATGGTTCGTCCGACACCTCATCCAGAACATTCACGATGGGGATGGTGCGGCCGGCGGGGTAGGGGACATATCTTGCCTCGACGCGCAAGTCGGGATTCGGTGCATACCAGATGCGGCCTTTGAAATTTGTCCGCACACTCGATTTGTTGTCGGCCAGTCGCAAGATGTATTTTCCGTCCCGCTCGATAATATGCATGGAAATATTTTCCAGGTTCACCCAATCGCGCTTGTCGGTTGACGTACCGAGTTTGCGCTCGCCGTTAAACGGCTTGCCATCTGCGGTCCATATTGTCCCGTCGGCGAGTTGCAGGGTCACGGATTTGTTCTTGCCATCCACCACGATGTTACCAAGTCTTGCCGGACCGACACCTCTGAGCTGCGCCGGGAATACGATGTCGTTGTCGCCGCCCGTACCAAATGTATTGACGCCTTCTTTCATGACAAAGCGCCCGGCCAGTGTGAGCCAGCCATTGTCACGCCGCAAGCTCTGCTCGACCCGCTCGCGCCAGCCTTCGAGGTCGGCAATATATTCCAAATCGAGTTGCTTGACAGCGGCCTTCTTTTCGCCCGCTTTGGCGGGGGTAGATGCAAGTACAACACCACAAGCGGCTGACAAAAGCAGCATGAGTAATTGTTGAATGGGGGTAATTTTCATGTTGCAACTCCTCGAAATTTCGACTTAGTTTTTTTGCACCACGCCGGTAAGTGAGTCTATTTTGTCACGAACCGAGCCGGGGGTTAAATCATTCATGCAACGGAAATGTCCGAGCGGGCATTCACGCTGAAAACACGGGCTACATTCCAATTTTAACGAGACAATACGCGATTTTTTCGATAGCGGAGGCGTGAAGTCCGGTGAGGACGAGCCGTACAGCGCGGTGACCGGGGCGCCGACCGCGCAGGCAATATGCATCAAGCCGGAATCGTTGGTGACCACGCTGGCGGCGAGACTCAGCAGGTCGATTGCCTCGGTGAGCGAGGTTTCGCCGGCAAGATTGTTACAAGCGCCATCCGTAAGGAAATTGATCTCGTCGGTGATGGCCCGGTCACCCTTGCCGCCAAACAGCCAAACTTGTTTTCCCTGCAGCAACCAGCTCTTGGCCAGGTCGGCGAAGTGTCTGGCGGGCCAACGTTTGGCCGGACCGTATTCGGCACCCGGACAAAGTGCGAGAATTGGCGAAGCCGTATCGAGCTTGAACTTGACAAGTGTCGTGGACAGTTGCGTGGCGTCAACACGTAATTTTGGTTCGCGGTACGGCGGTGGATTCTGCGGTGATGAAATCGAAGTCGGTTCTGCCAGCGAGGCAAACCGTGCCACCATGGTCGGCAGGAACGCTTCGTTCAAATCGCGACAATCGCTCAACAGCCAACCGCGTTTTTCACCGCGAAATCCTGTTGTCAATTTAATGCCCGCAAACCACGGGATCAATGCGCTTTTGAACGAATTCGGCAACACATAGGCCTGTGTATATCCGCGGGTTCCGAGCAATTTGCCGAATGCCCGTCTTGCCGCCAATTTCAGGTCACCGTGTGCAAATGGATTCTCCAGCACGTGATTGACCTGCGGCATGCGTTCATAGACCGGCATCACCCAGCGTGGCGCAACCACGTCAATCACATCATTGCGGTCTTTTAATGTCATCAACATCGGCTGCGACAACACCGCGTCGCCGATCCACGATGGCGCAATCACCAGCACACGATTCAAGCGACCCCCCCCTTAATGTGACGCGGTGAAGGGACCGGTAAGCTTGTATTCGGTTCCGCAGTAAGGACACTTTGCCCGGCCCGTGGTAGTGATGTCGATGAATACCCTGGGATGGCTATCCCAGAGTTTCATAGACGGCGTCGGGCAGTGCAGGGGCAGATCGGCGGCCGTGATTTCAACCGGGTTTTGCGTCATGGAGGTCGGCTTATTCATTGGTCCTGCGGTTACTTCACGGGTGTAAGCCAGGAATGGTATTTTGCGTTGCGGCCGTAGACGATATCAAAAAACGCCGCTTGCAATTTTTCCGTGATCGGCCCACGTGTGCCTTCGCCGATGATTCGTCCATCAAGTTCGCGAATCGGGGTTACCTCCGCCGCGGTACCGGTGAAAAACGCCTCGTCCGCAATGTAAACATCGTCGCGGGTGATCTTGCGCGCCTCAACCGGAATACCGTGCTCTGCACAAAGGATCTGAATCGATCGCCAGGTGATGCCATCGAGGGCGGAGGTCAGTTCTGGCGTAAAAATCTTGCCATCGCGGACAATAAACAGGTTCTCGCCGGCCCCCTCAGCCACGTACCCCTCGGTATCGAGTAACAAGGCTTCGTCATAGCCATGGTCAACCGCCTCGTTGTTCGCCAAAATTGAGTTGGCATAGGTGGAAGAGACCTTTGCACGCGGCATGGTGACATTGACGTGGTGGCGTGCGTAGGACGATGTCTTGACGCGAATGCCCTTTTTCAGCCCGTCTTCGCCGAGATAGGCACCCCACGGCCAGGCGGCAATCGCGATATGGACCTTGGAACCCTTTGGCGAAACCCCCATCTTTTCGGACCCGTAGTAGGCCAACGGGCGCAGATAACAACTTTCCAGATTGTTTTCACGCACCACCAGCCGCTGCGCCTCCATGATTTCGTCCATGCTATAAGGCATTGCCATCTGGTATATCTTGGCGGAATTGAACAAGCGCTTGGTATGCTCGCGCAATCGGAAAATTGCGGTGCCAAGGGTGGGTGCCTCGGTTTTGTACGCCCGCACGCCTTCAAATACCGCCAAACCGTAATGCAACGAATGCGTCAGTACGTGGGTGGTCGCGTCGCGCCAGGGGATCAGCTTGCCATCGGCCCAAATCAGGCCATCGCGGTCGGACATCGACATGTATGGATTCTCCACAAATAATTAGGTGTAAAGTTTAGCTGAAACTGGGCCAATCCGGAGTCCGCTTGGTATTTGCTGTGTAATAATCAAAAGAGACAGTTACGAACGTTTGAAGATGCGGTCGGCGAAATTTGCTTCGACATTTTGATGATGCTTGACCGCGCAGTGCGACTCTTCCATACAGACAATTTCGAAAACGAGAGATCGACGGGGGCACTTTGGCGGATGTTGAACAGCGGCACATTGCCGAAAAGATTGTGATCAAAGGACCGATGGTGCTGACGCCCGAGCAGAAGCTGTCGGGCGACATGCTGCTGTTTTCCACCGGACTGATGATGTTTGCCTCGGTCCTGTGGCTGGCGATCTACTGGAGCTTCGGCAAGTTTTTCTCGACATCGATCCCGCTGATTTTCCAGGGGATATCGACCTGCACCATCATTTTCTACCTGCGCACAAAAAAACTCGACCCATTCTGCATGATGCAGTTGTCGTTGTTTTTATTCACCCCGTTTGCGCTGCAATGGTCGATCGGCAATTTTGTCAACGCCAGCGGCGTGTCATTGTGGGCCCTGCTGGCACCGGTTGGTGCGATCGTGATTCTGGGCACCCGCGAGTCGGTGCCATGGTTTGTTGCCTATGTATTCATGACGGCGCTGTCAGGCATGTTTGACTATGTCCTGCAGTGGGATTCAAAGCAGTTCGACATGAAGACCGTCGCCGTGTTTTTTGTGATGAATTTTGTCTCGATTTCTGCGATGGTTTATGTGTTGCTCTGGTACTTTTCACGCGAAAAGAGCAAATTGACCGGTGCGCTCGAGGCAAAAAGTCACGCTGTAGTGACTGAAAAAGAGCTTTCTGACCGCCTGTTGCTCAACATTTTGCCGGTTTCAATTGCCGACCGGTTGAAGCGTCAGGAGAGCAATATCGCCGATGGCCACGCCGATATCGCCGTCATGTTTGCCGATATCGTCAATTTCACACATCTGTCTGAGGAGATGTCACCGAATGAAACGGTGTTTTTGCTCAACGAAATTTTCTCGGTGTTTGACCAGTCGGCCGAACGTCACGGCATTGAGAAGATCAAAACGATTGGTGACGCCTATATGGCAGCCGGTGGATTGAGCTTGCACAGCGCCCAATATGTCGATGCAATGGCGGACATGGCTTTGGAAATGCAGGCATATATCTCGACCTATAACGCGCCGAACGGCGACCGGCTACAAATCCGCATCGGTATTGCCACCGGTCCGGTGGTGGCCGGCGTTATCGGACGTCGCAAGTTCAGCTATGACCTTTGGGGTGACACGGTCAATGTGGCGAGCCGCATGTGTACCGAGGCGGTTGCCAACCACATCCAAGTGGACAACGTCACCTATCGTCGCCTGCACAACCGTTTTCAATTCGGCGACGCGCATCAAATCCAGGTCAAGGGCAAGGGGCCGATGCAGGTCTATAGCCTGCTTGGCCGGGTCAATCTTCCGGGCGACGGTAACGTTGTGCTGATTTCCGAAGGTCAGCACCGCGCCTGATTCCGGAAAATGTTCAAGATCCGTCGATCCATTGTCGAGGGTTAAATATGGATGCCGACGTGAATCCGGACAAGGCGCCTGTGGTACCGGCGCCAGAGCGCAATGCCGATGCGCCCGGGGTATCACTGATCCTGCAGGGTGGTGGCGCACGTGCCGCCTATCAGGTTGGCGTTCTTAAGGCAGTCTCGGAAGCGCTTGGTTACCCTGTCGCCAATCCGTTCCCAATCATTGTCGGCACGTCGGCAGGCGCCATCAACGCCGCTGTCTTGGCGACCAATGCGGACCATTTTGCGGATGGGGTGAAAAAACTCGAATTGCTTTGGAGTGAAATATCCCCGGGCCACATTTACCGCACGGATTTTATCGGCGTGGTGGCGTGCAGCGCCCGCTGGCTGGCGGCGTTTTTGTTTGGTGCCCTCGGCAAAAATAAACGCATATCCCTGTTTGACAATTCACCATTGCACGCTCTGCTTGGCGAGATCACCAGTCCGTCACGCATTCAGGCGCATTTGGACAGCGGTATATTGGATGCAGTTGCCGTCACCGCTTCGGGATATACGTCCGGGCAAAGTTGTGCATTTTTTCAAGGCACACCGGATATCAAGGGCTGGAAGCGTTCGCAGCGGGTTGGCATCCGCGTTGCGCAGCTCAAACCGGACCATTTGATGGCGTCTTCCGCCATTC
>JANMNT010000007.1:0-37893 GCA_031368465.1 Burkholderiales bacterium
CGCAACCACAGCGCCGACGCCGGTCGTATCGTGCACCGCAGCCAGCGCAAGTGCGCTCAACAGCTTTACCGCGACGACCTGTACCAGCGCAACCTCCGGGCCGACGCCGGTGGCGATTTGTACCGCGGCGGCACCAATTGCCGGTAATGCGTTTACCCAAACCTCGTGCAGCAACGTGACCACCGGCCCGACCCTGACACAAACCTGTACCCCTGCCGCCGCCAACGTTGGCAACGGCTACACGGCAACGTCTTGTGTTTCCGTACCGGGTCAAAAACAGCAATACGTCACCACCACGACAGTCACCACCAGCCAGTACAGCGGCGGATTTATCACCGGTACGCCAACTGTCGTGACCACCAGCGATCCGGTTGCCGATCTCGATGGTGTCTGTTATGTTCCCGGCGTTTCGGCACTGGCGTCACCACCGAGCCCCGGCAAGCCCGGACTGTCGTGGGTGAACGGGCTTGGTGCAACAGTCACGTTGCCACCTGCGCCAACCGCACCATGTTTGGCATGGCCTTGTACCGCCTCAGTTTCACTCGGCGGCGGCATCGCCAACTCGCTGGCTGACGTGGCGCAGTATTACTACGTCACCGATTTGCGAGACACCATGGAAAACAACGTGCCGGCAACCGGTAACGGTCCAGAGGATGATCGCGCAGTGCATCAACACATGACCACCTTCACCATTGCATTGGGCGTGTCCGGTTTGCTGAACTATCGTAGCGACTACCGCAACCTCAGTACCACGGTTGGTGATTTCGCCGACATTCGCACCGGCGCCCGTAACTGGCCGTTCCCACTGGCGGATCAGCCGAGTTCGATCGATGATTTTTGGCACGCTGCGGTCAACGGTCGCGGCCAGTACTTCAGCGCCGGCAATCCAACCTCGGTGATCAACGGTCTCGGGTCGGCGTTGGCGGGTGTCACGGCAAGGACCGGTGCCGGCTCTGCCGCGGCGTCGTCGTCAACCCAGGAACCAACCACCGCAACAAACTTTGCGTATCAGGCCCAGTACACAACACAAGAGTGGTCTGGCGACTTGATCTCAAAAGAGCGCGATTTGACGACGGGTACACTGCGTACCGGTCAGGTTTGGTCGGCAAAAGGGTTGCTTGATGGACGTGCCGGCAACGCGTGCGATACACGAAACATTTACGTATTCCGATCTGGTGCAACCGACAACATCGCACCGTTTACCTGGAACACCCGCTTGTGTGATGGTTCAGGCAATCCAACCGGTGGCGCGTCTACGGGTCTGAATGCAACCGAGCAGGCGTACTTCAACGCGACCAACGTCAGCTTGCTCAGTCAATATCCGAGCATGACCGACGGCACCTCGTCGACAGTGAATCAGCGGGCGATTGCCTCGGGTGCGAATCTGCTGAACTTCGTACGTGGTCATCGCGGGCTGGAAGATTTTGTCGCCAACGATTTGACCAAGCTCTATCGCAAGCGCAAAACAATTCTGGGTGACATCGTTGGTTCGCAGCCTTCGTACCTCAAAGGTGATGCGGCGACCGACTATGTCGATGCCGGCTATGCGGCGTTCAAGGCCGCCACACAAAGCCGCACCGGCATGGTGTTTGTCGGCTCCAACGGCGGCATGTTGCACGCGTTCCGTGCCGGTGAAGATGTGGCAGATACAGCAGGCGGCAAAGAAGAGTGGGCGTTTGTACCAACGGCGGTGATGCCAAATCTGTATCGCATTGCCGACAGCAACTACGCCAACTCGCATATCTTCGCCGTTGACGGCAGTCCGACCGTGTTTAGTGCTTATAACGGCTCGTCCTGGAAGAGCGTGTTGGTTGGCGGCTTGGCAGGCGGTGGCAAGGGCTACTACGCGCTCGATGTCACCGACCCGGTGAATCCAAAAGCGTTGTGGGAATTTAATTGGAGTGATACCTGCTACAGCCTGGGTGCACCCGCCACACATGGCGCGGATTGCCACATCGGTTACACCTACGGCAAACCGAAATTCGGCAAGTTGTCTGATGGTACCTGGGTGGTGTTTGCCAGCTCCGGTTACAACAACGTCAACTCGCCCGCCAAAGTCGGCGACGGTGACGGCTACCTTTACATCCTCAACGCCTTCACCGGAAAGATCATCAAGAAAATTTCGACCGGTGTCGGCAATGCTGGCAACCCAAGCGGATTGGCGCCGATCGCGCCGTTTGCTGACGACCCGGTTAAGAGCGCGTTGGTGTTACGCGTTTACGGTGCGGACCTTGAGGGCAATATCTGGCGGTTTGAAACGTCCAGCGCCTATACCGCGACCAAAATCGGCACGGCCAAGGATAGTGGCGGCTCGAGGCAACCGATCACCACCGTCATGCCGGTACAAGAGATCAACGGCAAGATCCAGGTGATGGTGGGTACCGGGCGACTGTTGGGTATCACCGATCTGCCAGACACACAGGTACAAACCATTTACTCGATTTTGGATACGGACGTGGGTTCACCGGTTTACCCTGATCTGCGTGCATCATTGACGCCCATCACGCTTACCCAGACTGGTAGCGGCACGACGCGTGAAGTTACGGCGACGTGTAATGTATCCGCCGCCCAATGTGTTGCGCCGTTTGGTTGGTATGCCGATTTGCCGGTGGCCGGTGAGCGGTTGGTGGTCGATATGAAACAGGCCTCGGGCACACTGGTTGCAGCAACGTCGCTGCTGGACAGCAATCCGTGTAACGCCGGTGGTACGTCGCAGATCTACCAATTCAACGTCCTGACCGGACTTGACCCATCCGCGCCGAGGGATGCGCCGCCTGGTACCTCGTTCGTCATCTCACGCGGTCAGTCGGCCGGTCTGGCGGTTGGTGTCACCATCGCAAGATTGCTCGGTGGCGGCCTGATCGCAACCGTGACAACCGTGCAGGGTGAATTACCGGGTGAGAACTTGAAGAAAACGCTGGCGCCCAAAGGCACCCGCATCACCTGGCGTGAAGTGATGCAATAGTCGGTATGCGTGCAGCACATTTGTCAGCCGGTTCGACATGGTCGACTGAGGTGTTGCACGTACCCGCGTCTATACCGGCAAAATGGCGCCGTGTTGCGGCGGCGCTATTTACCACCCTCGGTGTGCATGGCATTGTTTTGCTGCTGCTGACCATTGCCCATCCAAACGTCGATGGCGTGGTCGGATTGCCGGTGGCCGCACGCGCGTTTGACGTGACCATTGCCGGCAAAACAAGCCTAGATAGCAGGCGACCAAAAAACGTCAATCCGGTCGACGTGGAAAAAGCCGCACCCTCACCAGCACCAAACACGGCGATAAACGAATCGGCGAGTCGTCGTGTCGATTCGACGCAATTGTCGGCGGATGAAACCCGTCGTGCGCAATATCTTTTGAAAAACCGGCTGCATAGCGGCCCGGTACCGCTGAGTGACATTGAACCGGTGTACCCCGAACGGGCCGGATCCATCCAGGGAAAGGTTGTATTGACGGTCTATATCAACGAACAGGGCAACGTCGATGAAGTGGTGATTGTGCGGGCGTTTCCGGAAGGGTTGTTCGAGGCAGCCGCCGTCGAGGCGTTCGCAAAAGCACAATTTTCACCGGGAAAACAATTGGGCGTGCCGGTCAAAAGCCAATTCACGGTCGAAGTGGCGTTTAGCGCGTTTACCAAGATGTGACCCTGGCGGGTTCGCCAGGGAGCCGGTCCAACATGCAGTTTGAGCATGTTAAGGTCGATGAATGCTAAAATTCGCGCCACGCCGTATTTGCCCGAATAGCTCAGTTGGTATAGCAGCGCATTCGTAATGCGAAGGTCGGAGGTTCGACTCCTCTTTCGGGCACCAAATTTAAGAAGTGTGGATCGGCGGGATTTTGCCGATTGCATGATTCCGATTTCCGTGAATGATCCCGAGCCGCCACGTGGTGTTCAGGGCGAAAGCCGCTGTCAACATCCGGTTGTAATTGACGAGGTGGTTGGTATTCCTGCGCCACCATAGATGTAAGAAACCGAGCAATTGATCGGGTTGGGCGCGGTTTCGATGCGCCAGCCGGCGTTGCCGCCGGGAATGCTGGCATTGCCAAAACCATAAAAGGTAAAGCGGCCATAGCCAACAGCTGCGCTGGAAAGGTAGCCCCCGCCGGCAATGGCCTGGGCACCAACCTGTGTCATGCCAATGCCGTCCCACCAGCGGTCAGGGTAGCCGTTCCAAAGCCGGATCTGCACACCGTTTACCGTGATGAAGGTGATGCCGGCAATTGCGCTGGCGGCGCCGTTGCCACGCAAAACCGTCATGGCATTGATAATGCCGCCGGCTGACTTGATCGACCCTTCCAGGCCTTTGATTGCGGAAGCGCGTGCATCAGTCGCAATCGTCTGAAATTTTTGAATGGCGAGCGCTGCCAGCACGCCCAAAATCAGCACGATGCCAATGAGTTCAATCAACGTGAATCCGCGCTTGTCTATCATGATGTTCAATACGGTCGCTCGGAACAAAAACCGTCATGCCGCTTTGTATGTGATGTTGCCAAACCAAATTGTGGCACAAACGATCGCCATGACCGCGCCCGCTGGCGTACACCGCCCGAAGCGAATCAGTTGCTGATTGTGTGCGTCGCGGCGCAATGATCGCGGCGTGTGGCTTAGAATCACCGCATGATTGCCGCCATTCACAACCGCAAAAGCAATGCCGCCGGCCGGCCGGTGCGCGATGAAATCGTTCATGGTGGTTTTACGCTGCTCGAAATGCTTGTGGTGTTGGCCCTGATCGCCACCGTTGCCGGTATTGCGCTGCCAAATTTTGGCCGGTTCTTGGATAGCTTTTCGGCGGCAACCAGGTGGCGCGAAGTCGAATCTGAGTTGGCCGATTTGCCCTATCGCGCGTTTTCAAGCGGCCGCACGATCCGTCTTGAGAGCGGTAGTGTCCGCCGGCATCTGCAGAAATTGCCTGCAGACTGGCAATTTGCCAGCGCAGGCCCAATCGTATATCGTGAAAACGGCTGGTGCGAAGGTGGCACCGCTTTCATCACCACTGGCGACGGCATGAAGCGCGAATATGTTCTGGTTGCACCTCGTTGTGAGGCGAGGGCATCGTGAGCGTAGCCGTGCCACGACAATCTTGGTTGGGTGTGGCAGGATTTACGTTGCTTGAGGCGATTGTTGCGCTGGTCATTTTGACATCGGCAGGGCTGGCACTCTTTTCATGGATCAACGCCAGTTTTGACGCCTTGAACCGCATCGAATACAACAACGCAAAAGCCGCCGCAGAAATCAACGCCATGGAGTACCTCAAAACAGTCAATCCCATGGAGCGCCCCGCCGGCGAGGTGGTGTTGGGTGATGTGAGCGTGCGTTGGTCCGCACGGCCAATCAGTGATGTGGCACCGAATATGACCGATGGGCAGACCGCCGGACCGTTCATCGTGGCGCTGTATGAAACCGAAGTTTCGCTGGCGGCCGAACCGCGTTTGCCACGTTATTCTTTTGTTGTACGGCAAATGGGTTACCAACGATCCGCATCCGAGGTAAATGTTTTTGGCGAAAAAGTCACCAATCCGACCAAGAACGCCAAGTGACGTTCGCCGCAAGCCCTCTGAACACGTTAGAATGTCGCTCTTCGTAAAATGCCCGCATAGCTCAGGGGTAGAGCAACCGCCTTGTAAGCGGTAGGTCGTCAGTTCGAATCCGACTGTGGGCACCATACCTTTGCGACGTCCCAATATTCACCGGTGAATCCGTCGCGAACGCGTATTCGTAATCGTTGTCACAAGCTACGTTGCCCCATTCAACGTCTTCCCACTCAATGATGGTTCCAGTGATAAATCGCGCGATAGCTGGTCTTGCGGCAATGGTTGTTGCGGCTTGGTTGCCCGCGGGTACACTCGCGCAGCCGGCACCAACCGGAGGGGTCGTTAAAACACCGCATGTCGATGCAAGGCTCATTGCCCGTGATGCCGCGTTTGTGCCAGGCCAGCCCATCCAGGTGGCGCTACGACTCAAGATCATCGATCACTGGCATACCTATTGGCGTAACCCGGGCGATTCAGGGCTGCCGACACGACTCAAATGGTCATTGCCTGCCGGCTTTGAGGCAGGCGAGATTCAATGGCCGCACCCCACCCAGCTGCCGCTTGGCCCGTTGATGAATTTTGGTTATGAGGGCGAGGTGTTGCACCTGGTCACGATTAAATCCCCCGCCAACCTCAAGGCCGGCGAGTCGGTCACGTTTTCAGCAAAGGCCGATTGGCTGGTTTGTGCTGATGTGTGTATTCCCGAGGACGGTGTCGTCAACCTGACGCTGCAAGCAACCACATCAACGCCCCTGCCGGATCAACGCTGGGCCAAGTCGTTTGCAAATGCGGTCAAGGCGCTGCCAACGGCGACGCTAAAGGATGTGAGCGTCAAAATAGACGGGCTCGGGATGCGGATCACGGCAAACAATGCTGCCCTCGCAAGTGCAAATGCGTCAACGCCGGTCTTGTTTTACCCGCATCGTGAAGATGTGATCGCCAACGCGGCGAAACAAATATTCACCAAAACACCAGGCGGTTTCACACTTGACGTCACGCTGGCAGAACCGCGTATCGCCGACCTCAAAGCGCTCGACGGGGTATTGGTGCTGGGCGGCAAGAATTCAACGTGGGGTCCACCGGCAAATGGCCGCGCCGTGACGATTGCTGCACCTGTTGTTTATGGCGCGGCGGTGGAAAATGCGGCAAATTCAAACACCATTACCGGCGCGCCTGTTCGGGCAAAAATGGCTGAAGAAAGCCATTCGGCCGGGACTTTCATTTCCGCAGTTGTTTTTGCGTTCCTCGGCGGATTGCTGCTGAATTTGATGCCGTGCGTGTTCCCGGTGTTGGGTATCAAGGTGATGAGCTTTGTCGAAAATGCGCACGGCGACAATCGCATACTGCGGCGTCAGGGCGGCGCATTCCTGATCGGCGTGGTGTTGTCGTTCTTGGCATTGGCAGGACTCATGTTGGCATTGCGTGCGGCCGGCCAATCGATTGGTTGGGGCTTTCAGCTGCAAGAGCCCATTTTTGTGGCGGGTCTCGCCGTGTTGTTTTTCCTGATGGCGCTGAATCTTTCCGGTGTGTTTGAAATCGGCATGTCGTTGCAGGCTGCGGCGGGCAACGCTGATATGCGCCCAAGCCGCGACCCGATTGTCGGCGCGTTTGTTTCAGGTGTGTTGGCAACGCTGGTTGCGACGCCGTGTATGGCACCGGGGTTGGGTGCGTCGGTTGGATTTACGCTTGGGCAAAGCGCGCCGATTGCGTTAATGGTGTTTGTTTCGATCGCATTCGGGCTGGCGCTGCCGGTTGTGTTGCTGTCATTTTTCCCGGCGCTGCTGCGCTTTTTGCCGAGGCCGGGCGCCTGGATGGAAACCTTCAAACAGTTTATGGCCTTCCCGCTTTACGCCACTGTTGTCTGGCTGGTGTGGATCATCGGTGCGCAGACGAGTAACGACAGTGTTGCCAAGCTGCTGGTCGGGTTGATGCTGATCGCAATGGCGGCGTGGGTATTCGGCCGCTGGCAGATGGCGAATCATCGAATGGCGGCATTGGCCGGTGCAATCATCGCCGCGCTCGGCATTGCCGTGGCGTGGGCGGGCGCAAACAGCGAAAGCCCGACGGTCGGTCAGGCGGTGGCGAGTGAAGAAGACTGGGTGCCGTTCTCGGAAGAAAAAATCAACGCGTTACGCAGCCAGGGAAAGGCGGTGTTTGTTGATTTCACCGCGACGTGGTGCATCACGTGCCAGGTCAACAAACGCGTGGCGCTAAATCAGGCCGATGTGGTCAAGCGCATGGCCGAGGCCAATGTGGTGCGCATGAAAGCCGATTGGACCAAACGCGACGCCGCCATTACCACCGCACTCGCGGCGTTTGGACGCAACGGTGTGCCGCTTTACGTGTTGTATCCACCGAAGGGCGAGCCGCGCGTATTGCCTGAGTTGTTGACGACTGACATCATGCTAGCGGCGATCGACGACATGCGCACTAACCCGAAGCCGTCGGGGCGGTAAGAGTTCTATTTCGACGGCGCGGTTGATGGGGTTGAAGTCGTCGGAACCGCTGCTTTGCTCTCCAGCGCCCAACTGCCGAGTTGTTTGCGTACGGCATCTGTCACCGCCCGCGCCTCGCCGTCATCACTGATGATGTACGGCGTGATCATGATCACCAGTTCGGTTCGGCTGAGGGTCTCTTCGTCCTTCTTGAATGCGCGCCCAATCACCGGAATGTCTTTCAAGAACGGTACACCGGTGGTTGTCGACGATTTGCGGTTCGAAATCAAACCACCCAACACATAAGTTGAGCCGTGCTTAAGGGTGAGTTTGGTGTCGAGCACACGTTTGGAAATGGGCGGCGAATTCGGGCCGGTCCGCGAAACTTCACCCGGCTGGCTCGACTCTTGGGTGATGTCCATGTCGACTTGGTCAGACGAATGTATCACCGGCTTTATTTTCATGATCGTGCCGGTCTCGGCGTATTGGACGGTGCTGATCAGCCCGTTGCCACCGGTCGCCGAGTTGCTTTGTTGTTGCGTAAGGATCGGAATCGAATCGCCGACCTGGATACGCGCCTCTTCACCGTTTCGGGCAAGCAGTTTTGGGTTCGACAAAAATGTAACAGTACCGTTGGCGGCCTCAGCCTGTAGTACGGCGCGTGGGTTGCCTGCGCCGTCGAGCTGGCTGACAACAAGGCCGGCAACGGTTGACAACGCGTTGCGTGGAATCGTGCCACCGGTGGTACCGCCGAGCGCCGTGACATTGAGGCCGCTACTATTAAACTTGCTGAAAATCCAATCGACCCCGGTGGTCAAGCTGTCAGACAACTTCACCTCCGCAATCGTGACTTCAATCAGCACCTGACGCGCAGTGCGATCGAGATCATTCAAAAGACGAATGATGTCGGTGTATTCCTCGCCCGAGGCGCGAAACAGGATGGTATTGGTGGCCTTGTCGACCACCACGCTGGTATTGGTCTGCGGTGCCGGCGCAGCCGCGGCGGCAGCAGTTGCTGTTGTGCGTGCAGGGGTGCTCGACAATAATTTCTGCACGGTCTCGGCCAATCGCGATGCGTCGGTATTGCGTACCTGGTAACTGAAGAAATTTCGGCCGACACTTTTTTCTGCCGGCTTGTCGAGCACCTTCGCCCACTCAACGATATGGTTGATCACATCCTTTGATTGCGCCATCACAATTAGGCTGTTTATGCCGGCGATCGGCAGCAGTGTAATCGGGAACGCGGCGCTGCCTGCCTGGCCGGTGGTGCCGACCGAATAGCCTTCGTTGAGGAGTATTTCCGTCAACCGTTTTGCCAATTCATCAGCGGACCAAATGGCCGGCGTGATGCGGATTGAGTTGCGCCCTTTGAACAAGGGTTGATCAAGTATTTGAATGGCTTCCATCGCCGCCTGCACATCATCGCCGTTGCCTGATAGCAGCAATGAGTTGCGACCCGAATCTTCGCTGTAGCGAATTTTTTCGCCAAACAGCGTGCGAAGATAACCACCAACATCGGTGTTCCGGACGGCTTGCAATTCAACCAACTGAAAAACCGGACGCAGCGGCAAAGGGGTATCCGGCAACGCCCGACCACGGCGAATTTCCGGCAGATAGCCCGTGGTTGTGGTGTCCGGCACAATGCGCGTCAAGCCGCCGAGATCCTGCACCGCGATGCCGTAACTTTTTAACAGCATGCGCGCACTCGATTCGGCTTCGACCGCGGTCATTTTTTTCCCACTGCGAAGTGTTACCAGATCTTTGCGTGCGCTGACCGCCGGATCAATGCTGATGTTCTTTTTGAGTGCTGTCGCGTACACCACCTGAATGAACGCCGGCAACGGAATCTGATCAAAATTTAGCGTGATATCGGCTGCGCCATCGCCCGTCGGTGTTGTTGCGGCAGCCGGCTTGGCGACCGGCGTTTGCATGGGCGGCGCAGGTGTGTTGGTGATCTCGGTGACGCGCTGTTGCTTTGCGAGGTCAACGTTGCCGTCGGTGGTTCTTGCATCCGTACGGCCCGGTAGATCGAGTTTTTCCGGAATGACAGGGCCGGTTGCACATCCTGCGAGCGACATGGCAACGGTGAGCACGCTTACAACCGGCCAATAAAGTAGACGGTTTGGAAACGTCCTGCGGGAATTATCTGTTTTCATCATGTATACCGTATCCAAGCCTTACCAAACGATTGGAATTGTTTGTCCGCTTAGCGGTAAAAATCGCCGCTTACCGGACAACGTAACGCACACACCGTTTTCACGAACTTCCGCAATTGGTGTGCCGTCGGGAAATTTCTCACCCGCCTTTAGCGGCAATAGTCGTTCATCGCCAAACTGGACCACCACCACGCGGTCTCGAGCTTGCCCCGCAACACCTGCGATGCGCCATTGCGTTGCGCGATCATCGGCGCCGGCAACGACATCGGCCTGCCCACCCCAAAGACTGGTTTTTTGCAGATTGGTTGCCAGCAGCAAGGGGTCCATTGTCGTCGCAATGCGCGGCACCGTCCAGCCCTCGTCGCGGTTGGTCGCTGTGCCCGCCCGGGGTGAGGGTGTCGGGGCGACAATCGCAATGACAGCGGCTGATGCGAGTGAAAGCCAAAGCCAGCGCTTGAAAATCACGTTCATTTTGGCCTATCCGGCGCCGGCAGCACAAGTCCGCCCTTAAGCGCGTAGCCGGTTAACTCAACGTCAGCAATCGACGGCTGGCCGAAGTTTGACGTACGTATGGTCATTGATTCAACCACAACGGCCGCACGTTTTTCGGCGACGGCCTTTGCCAAGGTACCGAGCCAACTGTAAAAGCTGGACGGCCTGAATTCGACTTGAATACGCGCCCGCAATGGCACAATGTCACCAAGGTCGTTCGATAGCGGCGCATCAGATGCCGGCGAAATCCGCAGGGCGCGAACCACGATTCCTGCAGCCGCGAGGCTTTGCGAAATGCGCTCCTGAAATGCCGCCTGTGAAAGGCCGATGCTCCCGTCGCGCCAGAGCAATGATTCGTATTCATTGACCGCACCGATCACATCTTGTGACCGCCTGAGCCAATCGGCGGAAGCCGCGGTCGCGCGTGCCCGCGCCACACGTGATTCAGTGTTCTGCCACGCGCCACGCTCGAGTTCCGCCGCGTCTTTCAGGCTCAAAATGCCATAGATCCAAACGATCGCAATCGCAGCGTAAACGCCAAATCGAAGCCGGCTGCTTTCGCGCCATTCCTGGCGCATTTGGGCGACCAGCAAATTATTGCCGATCGGGTTCATTTGGCGGATCCGCTGGCTGCGCCAACGGCTTGCAATACGGTCGGGTTGCCGGATGCAGAGACGGCCGCCGGTGGTTGAAGTGTTGGCGTAACAATGCGCAATCCGACCGATGTTCGGGCGCCATCGGTATTGACCTCGACATCACGAATCGAACCGACTTTCTCGAATGCTTTTACGACCGCGGTCGCCGGTGGCGCACCACCTGCTGGTGCAATCATGACAAATTTCAACTGTGAACCGCGCAGATCCCATTCAGTCAGTTGTACAACGCCGGACTTCACGGTTTGGGCGAGTACGTCATTGACCAGTGCAAACGTCGTCAAACCGTCCGGCTGACCAAACAATGCAGCGAGCTTGTTGGCGCGGTCAAGTCCGCTGAGGGCCTGGCCGCGCGCGCCCAGGGTCGCATCGAGTTCGCTCTCTGTGGCGACAAGCCGTGAACTCGCATCATTTTTGAGCGCGTGTAATTGGCGCCAATCGTTTGCAAACCAGATTGTCGGAATGATCAAAAGCCACGCTGTGATGGCGACCATCCACCATTCACGCTGAGAGGTTGTGGTCTGCGCGTCGCCGCCGTTGTAACCGACTGGTGCGTGCCTCCAGTCCGGTGTTTTGGCTGGCGGCATGTTATTTGTCCGGGCATCCGCCGCAATGCCGGCGCTACGTTGAAAATTCAGCCACATTTGCTCGCCGGGCCTGGTTGGCCACCATTGCTCAGCGACCACGCGGCCTGATGCGACAACGGCAGCAACCACACCGTCGAGCGCGTCCACAATCGCAACCGTTTGCAACTGCGCCGTCGATGCGGCCGGTGCCCATGGTGCCGGATTGCCAGCATCAATATTGGTGGCCCACAATGCTGTTTCGGGTATGACCTGCACGGACGCCAAATCAACATCGATTTCTGATTGCGCCGCCTGTACCGCGGCACGATTGTATGCGCAAAGCAAGGCCCCGTCTTGCTGCGGAATAACATAATGAACCGTGTCGGTAAACGGTGTCCAAGCGGTTTGTGCCAAAACCAATGCGGCCGCACGTTTGGCGGCTGGCACATCCTTGAAATCAACTATACGCACAACGTAATGGGCGCGCGACAGCACCCAGTATTTCCCCGTTAGGGAGCCTGCGCCGTCCATTGGAACCGTCACACCGGTGGCGCGGTGTACAAAGTGTTCGGCGAGGCTGAACGCTTTTCTATTACCGAGATTTCCCAGACCCAGTGCGGAAAGGCTCAATAACTTCAGCCAGCCACGTTGGCGCAGGCGTTTCATTGGCGCGGCTCGATTCACGGCGGTCGTTCCGGTCGGCAAAGTCGGTTTTCCTGGTATCGGTTGAAGCAGTTATTTGGGTTGGCGGGGAGGGCGCATTAAAACTTGCGGCGAGTTCACGAAACGCGAGAGAAAACTCATTTGGCAATCCGACCGCAATCGCATCAACCGATCCCCGTCGGCACTCTTTTACCCTGGTCGGTCGGTCTTTGTCGCCCGGCGTAATTGTCAGCCTGCATTCTAGCAGGAACGGTAAGCCCGCTTTGGCTATGGTGATGCGCCAATCGTTAGCGCCGACTAACCCGACAATTTCTTCGTCTAGTTGTCCATTTGCGAACGGCAACACTTCGGCCAAACTGCGCAACGGCTTTTGTCTTCGCTGGTCGATCAAGGCATCTATTCGCGACGGATCCAGTCCTGGAACAGCAGAAAGGACGGCTGCAGGCGCGGAATTAATATTGATGCCGGCATGTCGTGCCGTCGTAAAGAGGGCAAGAAAGCGGTTGCGTACGCCATGTTGGCTCGGCACCGCTGCCGCGTCGGCGCGCTCGAGAGCGGCAAAAATACGCTCCCAGCCCATCACATTGGCAAGTTCTTCGCGCGTATGCAAAAAATCGTTTGCAGGTGGAACCCGTTTAGCGGTGGCGTATTCGGGCTTTTCAGCGCCGTTCAGGCGCGTGAGTTCGTCGTCGTCAATGTAATCATTGAGGCTGTCGAGCAGGCGTGCGTGTAGCGCCGCAGGGATTCCGACCGACGCAAAGAAGCGCCTCATCAGCCGGTCGTCACCCAGATTTACGCCAAGTAGTCCGCGTTCGTCCTGAACCTGAATAGTTAGGCTATCGGATACGCGATATGACCTGCCATCAACGTTGAGCAGGCCGTTTGGAACAGCCAACCCGCCCTCATCACGCGCGTATTTGGCAGCGGCGTGAAGCAACGTTTCCCGCAGCGAAAAGGCATCTCGTTCAGCCTCGGCCCATCGCTGGGTCGCAAACGCGTTCATTCGCAGTTCGTCAACCCTGCCGGCGAAAAACGCGGCAGCGAGCGCAACTACGGCGACCGCAAAAAGCGTGGCGACCAGTACAAATCCTTGTTCCTGAAGGCTATTTCTTCTCATTTCAGGAAAATTGGCGCCGAATGGCGACGCTCGAATATTGTGTCATGACGCAGTATAGGCAACTTCAAGACATCGCGGCCAGCCTTGTCGGACACACATCTGAACCATGATTATCCATGGAGAAAGCAACGGCAACGCGTTATGATGATGTTTTCGTAAAGCAAAAATCGTACTCAAAGTCGCATAGCGACAAATCAATGCCCATTTCCCAACAAAAATGTCGAAATTCTTGGTTGATCCGTCGCCACCCTGGCCGGGGGTCGTCGCCCTCGCGCGGGCAAATTCGGCGGGTTTCGACAGAAACCAACGCACGATGCCAGGGTGGATTTACGCTGTTGGAGGTGCTCACGGCAATGGTCGTTTTTTTTATGGTTGCAGGTATTCTTGCGACCGCAGTTGCCCAGGCGATGCGTGTCATCGAGATTGGTGCCAATGAAACGGCGGCGGCGCGTGACCAAGCGATGCGACTCGATTGGTTTCGTGAAACGGTGGCTCTGACGATCCTGCCGCCAACTGACCCAAGACGCATTAACCGCGAGCCGCCGCTGGTTGGTGACGGTCGTATGATTGGCGGTCTGACATTGCGATCGCCGAGTTCAGAATCAGCGGCACCAGCAAGATACAAATTCGAGTTGAAATTTGATGCCGCAAGCGGTGAAACACAATTGATATTGTCCGATCTGGCACAAATGACCGGCGCTACCGGTCAGACCGGGCTTGTATTGCTGTCATGGCTCGGCAGTGATGGCCGCTTTCGCTTTTTGGATGACCGAGACCGGTGGCAGGATGTCTGGCCGGAAAGGCCTGCGCTTGCCCAGACCGGAAGCGTTTCCCGTTCACAATTGCCAAGGGCGGTTGAACTGCGTTACGGCGCGGCTGGAGCGCCAGCAAAAAGTATTATTGTCGCGATTCAGGATCGCGGGTTGCCCCCACCATCGACGCGCGAGATGACGCAATGAATGAACGTTCATTGCCACTGCTCCCGATGGGGGTGCTCATTTTGCTCGCCGCACTTACCTTCTGGTTATCCCGCTACGTCGATAGTGAAGGTGCGCGTGGTAATGATATGAAGCGGCACGATCCGGATGTTGTTATTGAGCAATTCACCGCACAAAAACTTTCGCCAACGGGCGACGTTCAATACGTGGTGGTTGCCGACAAAATGACCCACTATCCTGATGATGATTCATCAATTCTGGAGAAGATTGTGTTCACGGCAACAGTACCGGGGCGCAGGACAGTGACAGCGCGTGCGCCGGTGGGCAGGCTGATCAACGGTGGCGACGAGGTGGCGATGGAGGGCGGCGTTGTACTTGATTCAGGTGGAACAGGGCGCTCGCCGGCGATGCAAATGCGTACGCCGAAATTGACAATTTTCCCAGACAAAAGCCTGGCCAGGTCCACCGACGGCGTTGTGATAGAGAGTGTGCAGGGTGTGATGAACGCCGCAAAATTTGAACTCAACAGCGCGACCAATTTTTTGACGCTCGACCGCGTGAAGGCAACGTTGCGGCGGGACAAGCCGGATTTAACCGAAAAAAGCCCCAGGAAAATGCAATGAAGAAAATAATCTTGAAATCGATGTGCGCCAGAAATTTGTCATTGATTCTTTACGTCGGCGCGATCGCGTTGCTTTGCTGGGCGACACTCGGCGTGCCAAACGCCCATGCGGAAAAAGCTGATCGCAGCAAAGAGATTGAAATCGACGCAGCGGCCGCAAAATCCGACATTGCAAATAACGTGCAAACCCTCGATGGCGCCGTGGTGCTGACGCAGGGCACGATGCGCATCACCGCCGACAGGATGATCCTGAAACGTGATGCAAAGGAGAATATTTTTGCAGAGTTGCTGGGGTTGAACGGGAATCAAATTTCATTCAAAGAAAAACGCGAGGGTTTTAACGATTTCATGGAGGGTGCCGCAGACCGTGCCGAGTTCGACCAGGCAACGAACACGATAAAGTTGTTTACGCGCGCGAAACTGAAAAATGGCAACGATGTCCTGTCCGGCGAATATATTTACTACAACTCGTCGACCGATGTGATGATGGCCGACGGTCGCGTGCCAGATTCGAAAACCGGCAGGGACCCGAAGGTGCCAGCGGCTGCTGCAGGAAGGGTCCGGATCACGATTCAGCCGCGCACGGATTCCGCGGCAACCGCCGCGTTGCCGGTCAAGAAATAGCCGATGAATGCGCCAGATATATCGGCCGATCTTGGACCGGATGCCGTATCAAAGGGCGACGCCCGGCCAAGTGTTTTGCGCGCACAAAATTTGCGCAAGGCGTACAAGAAGCGCGTGGTCGTACATGATGTTTCTTTGGAGGTAAAAAGCGGCGAAGTGGTCGGTCTGCTCGGGCCGAATGGTGCCGGCAAAACGACCTGCTTTTATATGATTGTCGGGCTGGTTCCCGCTGATGGTGGCGAAATCCACCTTGATAACGATGAGTTGACGCGGCTTGCGATCTTTCAACGGTCGCGTTTGGGGGTGGCGTATTTGCCACAGGAAGCGTCAATATTTCGCAAATTGACTGTTTCGGAAAATATCCAGGCGGTACTTGAACTGCGTGATTTGTCGCCTGAGGAAATTGTCAAGAAACGTGATGCCTTGATGGACGAATTGCACATCAGCCATTTGCGCGGCAATCAGGCGATCAGTCTTTCCGGCGGCGAACGGCGACGCGTTGAAATTGCCCGTGCATTGGCCGTCGAGCCGCGATTTGTTTTGCTCGACGAACCATTCGCGGGTGTCGACCCGATTGCGGTGATAGACATCCAGGAAATCATCAAATTTCTTAAGAAGCGTGGCATCGGCGTTTTGATCACCGATCATAACGTGCGCGAAACCCTCGGCATTTGTGACCACGCCTACATCATCAACCAGGGGCGTGTCCTGGCAATGGGCAAACCTGAGGAGATCGTTGCAGACGAAACGGTGCGGAAGGTTTATCTCGGCGAGCATTTTCGGCTTTAGAACTTATCTCCATGAAGCCCACACTGCAGCTCAAGCAATCGCAGCATCTGGCGCTGACACCCCAGCTCCAGCAATCGATCAAGCTGCTGCAACTTTCAACCGCCGAGCTCAATCAGGAGCTGGAACGATTTTTGCAGGAAAATCCCTTGCTTGAGCGTGACGAGCGAAGCGAAGGCGAATCCCCGGCGGTGGAAGTCAATGAAGTGGGCATGACAATGGCAGCCACGGAGGGCGATTTCACGGAGCGCACCGGCGCCGGCAATAGTGAATCGGAAGTGGTCCCGGCACAAATCGCGTCTGGCGACGATGGCGACAATGATCCCGGCTATGACAATACCGAGCCGGGCGATTTTGGTGACGGTTCCATGCGCAATTCCAACAGTAGTGACGATGAGCGGCAGGATGGTGATGCCTATGGCCAGACGTCGGCATCGGCACTCTCGCTGCAACAACACTTGCTGGCGCAATTGCCACTGACGTCACTTTCCTCACGTGATCGGCAGATTGTCGCGTTTCTGATCGTTCATCTTGATGACGATGGCTATCTGACCTACGAGATGGAAGATTTGGTGGGATTGTTGCAGACAAACCTGTCTGCTGATTCGTCTGGTGATGATTTTGATGATGACGATATTCGCGATGAGCTGAAAATCGCGTTGCAGCATATTCAACATCTGGAGCCTACCGGGGTGGGCGCGCGTTCTCTTGCTGAATGCCTCGCATTACAGATTGATGCGCTACCACCCTCGACCCCTTTCCGTGCCGAGGCACGCCTGCTCGTGTCGTCGCATCTTGATGTTCTCGCGCAACGCGACTTTGTCAGGCTGAAACGACTGTTACGGGTTACTGACGGCGCGTTGAAGGCGATCAGAGGGCTGATTGTTTCGCTTGAGCCCAAGCCGGGGCGCGCCTTTGGGCAGGGCGACACCAGATATATCGTGCCGGATGTGTTTGTCCGAAAAGTCCGGGGGCGCTGGCGGGCGATGCTAAACCAGGGAGCAATGCCCAAGTTGCGTGTCAACAGGCTCTATGCCGATTTGGTGCAAAAGAGCCGCGACGCAGATGGCAAAAATTTGACTGGGCAATTGCAGGAGGCGCGCTGGTTGATCAAAAATATCCAGCAGCGGTTTGAAACAATACTAAAAGTGACCGAGGCGATTGTCGAAAACCAGCGCCATTTTTTCGACCATGGTGAAGTAGCGATGCGCCCACTGGTTTTGCGCGAAATAGCCGAGCAGGTTGGATTGCATGAAAGCACGATTTCAAGGGTAACTACACAAAAGTATATGCTCACTCCCCGCGGGATATTTGAGCTGAAATACTTCTTTGGTTCGAGTGTCGCAACTGACGCCGGTGGTGCCTGCTCGGCAACAGCCATTCGTGCGCTGATCAAGCAGTTGGTTGAAGCCGAGGACCATCGCAAGCCATTGTCAGACAACAAAATTGCCGACGTCTTGTCAGGTCAGGGAATCCTTGTTGCCCGCCGGACCGTCGCCAAGTACCGCGAGTCATTGCATATCCAGCCGGCGAACCTGCGCAAGTCCTTTTGAACGAATGGCGCCAGAATTTGTCTGCGGGTCGCGCAAAACTGTTGTCGGGCAGCGCGAAATTTTTTGTACTTGCGCGCATTGCACTTTGCGGGTATCTTGAAATTCACACACGTTTTATTGCCTCTGACCGGAGGCAAATACCCAGGACACTCGACGTGTCCATTTGAAAGGAGATCGGCAAATGAACTTGCACATGACAGGCCATCACCTCGAAATCACGCCATCCATGCGTGATTACGTCGCCGCCAAGATGACCCGCATCAATCGCCACTTTGACCACGTGATTGATGTCAATATGATTCTCACGGTGGAAAAACTGCGACAGCGAATAGAAGCCAATGTGCACCTTTCCGGTAAGGATATATTTGTCGAAAGTGCGGATGCCGATATGTATGCCGCCATTGACTTGTTGGTCGATAAACTCGACCGTCAGATTGTCAAACACAAGGAAAAAATAAAGAGCAAACACATCAGCGAGGCGCCCAAGCGCATCCTTCTCGACGATTGACGCTTGGGTGCCAATAATTCGATGCCCGCACGCCGTTTCCGGTGATGCGGGCATCTTTTTGCATTAAATCCTTGGCATTTGCCGGCTGCCCATTCGTCGCCCGAAACGCTATTGTGATTTTCCCCAAAACAATCGCCTTATATACCGTGCCTGGTTCGGGCAGCGTAAAATACGATCTTTCGCAAAACGCGGCGTTTTAGAAAAACCGCGCACCCAGCTATATGTCATCTGAACATTTTGGAAAGCACCTGCCCCTGACACACGTGGTGTTGGACTTGGAGGTATCAAGCAAGAAGCGGTTGTTTGAGCAAATTGGCTTGTTGTTTGAAAATGAAAATCGCATTTCCAGGGCCAAGGTTTTTGATGCCTTGTTTGCACGCGAAAAATTGGGCTCGACGGGACTCGGACACGGTGTTGCAATCCCGCATGGTCGTATGAAAGGCCTGCGCGACACGCTCGCCGTATTCATCCGGACCGCTGAGGGTGTACCGTTTGAATCGCCTGATGGCGAGAATGTACGGCTGGTGTTTGCCATGTTGGTGCCTGAACACGCAACCGAACAGCATCTGAACCTGCTTTCGGAATTAGCCGAGGCGTTCAGCGACGCCGATCTAAGGGCGGCGCTGCTGGCCGAACCGGATCGCGAACGCGCGCACAAAATGCTGACAGAATGGTCGCCGTTTGGCGCAACCGAAATTCCAACCGAACCGGGCCGGATTAATGCCACAGTTAAACGTTCAGCGACTATTTGAGGATCGACGCGACAAGCTCGCGTTGACATGGCTGGCGGGACACAATGGCGCGTCGCGCGAATTACCAGCGGACGCGCTAAATCGTCCCGGCGTGGGTCTGGTCGGACATTTGAACCTGATTCACCCGATCTTGATTCAGGCGCTCGGCACCAGCGATATCGAATATTTGGACCACCTTGATGAGGCGCAGTTGACAGCGAGTCTTGAGGCGCTTTGTACCAATGAAACGCTTGCGATATTTCTGTGTGATGGCGCCGATGCGCCACGATATCTGATCGCCGCCGCCGACAAATTTGGTGTCCCGCTCTTTTTGTCGCACAAAAAGAGTCGTGTCTTTGTCAATTTGTTGCGCCCGTACTTGCAGCGCGAGTTATCTGAAGTCACGACCTCGCACGGCGTGTTTCTTGACGTGCTCGGCTTTGGCACCCTCATCACCGGTGACTCGCAGATTGGCAAAAGTGAATTGGCGCTTGAATTAATTTCCAGGGGCGCGGGTCTGGTGGCCGACGATGTCGTCGAGCTCTATCAAGTCGGTCCCGAGACCATCCAGGGACGCTGCCCGCCGTTGTTGCGGGATTTTTTGGAGGTGCGCGGGATTGGTGTGCTCAACATCAAGACTATTTTTGGCGAGACAGCCGTGCGCCCCAGAAAGACGTTGCGACTGATTGTTCATCTGGAGCGCCCCACCAAGGAGTACTTTCAGGGGCTCGACCGCCTGCAGACCAAATCGAGTACAACAACGATTCTGGGCGTGGAGATTCCCACCGTGACACTTGCGGTCGTGGCAGGTCGAAACCTGTCTGTTCTCGCCGAGGCGGCGGTGCGGCACTATATTTTGCAAACGCGGGGCTATGATTCAACCAAGGACTTTCTTGATCGTCATGAAGCCGCGATGCGTGAACAGGGCGAGCATGGCGCTGGCGGCGATCAGGGCTTAAATCTGGATCAAACCGCCGCGTTCGGTGCGTTCAGCGTTGACTGATTGTCGTTGTTAAACGGCGGGAGCAGGCGACTTTGAAACTTGTTTTAGTCAGTGGTTTTTCCGGGTCCGGCAAGAGTGTGGCGCTGAAGGCGCTTGAAGACGCGGGCTATTTTGCGGTCGACAACCTGCCGGCCTCGCTGGTTGAATCGCTGTTGGTCGAAATGGCGGATCTGCCGCAGATCGCCATTGCAATTGACGTACGGGTCGGCGAATCGGTTACTGCATTACCCGCGCTCGTAAAAAGCCTTCGTGTTCGTGACGTCGACTGTCGCCTGTTGTTTCTCGAGGCGAATGACGATTCCATCGCGCGCCGTTTTGCCGAGACCCGGCGGCCGCACCCGCTGGCAGATCGCGTACCGGGCGGCGTCACCGCCTGTATTGCAGAGGAACGCCGTCTGCTGGCTGATATTGCCGAGCTGGGCCATCGTATGGACACATCCGGTGTCAATGCCAATGTGCTGCGTGGCTGGATAAAGGACTGGCTACAGCTGGATCGCTCGCGATTGTCCTTAACCTTCCAATCGTTTGGTTTCAAACACGGCAATCCGATGGACGCGGATTTTTTGTTTGATGCCCGGTTCCTGCCAAATCCGTTTTATGATCCGCAACTTCGCCAGCTGACCGGCCGCGATGAAAAAGTTCGTGCGATGTTGCTTGCAGACCCTAATGCCGGCCGTTTTGTCCGGGATATTGCGGACTTAATCAGCCGCTGGCTACCGTCATTCGCGCGCGATAACCGGACATCGCTGACAATCGCCATTGGCTGTACAGGGGGCCAGCATCGGTCGGTGTTTATTGTCGAAGAACTCGCGGCGTATTTTGGTGGCAACCAGCAGGTGTTGGTGCGGCATCGCGATCTTTCCCAATTGTCGCCTTGATCAAGAATATTCTCGACACAATTAACGAGTCGTCGCGCAAAGCCGCAGTTGCCAAACGCACACAAATGCCGGTTTTCCCGATTGGCAGCGTGCTGTTTCCCGGTGGCACCCTCGTGCTCAAGGTCTTCGAACAACGCTATATGAACATGGTGAAGTCGGCGCTCAAGTCTGGCGTGCCGTTTGGTATTGTCCTGATCAACAACGGTGCCGAGGTTGGCGCGCCTGCGACGCCAGAGCCTGTTGGTACTGTTGCCGGAATTGACAGCTGGGACATGCGCCAGCTTGGTGTCCTGCATATCAGTGTTATCGGGGGTCGTCGATTTCGGATCGGTGCGACCCGTGTTGATTCACATGGGCTGGTTGTTGCGGATGTTGAGGATATTCCAGACGACGCGCCAGCCTTGAGCCGGTCGATGCCGGTTTGCGCCACGTTTCTCGCGCGCGTTTTTGCCGCCAAGGGTATCGATGTAAATGATGAAAAGTTGCTATTTGACGATGCCTTTTGGGTGGGCATGCGACTCACCGAATTGTTGCCGCTTGGCAACACCATCAAACAAAAAATGCTTGAGTTGACCGATGCGGGAATACGCCTGTCGCTTCTTGAGAAGTATTTGACGGATCACGGGTTGGTTGGCTGAGATAAGCGGTATTTGTTACGCCCGAAAGTACCTGGCCCGGCACGCTGAAAACAACGCGCGGCAAACAATGTATGCATCGCCGATTTGACTAACGCCAATCAAGGTCGTGCACTGGCGCGATGGGATTCCCACTGGACAACCCTTCGAAGCAGGGCATTTCGGATTGTGTCCAGATTGACCGGCTTCACCCAATACGCGGCAAAACCGTTCGCCAATGCCCTGTCTATCGTTTCTTTGGTGGCGTCGGCAGAAACGGCAATGGCATCAACACTTTGCAGGCGTTTATCTCTGCGCAACTTTGCCAGCAGTTCGATTCCGTGGGTATCACGCAAATTCAAGTCGAGCAACATCAGCCAAGGGTCAATTGTTTCGATCAGTTGCACCGCCTCGGCCCCAGTTGTGGCGACATGCAACTTGAACTGCGGCAGCTCTTCAAACAATGCCTGCATCAGCAGTACGTTCAACTCAGCGTCCTCGACATAGAGGACACTTAATGCGCCGTCCGGCGACTTTAACGCCGGTGCCTGCGCATTTGTCTGGACCGATCCAATGACCGGTGCGGCATGCGGGCTAGACGTCGGCACTCTGGCAAGCGGCAATGTGACAAGAAAACGTGACCCTTTGCCAAGCTCGCTCGTGACGGAGATGCGTGCATGCATCTGGTCGATGATCTTCTTGACCAATGCCAACCCAACCCCGGTACCCTGGTCCGCCGAAAAACGCTTGTCACGTTCGCCGAATGGTGAAAATGCCGCTTCAATCTGGTCTGGTGTCATTCCGTAACCGGTGTCTGCGACCGCGATAACGACATTGCGGCCAATAGCGGTTGCGTCAATGGTTACGGAGCCGTTATGCCGATTGAACGCAATTGCATTTGAAAGTAATTGATCCATGACCCGGCCCAACTGCTTGGAATCACATTGGACGTGTATATGATCCATGCGGGACAATGAAATCTTGATGCTCTTATGGTCCGCGCTTGTTTGGTGTGCGCCGGCAAACAAATTGAGCAATGGCCAAAGCTCGACTGCATTGGTTTGGCTGAAGTCTGATTCAGTATCCTTGGTAATTTCCAAAATCTCATCGACAAGCTCCAACAACTTGGCGCCAGAGGCTTCAATGTGATGAATATTGGTGCGTTGCTGTGCTGATAAAGATGATTTGCTGTCGTTCGTCAGAACCTGGCAAAAGCCCAGGATGGCGTTTAGCGGGGTTCGTAACTCATGGCTCATCCGGGCCAGAAAATCCTGTTTTGATTCATTGGCACGAACCGCGACATCCATTGCAACTGTAATTTGGTTGTTCGCAGCCGCTAATTCGGCCAACATCAGCCGCTGGGAACCGGCCAGCAAGTAGCCGATTAGCGAAATAAAAATCAGCAGGATGGCGGCAACCGAAAAATAGATCACCGGGAAATTGGTCGGAATTTCCATCGGAATCGGGATGCCCAGCGCCGGCCAGAAATAAACCAAAACCAATGCGCAAAGGCCGGTAACGCTCCAAAACGCCATTGCCTTACGCTCACCCAGCAGACCAAGAACAAAAGCCGGCAGACCAAACAACATTGCTGATGCCGGCGTTTCTTTTCCGGATATCACCGCGGTAAAGAACAACAGCAGCATTATCACGGCCAGCGAAATGTGGATGATACGGACCGTCAGTTTTGATTTGAGCGCCAACAACATCAGGGTGCCGGCGGTCGCCCCAAGCGTCAGAAGCAGCAGCCCGGTTATGTGCCTGCCTTGCATGTAATGAACAACGCCCATGGCGGCGCCGGCGACGAGGCCAACGCTCATCAGCGTTGCCGCGATCTTGACCTGCTTGCCCTGCAAATCTGTCAGCCATTCCGGCGCTGGCTGTGTTGCGCCGGGCAGTTCTGTGTCGTGCTGGCTCATTCTGAGGTGTTGGTCGCTACAAGAAAGGTAATGGTAATAGGGAATGCGATACGCGCCGATGGGGCATACCAGAACCAATTGGCTTACGGCAATGGTCTTTTAATGTTACGCCGATTCCCCGGGGAAGAGCCCTGTTGCTTCCGTTAAAAGTCGTGCCTCATCGCCCGCGGCGAAGGCGGACAAGTCGATTCGGGCGGTCAGAATTGGCCGTCGCGATCATCCTGTTAGTCGTTGCCGCATTATTTTTTTGACTGGCGCCGGCAACGCTGCCTCGTTGACATCAGCAAGATTTAGCCAAATCGTTCCTGCTTCGGCTGCAACCACATTTCGTCTGCCAACCGCCATTTCAACCGGATAGATTGTGAGCGAATAGTGGGTGAAGCCGTGTTCGACCTGTTCCAAGGGTCGTGGTCGACGGCCGCGGGCAAGTGTGACACCAAATTGCGATTTGGCCGCCGCCGCCGGGTCGACGTCGATCGGAATTTCCGGGAGTGACCAGAGTCCGCCCCAAATGCCGGTTGGCGGCCGTTTCTCGATCAATACTTCATCCGCCGAAATTAAGACCAACATTTGGGTCTGGCGATGTGGAATCTGTTTCTTTATGCCGCGTCCCGGCAGGAAATTTGTCCGCCCGGAAAGGTGCGCGACGCAGTCACGTTGCAACGGGCACAGCAAACAAGCCGGCTTGCCGCGAATACAAAGTGTGGCGCCTAAATCCATTTGCCCCTGAATGTAGGGCTCGATATCATTCAGGGGAGCCTCGCGCGCGGCAATTGACCATAACTTTTCTTCAACCGGCTTCGATCGCACGTCACCCTCGATACCAAAATATCGCGCAAAGACCCGCTTCACATTGCCATCGAGGATCGGGCGCGATTCGCCATAGGCAAACGCGCAGATTGCAGATGCCGTCGAGCGGCCGACGCCGGGAAGCGACCAGACGTCATCAAATTGGCGCGGGAAAATGCCATCAAACTCGGTTTCGATCATTTGTGCCGCCTTGTGCAGATTGCGCGCGCGCGCGTAATAACCCAGCCCCGCCCAATACGGCATCACCTCGTCCAATGACGCTGATGCAAGTGACGCAATGTCCGGGAAGCGCGCCATAAAGCGGGCGAAATAGGTGATCACCGCGCCAACCTGGGTTTGCTGCAGCATGATCTCTGAAACCCAGATGCGGTAAGGATCGCGGGTATCTTGCCAGGGTAAATCGTGGCGTCCCTCGCGTTGTTGCCAGTCGATGATCTTTTTGGCGAATTTATGCATCACGCTATTGTCGCGCATGTCGGAAGGCGAATAAAAAACCGTCATCTGCACGCCATGCAGGCGCATGCGTTTCAATTCATCAATACTATCGATAGTATTAGATTAATCAATTTGACGAATCTCGTGGTGGCGACAATAATCTTGTTCTGCACGAAGCAGATCCTAATGTTGTTACGAATCAAACCCCCTGTACAGAGGAGTGAATCATGAGTCTTAAAGGAACCAAAACGCATCAAAACCTGAAGGATGCATTTGCAGGCGAGTCACAAGCCAACCGTCGTTACCTCTACTTCGCGAACAAAGCGGACGTTGAAGGCCACACAGAAATCGCAACCTTGTTCCGTGCCACCGCTGAAGGTGAAACCGGACATGCCCACGGCCATCTGGATTACCTGGCTGAAGTTGGCGATCCGGCAACGGATTTGCCAATCGGCTCAAGCGAGCAAAACCTGAAATCTGCCGTTCATGGTGAAACGCACGAATACACCGACATGTATCCGGGCATGGCCAAGACCGCGCGCGACGAGGGATTTGAAGAGATCGCCGACTGGTTTGAAACACTGGCAAAAGCAGAACGTTCACACGCCAACAAATTCCAAAAAGCATTGGAAAGCGTTGTTGCGTAGTTGATTGTTGCAAGGTTTGGCGCGGGCGCGTTGATTCGCCCCGCGCCGACGTTGGACGGCGTCAAGCTGCATCGAGTGCCGCCATCACGCTGCGATAGAAAAATTTCCGCAAAAAGAAAATCATGAGTCAAAAAGAAGGCAGCCTCGAAGCCCCGACCCGACACCCCATCGACTGGCAAAACCCGGACTTTTATTCGGTTGAGTCGGTCATGAAAGAAATGGAGCGCGTGTTTGACATCTGTCACGGCTGCCGCCGCTGCGTCTCGCTGTGCAATTCATTCCCGGTCATGTTTGATCTCATCGACGAAAGCCCGACGCTTGAAGTCGATAGCGTGCCAAAGGAAATGTACTGGAAGGTGGTTGACCAATGCTACCTGTGTGACGTCTGTTACATGACCAAGTGCCCGTATGTGCCGCCGCATCCGTGGAACGTTGACTTCCCGCACCTCATGCTGCGTGCCAAGGCCATTCAGTTCAAGCAGGGTTCGGCGACACGGTTCCGGGATGTGACGCTTTCATCGACCGATCGTAACGGCAAACTCGCCACCTTTCCCGTGGTGGTGCAATTTGTGAACGGCGCGTCAAAAATCTCCGGATTGCGCGCGATTGGCGAGAAAGTCATTGGTGTCCATAAAGATGCCTGGGTGCCCGATTTCGCCACCAAAAAATTTCGTTCCAGCTACACGCCAAGCAAGGCCTATGCGCCCAAAGACGGCGGCAGAACCAAAGGCAAGGTCGCCATCTTTTCGACCTGCTATGTGAATTACAACGAACCCGGTATCGGACACGATTTGGTAAAAATTCTTGATCACAACGAGGTGCCGTACGTTGTGGTTGAAAAAGAAGCGTGCTGTGGCATGCCGAAGCTTGAGCTGGGTGATATTGACTCGGTGATCAGCATGGCACGAAAAAATCTTGCGGTGCTCGGCAAACTGGCGCGCGAGGGATACACGATCGTGACGCCGATCCCATCGTGCACGCTGATGTTTAAACAAGAAATTCCACTGCTGCTGCCGGACGATGCCGACGCGCAGGCGGTGAAAGCGGCGATGATGGATCCGTTTGAATACATGATTCTGCGTAACAAAGACGGTCTCCTGAAAAACACTTTTGCCCGACCGCTGGGCCGTATTTCGTACCATATCCCCTGTCATTCGCGTGTGCAAAACGTCGGCCAAAAAACCCGCGAAATGCTCGAGCTGATTCCGGACACCAAGGTGACCACGGTCGAGCGCTGTTCGGGCCACTCCGGTACGTGGGGTGTTAAAAAAGAATTTCATGAAATCGCGATGAAGATCGGCAAGCCGGTCTTTAAACAAATGGCCGCAGCCGCGCCGGACTACATCGCCAGCGATTGTCAGCTTGCAGGCCATCACATCAAACAAGGCATTTCACAATTAAGTCAGGATCTGGTCAAAACCGATGCCCAACTCGCACACCCGCTTACGCTGGTGCGCAAGGCATACGGATTGCCGGAATAACGGAGCCACCAACTTGAAGCATGCAACCATGAATAAAATCACCCGCGAATCATTGATGACCCTCGAAGCCTATTCAAAGGCGCGCCCGACCTTTCGTGCCAATGCAATCGCACACAAGCGGCTGCGCAGCGTCGCCATCGGTCAACACGTCACACTTCTGTTTGAAGACGAAATGACCGTTCGATATCAGATCCAGGAAATTCTGCGCATTGAAAAAACTTTTGAAGAGCAGGGAATCACGGATGAACTGGACGCCTACAATCCGCTGATCCCCGGTGGGCGTGATTTCCGGGCGACCATGTTGATTGAATACGCAGAAGAGTCGGAGCGTCGCGTTGCGCTCGCGCAACTCAAAGGCATCGAACGCAAGATCTGGTTGCAGGTGGAGGGCTCACCTAAGGTATATGCAATTGCCGATGAGGACCTTGAGCGCGACGACGGCAAAAAAACGTCTGCGGTGCATTTTTTGCGTTTCCCGGTGACGGACGAAATGGCCGCAGCATTAAAATACGGTGTCACGCTTGCGCTCGGCAGCGACCATGATCAATATCGTGAGTCGGTCGATGTCAGCGCTGCAACCCGTGCCGCGCTGGTCAACGATCTGCGCTGATCGAGTCAAATTCAGACAGTAATACGCCCCGCATTGCGGGGCGTTTTTGTTTGTATTGGCCATGTGTGTGCCTGGAGAATCTAGGTTCACGTCAAATCGCGAGTATTTTGCGCACCTTTTTGTCGACGGGCGATGGCTCTGGATGGTGGTCGTCTGGTGAAGATGTGTTGGGTGGTTGCGGATCGTCCGTAACGGTTTACATATCAGGCATCTCATCGGCGGTCGCAACGGTCTGGGCGATCGGCAGGCTGCGCCGGCTGGCGCTGCGTTTGACGCGCATTTTCAGGCGCCGCGCGACGGATTTTTTGTTGGCCATTTACCCCCACCCCTAATTATTGTTGTTGGTCAGCGCTCACATTGGCGCGACATTTATTACGAACGGATTGAATTTCCCTTCATTCATGATCGCTGACGTAAAACGTTGGCCTGCCAAACAACGCATACATTATGCGAATGTTAGTGACTATAGCATTGAAAAAGTACATATGAAACAATGGATGCGCCCAATTTTGGGCGCGCGCAACTCTCACAAAAGGACCGATATGAAAAACAATGAAATCAACACCACAACGGAAGTCATCGCAATCGCCAACTCGAACACCACAGAGTCGGCAAAGCGGGATCAATCGGCCGGCGTTAAGGCGCTGGCGCCAGATCAGTTGTTGTTTGTTTCTGGCGGGGACAACGCACAAGTCTGGTAGCTAGCGCCAAGCACCCGCCACTGAAACATTGGCGGGCTGGTCTTAGTTGCCCAGCCCGCCAAGTTTAGGCCGGCAATTTATCGATGTAGGCGCTTAATGTGGCGCGCGAATACACCGGTGGATCCGGTAGTCGGCTATCGACAGCGAGTGTACGATCCCCAACGGCCTGCAATTGCTGGCGCACACTTTCTGCTTCCGACCAAATGGCATTGGCACAGGCGCGTGCGCGATCGACATCGCCACGCATCTTGTAGAGGTGAAACAGTCCGACGGTGACCAAATGCCGAAAGTTTGGCTTGGTTTTGGCGCTTGCTGCAAGTTGATGCAATGCACCGAGGGCATTGTCGTTGCGCTTCTCGATTGCGTCGACCATCGCCAGCAGTGCGCGGCGTTCGTCGAGTGTTATGCCGATGGTTGCAGCCTTCTTTTGCGGCATCGCGGAAAGCGCTTTTTTTCCAGTTGAGGTGTATCCACCCAATATGACCAGACTCGCCAACACCACCGCATCGCCCGGTGAGGCGATAAACAGATCCGAAAGGTGTCCCGCATCAAATTCGCGCTTGCCTTTTGCAAAGTCACCCGCCAACAATGCACACCACAAGCTGCGGGATTGGCGCCGAGCCTTGCCGATCGCAGTCGCATCGGAGTCGTCATGCGCCTTCGTCAGCCGGTTGGACACTTCCCAAACCTTGCCGTAGGCACCCAGAAATATTTCCATCATGCCGAGGCTCGACAATAGGTCGGTGCGCAATGCGCGGTCACCAAAAGACTGGTCGATTGGTTCCAGGTTGCCGGATGCAAAGGTTGCATCCGTCGATTCGCCGCCCTGTTTGGCGATGTACCACGTGACCGCGCTGGTCTTGTTCGAGACACCAATATGTTTGTATAGCGCGGAGAGATATACCCGCGCGGTGCCGTCTTTGTAGCCCAGGCTTTGCGCGATCTTTTTGCTCGACGCGCCTTTGACCAGCAGCGCCAGCATCTTTTTTTCGGTTTCCGTGAGCGAATAAGGCTCGGTTTTGGGTGTGGTTTTCATACTAGGCTTCGACCATTGGTAAGTGCTTCAATGAGTTGGTAGAAACAATCCAATCCGCGATCAGTTTCAAATTCAAGGCCTTCATTGTATGCCTCGCTGCGGATTGCATTTGTAAAACAATGTGTCAGCGCCGGATCGAGCTGTGTGCCTGCAACCCGTTCCAAATATTGCAGCGCATCATTCATTGAATACGTCGATGCGCCGGGGCAGTCCGTCAGCAATGAATCGTACAGGTCGGTGATGGCACACATCCGGGCGTGGATCGGAATTGCCGTACCCACAATACCTGCAGGATAACCATTGCCGTTCCACCAGCAGTGGTGGTAACGCGCGATATCACGCGCCATCGACATCCGAAGCGTTGAATCATCCGAAAGAATTTTCGCGCCGGCCTCGCAATGTTGTGCATGGGTGTGATCCGACACCCGGGTGCTATTGGCGTGCCGAGCAAGCAAATTGTCATGCCCCGCCGCCAGGCCAATGTCGTGCAACTGCGCCGCCAGGCCGACCTCAAGCGCCTCAATCGGCCCGTAGCCGTACGCCTGCGCCAGCAAACGCGTCAGCGCGCCCACCCGCAACCCGTGGCTGCCGGATGCGTCGACCTGCAGACCATTGCCGATCGCCAGCCGGCTCAGTGTCGGCCAGGCTTCCGGCATGGCTGGCGCGGCAAATTGTGCGCGCAGGCGCGCCTCTGTGAATTCAAGGGCTGTTGGTGCGCGTCTGATATCTGCCGGTGACTGTCCGAGCGACAGATGCCGAAGTGCATTACTTACGGTTCGTTCATGGACAAGTGCAGAGAGCTCACGCAATCGCAGTACTGCTTTTTCCGGCTGTCCGGCGAGCTCTTCGGCGCGAATCACGTACGCCAATGTATCGCCCAGCGATGCCGTATTGGTCCGCGAATCTTCAAGCGCTCTTTCCAGTCGCGTCAGGGCAATATCGATATTTCCGCAGGCAAGATCAAGCACGGCGCGTGCTTTTGCGGCAACAATCAGACAACGTTTGCCACCATCCGCAGCTGCCAGTTCCATTGCCTGTTGTGCGTGGTATTCAGCATCACCATGTCGACCCGCCGCAATCAACAAACGCACGAAATTTTGGTGAAGGCAAATCTGGCTAATGACATGAACATTGCCGGTGCCAAGTTGGAGTTCGGCCATAGCCCGATCTGCGTAGACAAGTCCGCCAGATACATCCTTCAAATAAAGCAAACTCTTGGCCAAATTTGTCATCGCTGAAAAGCGACAGTATTGCCCGCTCTTAATATCCACAATTGCATCAATTGACTCGAGATAACTTTTGGCGGCTATGTCGAAATGCCCGGCTTCCGAAAACGCATTGCCAATGTTGACCAATGCCTGCCCTACGGCAATGTCGGTCTCGGACTCTCTTGCCATTGCCAACGCGCGCCCGTGGAATTCAATCGCCCCTGCAAAATCACCTGAATCCGCCGACAATATCCCGGTGGCGGCAGACGCCTTTAGAAAAACGGCTGTATCGCCAAATCGCGTTGCGCAACGCAGAAACGCTCGCGCAATCGGAATAGCCTCAAACGACCGGCTTTGCCCGTGCAACTTTCGACATATGCGCAGGCCGACATCCGCAGCAGCTACCAGCTCCTCGCTGCTGTTGATTTCGGCAAACCTTTCGCCCAGCGCGCTGAACGGCGCGACAGCAGGCGTGACAACGCCTGCATCGAGTTGGCCTTCAGCCTGCAGCAGATCTTCACAAATCGGCATTTGGATTAACGGTAAGACTCGCGTTGGTTCGACAAACTGGACCGCAACAGGTGGATTGGCATTTGCCCCCACGATTGCCGCCATACCAAGTATTGCAGATGTAAATTTTCCCGTCCAGCCTAATTCGCATTGCATAGCCGTGATTTGTCGTCGCGGGGCATTGTGTGCCGACACCCAAATGAAATTCCGATCGGGAATCATTAAAAGTACATATATTCAATGATTTACCGATTTTGGTACAAAGCAAAAGGTGCCTTGGAAGCATAACAAGTAACATTCGCGTGCATAAGAAGCATAAGCAATGTTTGTGTACATTATGTCGGGGTGGGGGGTATCCCTAACCTGTTTCCTGAATCAAAAATCAGTTCTTTGTTGTCAGCACAAGTTCGTTCAGTTTCATATCCACGATTCTCTGATCGTTCGTCAAATCAAATTCAACAAAGAGTTCAATCTACCCTGCCAAGCGCAACGCATCAGTTCGAGTCGCTACAGCGGAAGTGCAGGAGCTGCTGGTTCCCAATGACCCAGCTCGACGACGAATTCTTGGCCGCCGACTTTACGGAGAAACGCCGCAACTGCATCAAGGCGACGAAAAACGCGGTGGCGACCACGCTGGGAAAATAGTATTTGCTCATCCAAGCCATCACGCATTGCAAGGACGAAACCGCCTGGCACGCCGCGAGCGACTAATTCGCCTGTTTTGCCAGATCGAATCAGTTGCCTAAGCAGACGCGTATCGAAAATGTTATTTTGTGTTATCAAGACTTGTGTTTTGATAGATTGAGAGTACAGTAATGATAACGCCTTAGTGCAGCCGTAACGGCTTCCAGTTAAACTAATTTCTCCGGAAAGTTCGATCAAAATTGTCAATTGTCACAACCTGCAAGATGAAAACGCCTTGGATTACTGAATGGTCCGTGTTGCTCGGTGTCGTGAAGTCCATCACGACAAAGTTGCAATTGACACCGGAAGAATCGTGCCTTATGACCAAGGTTCGAATCTGCCAAGACGCCTCGCTGCTGCGAACGGTGCGTATGGCGATACGCGCCGGTGACGATCCGCTTGGTGACGCTTACTGTCACTTGGCCTCTGCCGACAACCGGCGTGGTCAAGGGCAAACTTTCACGCCTGACTCGGTGATAACAGGCATGGTTGCATGGGCGGTCCGTCAGCGGAAGAGGACGTCACGGATTGTTGACCCCGGAGCTGGCACCGGTCGCTATACGATTGCAGCGCTGCGTGCATTCCCTGCGGCACGCGCGGTCGCCGTTGAAAAGGATCCCCTTCTTGCATTGATGCTTCGAGCCAATTTGCTGGTAGCCGGGCTCTATCGTCGCGCTCGCGTCGTTGTTGATGACTATCGCAAGCTTCAGCTTTCACCGATCGTGGGCCGGACGCTGTTCATTGGAAATCCGCCGTATGTCAGACATCACGACATCGAATCCGAGTGGAAGGACTGGTATTCTGATTCGCTAAAGCAGGCTGGTCATCGCGGAAGCAAGTTGGCTGGCTTGCACCTACATTTTTTCTTGAAGACCCTCGAGCTCTCGTCTAAAGGAGATATCGGTTGTTTCATCACCGCGGCCGAATGGCTTGATGTTGGATACGGCAGCGCCTTGCGCCAAATGTTGACAAACGGCCTTGGCGGAAAGGACGTATTTGTTGTTGATCCAACAGTAAGGGTGTTTGGCGACGCCATGGTCTCAGCATCAATCACATGCTTTTCGCCAGGCGCGAAGCGTGACGATTTGCGTTTTGCGCAGATATCGACCGAACAGCAGATTCGAACACTGACCCGCGGAACACCTATTCAAATCGCTGTCGCACGGGAGGAGACGAAATGGTCTTTCCTTATTCGCGGTGGAAGACCGGCGCGACCGGAAGGGTTCATCGAACTAGGGGAGGTCTTCCGCGTGTCTCGTGGCCAGGTCACGGGGTTGAATCGTGTTTGGGTGCAGCAAGCTGACACGCCGCCACTCCCTGAGCGATTTCTTCTGCCGGCGATTACCGACGCAACAGATATCATTCGAGCCCATAACAGGGTTATTTCTCGATCTGATAACCTGCGTCGAGTAATCAGCCTTCCAGACGATCTGAACGGCCTTAGGGGTGCAGAACGGGAGGCGGTTGAGAATTTTATCGAATGGGCAAGAGAGTTAGGCGCGCACCGAACCTACATTGCGGAACATCGAAAGCCATGGTGGCGAGTTTCCTTTTCAGAGGCTCCGCCCGCAGTGATGACATATATGGGACGGCGTCCGCCAGTGTTCGCACTGAACCGTGCCCAAGCGCACCTGACAAACATTGCACACGGCCTTTATCCGCGTGCGCCGATCCGAGGACGAGCCGTCGGCCAAATCGTCGGCTGGCTCAATGGAAATGTTGCTATTGAAGACGGGCGCGTTTATGCTGGAGGCCTCACGAAATTTGAGCCCTCGGAAGCTATGCGCATTTTGATTCCAGAGGCCCTTGCACATTAATACCTCGGTGTCGCAATGCCAAAAGCCGCAGGGCCGTTATTACCGCCAATCAGTAGTGCAAAAAAAATATTGTTGGACACAACCGAAGCGAGAGCGGAATTTCGCAAACGTCGTCTTGAGAATCCGCTTGCCGAATACGGCACTGCCTATCCTGGCGCGTTAGTAGCTGCGAACGTGGTCGTTGCCGCGATTGACAAAATCGTTGCATCGCCAGTCGATCAAATTCTTCTCGCGCAAATAGTGGGAAATAAGCAGCATTATGCTGCGCTTCGTAGTCTGGCAGCGCCCCCAATATCCAAGGACGACCTGGAGACACTCGTCGGGGCAAAGATAAGCAAAAAAGCAATAATGGCCGATCTAATGTTGGCCCAAACACTAGCAACTCTGCTCACGAATTGCCTAGACCCTATGCGTTTTCCTTGGGCCGTCCAAGGGCGGGTCGCAACCCCAGCTGAAATCGCAAGAGCTAAGCTTGCGACGGCCGTATTGCTCGCAGTAAGTGCTGTGCAAGCTGGGCGCCGCAGCAACGAGCGCAAGGACCTTGAAGGCAAGGTTCACGAAATTTTGGTGAAAGCAGGTTATAACCTGGTAGCGAAGCCGGCGCGCGGGGTTAGCCTTCCAAAGGATTTCCCTAATGCCGGAGAGTTTATGAAGGCTTGTACGCTTGGTACGCACAATGCAGACTTCGTCATTGGGCTTAAGGACGGCCGACAAATGGCTATTGAATGCAAGGCATCTAATTCGGAGGTGAACGGGATCAAACGACTAAATAAGGAGGTCGTCGTTGACGCGAAGGACTGGACGAGTCGTTTCGGTGAGGATGTTTTGGTTCCGGCCGCCGCATTGCGTGGCGTATTTAAGTCGGGTAGCGTAAGCAATGCGCAAGACCAAGGCGTCTACATATTTTGGTGGCACCGGATTGACGCGCTTGGGAACTTTCTAAAAGCGATCAAGGTGTGACTAGTGCTGAAACGTAAATGAAATTCCGACGAAAAATCATAAAAAGTGCATATATATTCGGTGATTTACCGGTGTTGATACAAAGCAATCCACCCCTTGGAAGCATAACAAGTAATACTCGTCAGCGTTGGAAGCATCGGCCGTGTTTGGGCATGTATTCCCGCACGACAAATGAGCCTAAGGACGCTTAATAAACTCCCACTCGGGCAAGTCGTAAGGGATTTCAAGCTCACCAAGATCGGTTCCGCCAGATGGCGTGAACGTGTGACCGCCAGCAACATCATCGACTGCGGCTTCCGGTGTGTGATACGAACCTAAATCTTGATTGTCCCAAATAACAACGTAGCGCCCGTTCAGCGGGGCAATAAAGATCGTCCCTGCGGAAGTCTTGAACTGCCAATAACCGTTTGCCATATTGCCCTCATCAATCGAACCGCCGCGCCGGGTATGAATTGGCGGCACAACGGTGAATTTCAGTTTGCCATCGAGAACGAATGCTTCCTTCGATGCGCCCGGTGACGTAAATCGTCGCAACTTAACGACAGCAATAATATTGTCATAACAAAATCACAATTGTTATGTTATAAATCCGTTTGTCCAAATTGGTCTAAAAAGCGATCGCGTATTTTTGTCCAATCAAAGTCGCCATTTCACGTGTTGGCATTGCGATTCTATTTTAGAGATTGATGTGACTCTTGCGAGTTGGTATGGGTATTAAGACGGTTGCCCCCGTGTATT
Organism: Burkholderiales bacterium; assembly: GCA_031368465.1. Taxonomy (GTDB): domain Bacteria; phylum Pseudomonadota; class Gammaproteobacteria; order Burkholderiales; family Usitatibacteraceae; genus UKL13-2. The sequence continues at coordinate 35,426 of JANMNT010000007.1, forward strand.
GATGAAAAGAAAAGGTCGCGATGAATTTAATTGTCCAATCCATCAAAGATAGCCGTCTCGTTAGCGTTCTGGGTCACATACGTCAAGTGCCGAAATTGTTGCGTGGCACCATGTTGGCACCAATCGTCATTTGCGCATTGACAAGCATCTCGACGACCGTACACGCGCAGGTAAATGCGTCGACAAACCGATCCGCGACCGCCGTGAGTGCGATTAACGCGCTGCGTGCAGTGAAGTTGCCGGCTGACGTCTCCAAGGCCGGCTGGATTGCTTTACGCAAAGCCACTATTGAAGAAGGCGTTCGTGAAGATACGCTACTCAGTCACCCTAGTGGCGTGATTGGTCTTTGTGTTGATGAGAAGGCAAAAAAATACCAGTGTGCCGAGCTGGTTGATGCGGACGCCGGTTGGGATCCAATTCACTTTGCCGATTTTGATGGCGATGGGAATGCCGATATCGCTTGGCAAGGCCCAAAGGGTGAAGTTGAAGTTTCCCGCATCTCGAAGATGGCGATTGTCAGTCACAAGGCGGTTACCGGTGCCACTACCGATCGGCTGACGCACGTTGTTGATATCGATGGGGACGGCAAGGCCGACATGATTTGGCGGACCGCCAAGGGTGATATTTCAGCATCATTGATGAACGGGCCTGACGTCAAGGCGGAGGGGTTCAAATCAATTGCGGCAGCGGGAAAAGACTGGACAGTCGTCTATACCGGGCTACTCGATAAAGTCAATGCACTGGGGCGTGGCACCGTGGTTCTGCGTCAGCCTAACGGAGAAACGGCGATCTGGCGCATCGTTGGTTTTACACAAATAGGGGGCGGTAATTCCAAATTGACGGATGACCAAGTCGTTCGATTGATTGACGGCCCGGCTGCAACCGACCAAAAGGGTTTTGAAAAAGTCGCGCCCGTATGCAGCATTGCCGCCACCTATGCAGGTACAACCAACGAAATTCCATTTACCGGGCCACAGCCTTATGCGTCTCCGCCAGGCAACTGGCTTTTCCTTCGCGACAATTGCAATACGGTTCGGTGGGAAACTGTTTTTGAATGGAGCCTGAACGGCGTTGTGCAGCCGGCCTACACCGGCAATCTATGGATGCCTACGCTTTCTTCTACCGCCGGCGCTGTCGTATATTACAGCGCACGTGCCACCCACAATGGTGAAACATCAGGCCCCCAATTTGTTTCTTTCCGCGTGGACGGTTGGGCGCCGGCGACCCCGACTTGCACCAGTATTACCGCCAGCCCGACCTCGACAACGCCCGGCCAAAACATCACCTTGACATTGAACGGTTGCACCAATTCACCGGATATTCGCGAGTGGCGGCTTGGTGGCAACATGATTGCGGTGACAACCGGTGCAACCTATGTGGTACCAGCACCACAGACGGCTGGCACCTATGCCTTCTCGGCCACCGCACGCAACGGTACTGGCGCATCGGCGGCCGTGTCGACCAATGCAATTGTCACGGCGACCAATCAACAGCCACTGGCATCATTTATTTCACCGACTCCCAATAGCGTTTTCTTTGCGCCGGCGTCAGTGCCCGCGTCAGCTAACGTTTCTGATACAGACGGCACAATTGCAAAGGCTGAGTTCTTTCGGGCCGGTTTCATTTTGGGGACAAAAACGGCACCGCCCTTTACGCAGGTCATGAGCGGTTTGCAATTAGGCCCCAACTACCTTACGGTTCGCGCAACGGATAACAATGGTGGCATGACCACCAGTACCCCTGTCTTGGTCTATGTGAGCAATCCGTTACTCAATACCGGCTTCGAAGCCCCGGCCATTACGGCGGGTACCATCGCCTGGAGCGCGGCTATTACGAATTGGACCGGTGCCGGTACTTATGGCCTCGCAACGACTGGCTATATGACGGGTTCGGGCCGACCCGCACCACCACAGGGCATTCAAGCGGCAGTTTTTGCGCACAGCAATGGCTCGCTTGCACAAACATCCTATCTTTCCCCTGGCCGATACACCATCACCTTCAAAGCATTGACTGAAAATGCCAACGGCGTCGTCCGGTTGTTGCAAGGTGGTGTACAAGTGGGGACAGCCAGTCTTACGGCAAATGTTTGGACGCCAGTAACCTTTGCGAATTTGCTCGTATCCGCCGCCGGCAATATCACCTTTACCATCAACTCCGGCTCCACCGCCGTTGCTGGAAATGTCTACGTTGATGATCTTGCTCTAACGGCGTACGTCAATTTGCCGCCTACGGTGAACGTGACAGCCCCGTTAAACGGTGCAACTTTTACGTCAGGTGCAACCATTAATTTGACCGCAACTGCCGCCGATGCCGGCGGTACGGTCACCAAGGTTGAATATTATGTCGGTTCGTTCTTGATCGGAACCGCGACAGCGTCGCCTTATGCGGTGAGCTGGACAAATGTGACCGGCGGTAACTATACGCTGACCGCCAAAGCCACGGATAACGAAGGCGCGATCACAACATCG
>JANMNT010000009.1:0-3653 GCA_031368465.1 Burkholderiales bacterium
GCTTGCTGATAATTTTCCAGCACGGCCACCAACGTCCGTCCAACGGCCAAGCCGGAACCATTCAGCGTGTGAACTAACTCCGGCTTGCCCAACGCGTTACGAAACCGCGCCTGCATGCGTCGCGCTTGAAACGCCTCACAATTGCTGCAGGAAGAAATTTCGCGATAGGCATTTTGCGCCGGCAACCAGACCTCCAGATCGTAGGTCTTGGCGGATGCAAAACCCATGTCGCCGGTACAAAGCAACATGGTGCGAAACGGCAACTCAAGCCGTTTCAGGATTGTTTCGGCGTGCATCGTGAGTGCCTCATGTGCCTCGGTCGAATCTTCGGGTGCCACGATTTGCACCATCTCGACTTTGTCGAACTGATGCTGGCGGATCATGCCGCGCGTATCTTTGCCGTAGCTGCCGGCCTCGGAACGAAAACACGGGCTGTGGCAGGCAAATTTCAGCGGCAGCGCCTTGAGATCCACCATGGTGTCACGGACAAAATTGGTGACCGGATACTCGGCGGTCGGAATCAGGTACAGATCGCGGCCTTCAATTTTGAACAGATCGTCCTTGAACTTTTCAAGGCTTGACACACCGTCGGCAGACTCCGGCCCGACCATATATGGGACATAGACCTCGGTGTAGCCGTGCTCGAGGGTGTGTACATCGAGCATGAATTGGGCAAGCGCACGATGCAGCCGCGCCACCCCGCCTTTGAGCACCGAAAAGCGTGCGCCGCTCAACTTGCTTGCCGTTTCAAAATCAATGCCACCGAGCGCCTCACCGATATCGGTATGATCTTTTGGCGTGAAATCAAACACCCGCGGCGTGCCGTAACGCCGTACCTCGACATTGTCATCGGCATTTGTTCCAGACGGCACCTCGCCGCGCGGGATGTTCGGAATCACGCGCAAAAACGCATTTAGTGTTGCCTGTAATTCCGTCAACGCCGTTTCGTTGGCCCTTAATGCATCGCCGATACCGTTGGTCTCGGCGAGCACCGCCGTCGCATCTTCTCCCTTCCCTTTCAGGATGCCGACCTGTTTCGAAAGTGTGTTGCGCCTTGCCTGCAACTCTTCAGTCTTGATTTGCAGCGATTTGCGCTGGTCTTCAAGCGTACGAAACGCGGCCTCATCAAACACAACGCCGCGTCGCGCCAATCCGGCAACAATGATGGGTAGGTCTTTTCGGAGTTGTTGAATATCGTGCATGTTAAGTCCTGTTGTTTGTGCTCATCTGAATCTGCCAACATCTCGCGCCGGCCCGTTCAAACCATCAAAATGGTTATCCAAATGACGCGTCGCGATGCGGGAAGGATTGCATCCGCGGCAGCTAGATAGGCGTCGTGCGCGCGCCGGGCGAAGCGTAGCAGCCTGTCACGATCAGGATCGAGAGGCGCGAATGGACGGATTGTTGCGCGGGATCGTGGCGGGTCGAATCATGCCTTGGATTTTCCATCAAGTTCACGTAACTGCGCAAGTTTTTCGCGAATCTTCGCCTCCATCCCGCGATCAGTCGGTTGATACCAGCCGGGACTGCGCAGCCCGTCCGGCAGATAGTTTTCGCCCGCCGCGTAACCGCCTGCTTCGTTGTGTGCATAACGATAATTTTCGCCCATCCCAAGCGACTTCATCAGCTTGGTTGGCGCGTTGCGCAAATGCATCGGCACCGGCCGTGAGACATCTGCCGAAATGAACGCCCGTACCGCGTTATAGGCGCTGTAGACGGCATTGGACTTCGCGGCAACCGCCAGATAGACCACCGCTTCAGCCATCGCCAACTCGCCCTCAGGGGTGCCAAGGCGCTCATACACATCCGCCGCACTCAACGTGATTTCCAATGCCCGTGGATCGGCCAGACCGATATCTTCAGAAGCCATGCGAATCATGCGCCGAGCGAGGTAACGCGGATCAACCCCGCCATCGAGCATCCGGCAAAACCAATAAAGCGATGCATCCGGATCCGAGCCGCGCACACTTTTATGCAACGCTGAAATCTGGTCGTAGAAATTGTCGCCGCCCTTGTCGAATTTTTTTGCGGCGCGGGCCAACACCTTCTCAACAAACGCCACATCAACGCGGCTGACATTCTGCGAGTCAACCGCCGTCGCCAGTTGTTCAACCAGATTCAACAAACGACGGCCATCGCCGTCCGCCAAATTGATGATGCGCGCTTTGACCCTGTCGCGTCGGCTCAAACCTTCGCCGTTCAGATCACTCCCGTCCAGACAAACTTCCAAACCAGCCACCTTCGCGGCGCGGTCGAACATTTCACCCAACGCAACGTCATCAAGCGCATTCAGCACATAAACCGCCGCGCGCGACAGTAACGCGTTGTTCAATTCAAACGACGGGTTTTCGGTGGTGGCACCGATGAATGTGACCAAGCCCGACTCTACATGCGGCAAAAATGCGTCCTGTTGGCTCTTATTGAAGCGATGTACTTCGTCGACAAACAATATCGTTCTACGACTCAAGTTATCGCGATTCATCTGCGCGCGTTCGATGGCGTCGCGTATCTCTTTGACACCTGACAGCACTGCCGACAACGCAATGAAGTCAGATTGAAATACGTTCGCCATCAACCTCGCGATAGTGGTTTTGCCGACGCCTGGTGGCCCCCACAAAATCATTGAATGTGGTTTGCCCGATGTAAACGCGATGTTCAGGGGCATGCCCTCCCCGGTCAGGTGGGCCTGGCCGATCACGTCCGCAAGTGTTTGCGGCCGCAGACGTTCGGCGAGCGGCACGCCGTCCACATTATTGTGTCCGGGCATGTCGCTGGTCGCGGCACCCGGCGCAACGGCAGAGAACAAATCACCCACGCTGTGCGCCAGTAAAAAACAAAAGGCCTTTATTGGCGGCCATCTCCAGGCACAAATATGCCAAGATGCCCGTCAAATGGCGATATTGACGATTCATTTCACCGCCTCACCAACCACGTCCGCACCTTTCGGCGGCGTAAAGCTGAAACTTGACGCATCAATTTTTACATTGCGCTCAAACTTGCTGAGCACGATACGGGTAATGTTGCCAAATGCATCGGCCAATTCCATCACCTGAAGTGCATCACCGGCAAAACCCATACGAATTTTTTCGATGCCCGCGTCTTTTTGTTTCGGTTCGGCATTCACCCAGACCAGCGCGTCTGACTGGCCGCCGGCAACCAAGGTGAAGGCCGCGTCGATTTCAGCGCGTCCGGCCAGCAACGCGGCCGGGGTCGATGAAAATGCCGCGTCGAGTTTGCGAATCGTCACCTGATTCAAGTCCTGATCGAACAACCAGACATTTTTGCCATCACCAACAATCACCTGCGCCGGCTTTTCATAAACCCAACGAAATTTTCCCGGGCGCTGGAACTGCAAAACGCCCTTGGTCGGCGTCGTCGTTTTTCCCTTTGCGTCGGTAACCGTCTGGGTAAAGTCTGCGCGCGCCGATTGGGTCGACTGCACAAAGCGCCGGAATTGACCGATGGCATCATTGGTCTGGCCGAACACCGGCATGCCGACAGGCAACGTCAACAAGGCACAAACCAAAAGAAAACTTTTTATCATTTATTTTCAACCAGTGAACAGTACGGGGGACAACCAGGGCAACTAACCCAACAAGTCCTTAACGCGCCAGGCCGACGTTGCGTTCACCAACGGGCGTGAGAAAACGCCG
>JANMNT010000038.1:0-3308 GCA_031368465.1 Burkholderiales bacterium
ATCACCTTGAACAGGCTGGTGAGTTTGTCGCATTCACCCACACCTATCGCGCCGGAGGCGATCTTGTTTTCGATGATCGCGACATAGGCGGGTTTGCCATCGACCACGCCGCGTCCAATCGTGAGGTTACCGACGGATTCACCTTGCGGTGAAAATTCAACGGCGGCTTTAAATTGGCTCAGCATAGCGGTTTGACAGGTGATATTTGCATGTCCCGAATGATACCCGTGCGGGTAACGGCATCCACGGGCTGATGCGCCAAATCACCCCGCCAACCGATAAAGTGAAGCCGCCACCCGCCGGAAGGCAGCCTGATTGGCGCGATTTGCTAGAATGAGAGACTTTTTACCTGCCGAAAGTCGATCATGGATCACCCTTCCGCCGCGCCCGCCAATCCACTCCTGTCAACGTGGGATACAGCATTCGGCATCCCACCCTTCGCGCGCTTCAATGCGACCGATTTCACCCCTGCCTACCAGACCGCCATCGCGGCACACGTGGCCGAACTCAACGCGATCGCCAATTGTCCGGATGCACCCGGCTTCGACAATACGCTGGCGGCATTTGACCGCAGTGGCCGTTTGTTTCAGCAAATTGATCGGGTGTTTGAAAATATCACCGCATCGGAAACGTCCCCGGCACTGCAGGCGGTAGAACGCGAAATGGCCGCGCCAATCGCGGCACACGTCAGCAACATTTACACCAATGCCGCCTTGTTTGCACGCATCGATACGATATACAACCAACGCAACAGCTTCGGACTCGACGCCGAACAATTGCGTTTGACCGAGCGTATCCATCTTGATTTTGTCCGCGCCGGCGCCAAGTTATCGCCAGCCGCCAAGCAGCGTTACGGCGACATTATGCAAAAACTGGCCGAGTTGAACACCCGCTTCAGTCAGAACGTATTGGCTGACGAAGCGGAATTCCAATTGGTGTTACGTACGGCTGACGATCTCGCCGGTCTGCCGCCGTTTGTATTGGCGGTTGCGCGTCAGGCCGCAAGTGAACGTGGTATTGCCGACGGACATCTGATCACACTGTCGCGATCACACATCGTGCCGTTTCTGACGTTTTCGTCGCGACGTGATTTGCGTGAAAAGGCGTTCAAGGCGTGGCTGACACGCGGCGAGTTTCACGAGGGTGACAGCGCCCGCGACAACAAGAATGTCGCCGTCGAAATCATGAATCTGCGGCTCGAGCAGGCGAACCTGCACGGCTATTCAAACTATGCAGACTACGCACTCGCCGACACCATGGCCGGCACCCAGCAAGCGGTACTTGATCTGTTGAATAACGTCTGGACCCGCGCCAGTGCCCGTGCGCGCATCGAAGCCGGCGATCTGCAGGATACCGCCACCAGCAACGGTGACAACATCACCATTGCGCCTTGGGACTGGTTTTATTACGCCGAAAAAGTGCGCAAAGCCCGCTTCGACTTTGATGAAGCCGCCGTCAAACCTTACTTTCCGCTTGACCGCATCACCAACGCCGCGTTTGATTGTGCGCAACGCCTGTTTGGCATTTCGTTCACGCTGCGTCCGGAAATCAGCGCCTATCATCCGGACGTCCAGACCTATGAAGTCAAAAATGCCGCTGGCGACACGGTGGCGATATTTTTGCACGACAATTTTGCCCGCGCCACCAAGCGCGGCGGCGCATGGATGAACGCGTATCGCATGCAAAGCCGCATAGATGGTGACGTGATGCCGATCATCGTCAACAACAACAATTTTGCCAAGGGCGCACCCGGCGAACCGACCCTGCTGTCGTTTGACGACGCCCGCACCTTGTTCCATGAATTTGGCCATGGACTGCACGGCATGATGTCCAATGTACGCTACGAACGTCTTTCCGGCACCAGCGTGTTGCGCGATTTTGTCGAACTGCCGTCACAGTTGTTTGAACACTGGTTGTCCGAACCCGAGGTATTAAAAAAGCATGCCCGCCACTATCAAACCGGCGAATCCATTCCGGATGCGTTGGTGGCAAAAATGAAGCTGGCACGCACCTTTAATCAGGGCTTTGACGCGGCGACATTTTGCGCCTCGGCGCTGGTGGACATGACGTTACACGGGCTGACGTCGATGGCAGGGCTCGATCTGGCGGTATTTGAACGTGAACAACAAGCGGCGATGAACATGCCGCCTGAAATCTACCTGCGCCACCGCCTGCCACACTTTTCGCACCTGTTCTCGGGGTCGAGTTACGCTGCGGCGTATTACGTTTATTTATGGGCCGAAGTGCTCGATGCGGACGCTTATGACGCCTTTACCGAAGCTGGCGACCCGTTCGACCAAACCACCGCACAACGGCTGCTCAAGTTCATCTATTCGAGCGGCGGCACCCTGCCACCGATGCAGGCGTATGAAGCATTTCGCGGGCGCTCACCGACGGTCGAACCGATGTTGAAGAAAAAAGGTCTGGTCGACGCGTGAGCAAGCTCCTGCTGATCGCACTGTGGCTGGCGATTCCCGCCGGCCACGCCATGAGTTTTTATGCCGCGCCGCCGTTGTTGTATCTGGGTGGCGGCGTGGTACCCGGCGATTGGGAAATGTGGGAAGAAGCGATGATTCGTTTCGACAATCAAATCACCACCATCGTGTTCCACGATAGCGGCGGTGGCGATTCGGCGGCGGGACGCAAAATCGGCAACGACATCCGCAAACGCGGTTTTGGCACGGTGGTATCGGGGCGTTGTTCATCGGCCTGCGCCAATATGTTTCTCGGCGGCACCACCCGGCAGTACGCCAACGCCGCGGACAAACGTGAAAACGTACTCGGCTATCACGGTAGCTACAACAAGATCACCAAGGCGCTCAACACCAAACGCAGCGGCGACTATTTTGTCGAGATGACCGGCGGCAAAATGAGTGAGGAATTTGTCGCCCGGTTTATCAGGCTCGACAACAAGGCCGGCCTGCTGCGTTTTGTCCACCGCGATCAACGCGCGCAACCCGGCGACCCGCTGGCATTGCTTTGCATCGGCACCGAAGAACGCAGCAAACGCCTCGAACAGTGTCAGCGGTTACCCGACGCCGACGCCTTGACGCAAGGCGTTGTCACCAGCTGGGAGACACGGGTGATTGTTTTGCCACCCAAACCCTCCCCTGAAAAAGCCACGTTTGCATCATGGCGTGCCGAACCGAACGCGACCAAATCACTTGAATACCAGGGCAATTAATCATGACAACGCCGCCGCGCTACCAGCTTTATTATTCGCCGACTGCGGCGAGCCTGGCACCACACATTCTGCTTGAAGAGCTCGGCGCCGATTACGCGTTGGTTCTGGTTGATCAAAGCGCCAA
>JANMNT010000061.1:0-3063 GCA_031368465.1 Burkholderiales bacterium
ATCGCCATAAGTGGAGTCAGCGACGTCGTCGCAATCTCTGCGGGCGGCAGTCACAGTCTTGCCCTGACATCGACGGGGTCTGTTTATGCGTGGGGCGCAAACGATTCGGGGCAGGTCGGCGATGGCTTGACAACCAAACGCACGACCCCGGTGCTATTGAGTTCGATTTCAAACGTCGCCGCCATTGCGGCCTGCGGTTCCCATTCAATGGCGCTGAAACGCGATGGTACTGTGTGGTCCTGGGGATCAAACCTGTATGGACAATTGGGATTTGCTACACCACCGGATTCCGTCGCCCCGTACGCGCCCTTGCCTCAACTTACCCCTGCACAGGTCACTTCCCTCGGCACTAACGTCGGCCTGATCGCTTGCGGCGACATCCACAGTATCGCGGTGAAGACCGGTGGCGCGCTCTACACCTGGGGCGCCAACATCAACAATCAATTGGGCGATGGCACATTGGCCCTGCCGGTCGGCAACCGCTTCACGCCGACGCTGATCACCAAGTACCCTAATATCGTCTCGATTGCCGGTGGTGGGCGGCACACTGGCGTGGTCGACAAGGACGCGACCTTGTTTATCTTTGGCGACAATTTCTATGGCGAGGTCGGCAACAAGAAAGGTAACTACAACCCACTGTCTGCGGCGCTAAACGTGTTGCGCGGAGACTCCAAAGTTTCGGGTGCCACTGCGGATAACACATCCGGCAACAGCTTGCCGCCAAAGTCCGGTAGTGGCGTATTGAGACTCGGTGGATTTAGCAGTTCGTATGATTTTGGCTCATTGACGCAAGGTGCCAGCCTCGCCTTTACGGGCTCATTTACCAACCAAACTAATCCACCTCAGGTCATCGACACGATCTCACTTGCTTCGGACAAGCCGAGTGAATTCATTCTCCCGAATCCCACTGGATGCCCCGCACAGTTGCCGGGCCCATCCGACGTACCCGGACAAGAAAATGCCAATACGTGCGAATTTACAGTCACGTTTGTGCCGCAAGGCACGGGTCCGCGCTATGGCAATGTCATCATCAACTCCAATGAAATCGGTAGCCCGGTCCCGTTCCCCTTATTCGGCAAAGGTACCGCATCCGGCCCAAATATTTCGCTGAACAAAGAGTTTCTCAGCTTTGTTTTGGTTGATGTCGGAAGCACCAGTTCGACTGCTTCTACCTTGACCGTTACCAATACGGGCAACGCGACCCTGACGGTTGGCAATATTACGAGCAACAACGGGGCATTTGCCGCGACGCATAACTGCGCGAGTGTTGCACCAAGTGGCACGTGCACCATTAACGTGAATTTCACCCCCACCAAAACCGACGAAGTATTCGGCACGCTGACCATTCTCAACAACAGCAGCGAAACTCCTTTGGTCAGTGTCTCGGGTACCGGTGTTGCCTCAACGGCCGACGTGATTCCGAATCCGTTTGCATTCATAGCACTGTTGAATGTGCCCGTTGCGTCTACCGTCACGTCTGGAATCGTCATGATTACCGGGTTAACTGGCGCAGCGCCAATTTCGGTGGCGGGAGGTGAGTACTCGATTGCCTGCAATGCAAATACATTCACCGCTGCGGATGGCACCATTGCCAACAATCAAACCGTGTGCGTACGCCACACCAGCTCAAACAACTTGAACGCTTCACTTAACACCACACTCAATGTCGGCGGCATCACCGCTATATTTACCTCGACGACTACGGGTGTCGGAGCTGCGCCAGGCTCGCCAACCATAGGTGTTGCGACCGCTGGCACAGGCCAAGCGTCGATCGCGTTTACCGCGCCACTTTCGAATGGTGGCTCGATGATTACCGCCTTTATTGCATCCTCCAACCCCGGCAATATCACCGGCACGTGCGTAATGTCTCCGTGTACTGTGATGGGATTGACCGGTGGAACGTCGTACACGTTCACTGTGAAAGCCACGAATTCCGCCGGTACCGGGCCGGCGTCGGCGGCCTCCAACAGTGTTACGCCGCTGGGCGTTCCCGGGGCACCAACCATCGGTGTCGCGACCGGCGGGAATGCCAACGCGTCAGTCTCTTTCTCCGCACCCGCAAACTTTGGTGGCAGCACGATCCTGAGCTACACCGCGACATCCAACCCGGGAAATTTCACCGGCACCTGCACTGTCTCGCCATGCACGGTTGCGGGCCTGGCGAATGGCACACCTTATACATTTACCGTTCGCGCCACTAACGCGATCGGCACCGGTGGCGCGTCCAATGCTTCCAATAGCGTCACGCCCAGTGCCGCCATCGGGCTCATGCTGAATAACGTTCAATCACGCAAATTGCATGGCGCGGCGGGGCCATTCGATATTCAAGTCGACACCGGCCAACCGATCACCGGTGCCGTCACCATCGAGCCGCGCACGGCACCGAGTGGACACCTGCTGGTGTTCCAGTTCAATAGCGTCATCACCAATGCTGGCAGCGTCACTGCGCAGGACACGAATAACAATCCGATCGGCATCGCCTACCCGACAAAATCCGGCAACGACGTGATCGTCACCTTGGTGGGCATTCCCGATAACAAGCGCGTCAAGGTCACGCTGACCGGGGTCAACGGCGGTGCGGGTGCGGTGGCGTCGGTGGGATTCCTTGTGGGCGATGTGAATGGCACGGGCAAGGTCAATGCGAGCGATATCTCCAGCGTGAAAAGCCGCAAGGGAATCACCACCAATGCGGGAAATTATCGGCTTGACGTGAATGCTTCCGGCGCCATCGATATCAGTGATGAACGGATGGTGAAGGCAAGGGCGGGGTTGGGGTTGCATTAGCGGAAAATCATGAAAATCAAGCGCTGGCGAGGCATTTTGGTCGAAAAGCCCCCGGGAGGCACGCGGGTGCTTGAGTTTGTTTTCCATAGTTCTCGGAAATGTAATTGCCTGCCTTAGGGCAAAGCACGACCCGTCGCAAATCCCACCTGTTTAGGTAGTATCTGGTTTGCCAAACTGCGCGTAGAGTAGTCAACATCGCCGATTGTTGGTTTGATCCTTTTGCCGGGAAGGGCAGCAACATGAGTCGACATTTCGCTGTCGTTGCAATGGTCGCCGCAT
>JANMNT010000132.1:0-10193 GCA_031368465.1 Burkholderiales bacterium
GTTCGACACGAGCGGCAACTTTCTCGAGCAGTACGGGCGTCTGCGGATGCAATTCACCGGTTTCACGATGCAAGAAAAAGGGAATCGGTGTGCCCCACTTGCGCTGCCGCGAAATACACCAATCGGGCCGGTTGGCGATCATGCCGTGCAGGCGCGCCTGACCCCAATCGGGGAAAAAATTGGTCGCTTCGATTGCCTCAAGCGCCAACACACGCAACGACTTGGTGTCGCCTTTGCCGACACGATCCATGCCGACAAACCATTGCGAGGTCGCACGAAACACGGTCGGCGTTTTGTGGCGCCAGCAATGCGGGTAGGAATGTTTGAAATTGGTGGTGTGAAAAAGCGCACCGGCGGTTTCAATTGTTTTCACAATCTCCGGCTGGGCTTTCCAGATATTGATGCCGCCAAACAGCGGCAGCGTCGACGCATACTGGCCATTGCCCATCACCGGATTAAGAATCTCCTCGTTGGTCATGCCATATTTTTTGCAGGTGGCAAAGTCATCCACGCCATAGGCCGGTGACGAGTGCACAATGCCGGTGCCGGTATCGAGCGTGACGTAGTCGGCCAGATACATCGGCGACGGGCGATCGTAGAACGGGTGTTTGAACACGATGCGTTCGAGCTGTTGGCCTTTCACCGTCGCCATCAGCTTGCCTTCGAGCCCATAGGATTTCAAACATTCGTCAACCCGTGCCGCCGCCAACACCAGACAACCCCGTGTCGTTGCAACCAGCGCGTAATCAAATTCCGGGTGGATGTTCAGTGCTTGGTTGGCCGGAATCGTCCACGGCGTGGTGGTCCAGATCATCGCAAATACTGGACCCGCCGGCAGTGCCGCCAAGCCAAACGCTTGCGCGAGTTTGTTGCGCTCACTGTCCTGCAACTGAAAACCCACATCAATGGTGATCGAGGTTTTTTCTTCGTATTCGACTTCCGCCTCGGCGAGCGCCGACTGGCAATCAAAACACCAGTTGACCGGCTTCAAGCCGCGATAGACATAACCACGATCGAACAGCGTGCCGAGGGTGCGAATCTCTGCAGCCTCGGTCGCAAAGTTCATCGTTTTGTAAGGGTGATCCCAGTCACCGAGCACACCGAGCCGGACAAAATCGGCTTTCTGCAATTCGATCTGTGATTCGGCGTGTTCACGGGCAAAGCCCATCAGTTTTTCCACCGGCAGATTTTTGCCGTGTTGCTTCTCGACAAAAATTTCGATCGGCATGCCGTGACAATCCCAACCCGGCACATACACGGCGTCGAAGCCCGACATTTGTTTGGACTTCACCACGATGTCCTTCAGCACCTTGTTGACGGCGTGGCCGATATGAATCGCCGCGTTGGCGTAGGGCGGGCCATCGTGCAGGATAAATTTTGGACAGCCCTTGCTGGCCTGACGAATTTTTTCGTAGCGTTTGCTGTCCTGCCAATGTTTGACCCAGCCCGGTTCGCGTTTGGCGAGATCGCCGCGCATCGGAAACGGCGTATCAGGCAGGTTGAGGGTGGTTTTGTAGTCCTGCTTCTTTACATCAGTTGGCGCGTCCATCGGCATTCATCCTTGACAAGATTCCCCGGGCCTTCGCGGTATCGTCATGCATATGCACAACAAGTGCGTCGACGCTCGCAAATTTTTGTTCGTCGCGGATTTTTTCGATGAAGGTGACCTGCAGGCGTTTGCCGTAAAGATCGCTTGCATAATCGAAGAGGAAGACTTCCAAATGCGGGCGGTTTTCTGATGAAACCACCGGATTGGTACCAAGATTGGCGACCCCGTTGAGGATGACGCCACGCTCTACTACCTGTCCCGCCACTCCCTCGAGTCCGCGAGTTACAAGCCGACATTGTACCGCAAACACCCCGCCGAGCGCGGGTTTTCGGCCGGTGAGGGCAACATTTGCGGTTGGAAAGCCCAGCGTGCGGCCGAGCTTTTTGCCGTGTGTGACGCGACCAATCATGGCATACCGCCGTCCCAACATTGCGGCGGCGGCGTCCAGCCGCCCTGCCGCGAGTGACGCACGAATGGCGGACGACGATATACGTGCGCCGTCAATGCCGGCAATATCGGCCATGGTTTCCACCGCGATGCCGTGTTCTGCGCCGTAGTTGCGCATCAGTGCAACGTCACCCGCGCGTTTCGCGCCAAACCGAAAATCGTCGCCGACCATTAGCCAGCGAACGTTGGCCGCACGCAATGTGTCCAGAAATGCGATCGGCGTTTGCGCGGCAAAATGCGCACCAAAGCGTGGAATAAACACCCGGCCAATGCCAGCACGCTGGAACGCGGCCAGTTTTTCACCGACACTCATCAATCTCGGCGGCGCCATGTCCGGCGCATTGTACACTCGCGCAAAAAATTCGCGCGGCAGCGGCGCGAACGTCAGCGCTGCCGCTTCAAGTCCGAGGCGGCTGGCGGCCTCGCGGGTGCTCGCCAAAATCGCCTGATGGCCCAAATGAACACCGTCAAAATTACCAATGGCCAAAGCCAACGGTTGAGTGGCTGGGGCGATGCAACGCAATAGTCGCACTATGTGGCCCGCCGTGAAAATTCACGCAAGCGAAAACCCATCAACCACAGACTGGCGAAATACACCACCGCCCCGGCGACAACCAAGCCGCCGAGTTTGACCGCGCGCATCCACGCCCCCATGGTCAGCCAGGATGTTTCGGTGCCCATCATCCACCATAACGCGCCCGCCATGAAATACAACGCCACCATCAGCTTGAGGACAAACACCAGCCAAGCCGGCTGCGGGTGGTAGAAGTTATGTTTGCGGATGAAATAGAACAACAACCCCGCATTCACACACGCACCCAGGCCGGTCGCCAGCGCGAGCCCGGCGTGCTGTAAAAACGGTACGAAGGCGAGATTGAACAGCTGCGTGACACACAGCGTGAAAATGGCAATTTTGACCGGTGTCTTGATGTTTTGCCGGGCATAAAAGCCGGGCGCCAGGATTTTGATCAACACGATGCCCGCCAGTCCGACTGAATACGCGATCAACGCCGCGCGCGTCATCAAGACGTCGTCCGCGACAAATTTGCCGTGTTGAAAGATGGTGGCAATCAATGGTGTCGCCAGGATACCGATGCCCACCGCCGCCGGCAGCGTCAGCATCAGGGTTAATCGCAATCCCCAGTCGAGCAACTTCGAATATTCGGTTGTGTCGGCATTGGCATGATGTTTCACCAGCGATGGCAACAATACCGTACCGATGGCAATACCCAACAGCGCCGATGGAAACTCCATCAACCGGTCTGCGTACGAAATCCATGAGACCGCACCGTCACCCAGATGTGAAGCGATCTGGGTGTTGAGCAGGATTGAAATCTGTGCAACCGATACACCGAGTGTTGCCGGCAGCATCAGTTTCAAGACGCGTCTGACACCCTCGTCGGCGCGCGCCTGTTTGATTTTTGACCAGCGCCTGGTCAATTGCGGCAACATGCCGATGCGTCGCAACGCCGGAATTTGAAACGCGAGTTGCACCACACCGCCGGCCAGCGCCCCCCATGCCAGCGCGAGAATCGGCGGATTCACATGCGGTGCTAAAAACAACGCGGCGGCAATCACACACAAATTCAGCAGCACGGGTGTGAATGCCGGCGTCTTGAAATTCGAAAACGAATTAAGAATGCCCGCCGAAAATGCGACCAACGAAATAAAAAAGATGTACGGAAAAACAATCCGCGTCATCTGTACGGTGAGATTAAATTTATCCGGGTCGGCACGGAATCCGGAGGCGGTGGCGTAAACCAGGAACGGCGCGGCAACCACGCCCACCAGCGTCACCACAAACAGGATCAGACCGAGCATACTGGCGACGTGATCCGCCAGCCCCCGGGTTTCTTCAATGCCACGTTTGGCCCGGTACTCGGCAAAAATCGGCACAAACGCCTGACTAAACGCGCCCTCGGCAAAAAGCCGCCGCAGGAAATTCGGAATGCGCCATGCAACCTGAAACGCATCCATTGCCGCCCCTGCACCAAACAGATTTGCACCGATCACCAAATTGACCAAGCCGGTAATCCGCGACAGCAACGTCATCGCCGAAATCGAAATGGCGGCTTTGAGCAAATTCATCGTCGCGAATTCACTGTGGCAAACACGTCACAAGTCTTGTGTTCAGAGCGAGCCCTTGGTCGAAGGCATGATGCCGGCCGCGCGTTCATCCGCCGCACACGCCATGCGTAACGCGCGACCAAACGCCTTAAAGACGGTTTCCGCCTGATGGTGGGCGTTGGAACCACGGATATTGTCAATGTGTAGCGTGCAAAGGGCGTGATTCACAAATCCCTGGAAAAACTCGGTGAAAAGATCAACGTCAAATTCCGCGATGCGCGAACGTGTGAAATCAACCTTCATGGTCAATCCTGGGCGACCCGACAGATCGATCACCACCCGCGACAATGCTTCGTCAAGCGGCACGTATGCATGGCCATATCGATAAATGCCAACCTTGTCGCCCAGCGCCTTGGTGAACGCCTGGCCAAGTGTGATACCGACATCCTCGACCGTATGGTGATCGTCGATGTGGGTGACGCCGCTGGCCTTGATGTCGATATCAATCATGCCGTGGCGGGCGATCTGGTCGAGCATATGATCGAGAAACGGCACACCGGAATCGAGCGCGGCGCGGCCGGTTCCATCCAGATTCACCGTGGCGGTGATCTGGGTTTCTTTGGTGTTGCGTGTCACGGTGGCGGTGCGGTTCATGTCATGGCCTTGGTTAGGGCATCCAAGAACGCGCGATTCTCAGACGGTGCCCCAATAGTAATGCGAAGCGTATCGCGAAGCAACGGGTGGCCGGTGCCGGTGTTTTTGACCAGAATGTTTTGTGCCAGCAGCTTTTCAAAAACGGCCTTCGCCGTGCCGGTCGGCAGTCGGATCAAAATAAAATTCGCCTCTGACACAAACTGCCGGGCACCGGGATATTTTGCGAACAGTGCATCAAGCGCCAGCACCATCGACTGCCGCTCGGCAATCAATACACCGGCCTGCGCGGTAAAGATGTCGATATGCTCAAGCGCAAAAGTCGCCGCCGCCTGCGTCAGGGCGTTGATGTTGTAGGGCAACCGCAACTTGTCGAATTCGTCCAGCCATTGTTTGCGGCCGATCAACATGCCGAGGCGCAGCCCCGCCATGCCGAGCTTCGACACCGTGCGCATCAACACGACATTGGCATGCTCGGCAACCTCGTGCAGAAACGACTGTGACGAAAACGCAAAGTAGGCCTCGTCGATCACCACCAACCCGTCTGAGGCCTTGATGATGGCGCGTAACGCATTGCGGTCGAACAGGTTACCGGTTGGATTATTCGGATAGGCAATAAACGTCACCGCCGGTCGATGTTTGGCGATCGCCGCCTGCGTTGCACCAAGATCGATTTGAAAGTCTGGTGTCAGCGGTACACCGACATACTGCATACCGCAAAACGTTGCGATCATTTTGAACATGACAAATGCGGGTTCGATCGACAGCAGCGTGGCACTCGGCTTGGCCACCGCCATGGCGATCATTTGGATGATTTCGTCAGAACCATTGCCGAGTATCAGATCCAAATCCGGCGGCACATCCATCGCGCGACGGATTGCATGTTTTAGATCAACAGCCTGCGCGTCCGGATAGCGGTTCAGCGCTGCGGCACGCAAACGCGCCGTCAATCCATCTTGCAGCGAAGGCGGAAAATCAAACGGATTTTCCATCGCGTCGAGTTTGATCATGCCGCGCGCATCCTGCACGTGATACGCGGACAACGCGGCAATTTCTGTGCGAATAGCGTCCGGCATTATGTCGGCAATCGGAATTGCGCCGATTGCGCGTGCGCCTCAAGGCCCTCGCTTCGCGCCAGCGTGGTGGCGACGCGGCCGAGGGTATCCGCTCCCGCAGCAGACACCTTGATGATCGATGAACGCTTCTGGAAATCATAGACGCCGAGAGGCGACGAAAAGCGTGCGGTACGCGAGGTCGGCAGCACGTGGTTCGGCCCCGCACAATAGTCGCCGATGGATTCTGAAGAAAATGCGCCCATAAAAATGGCGCCCGCGTGTTTGAGTTTCGGCAGCAAGGCATCCGGGTCTGCCACCGATAACTCCAAATGCTCCGGCGCGATGCGGTTTGACAGCGCACAGGCTTCGTCAAGATCGCGCACCTGAATGAGCGCGCCGCGATTGGCCAGCGAGGCGCGAATAATGTCGGCGCGCGGCATACCGACAATCAATGTTTGCATGGCCGCGGCGACACGATCAATGTAGGCCGCGTCCGGGCAGAGCAACACGGCCTGCGCAATTTCGTCGTGTTCGGCTTGTGAAAACAAATCCATCGCCACCCAGCGGGGATCAGTGGTGCCGTCGGCAATCACCAAAATTTCGGACGGGCCTGCGACCATGTCAATGCCGACCACGCCAAACACAAAACGTTTGGCCGCGGCGACATACGCGTTGCCGGGTCCGACGATCTTGTCGACGGCGGGAATGGTCGGTGTGCCATAGGCCAGCGCGCCGACCGCCTGCGCACCGCCGATGCGAAACACACGGTCAACACCGGCCAGTTCCGCAGCGGCCAGTACGGTGCTGTTAACGACGCCATCCGGTGTCGGCGTCACCATGATCAATTCGGACACGCCCGCAACCTTTGCCGCCACAGCATTCATCAACACCGACGAGGGATAGGCCGCCTTGCCGCCGGGAACATACAACCCGGCCCGATCGAGCGGCGTAATCTGTTGGCCGAGGATGGTGCCGTCGGGATCGGTGTACTGCCAGGATGGCTGCAATTGTTTTTCGTGATACCGACGAATACGATCAGCCGCCGTTTCCAGCGCGGACCGCACAGTTACGTCGAGTCCGGCAAGCGCCTGCCGCATGATCGGGCGGTCAATCTCCAGCGCCGCAGGTGAACCGGGTTGCCAACGGTCGTATCGTGAAGTCGCCTCTACCAACGCATGATCACCGCGCGTTTTGATGTCGAGCAGAATTTCACGCACGCGCTGCTCGAGTTGCGGGTCTTGTGCTGACTCAAAGGCGAGCAATCGCGACAACGCATCGGAAAAATCGGCGACCTGCGAATTGAGCTTGGCGATTTTTAGCATGGCACAGGCACTTTAAAAACACCATTATCCACGGCCATTTTCAGGCATTTTTGGCTGAAAATAGCCGTCCCCGCTGGCTTTTCATTTCTTGTTTTGCACATGGTCCCAACCTAGGCTTTTACGGCGGACGCAAATGCGTCAATCAACGGTTGAATGGTTGCGAAGTTGAGCTTTAACGCGGCGCGATTGACGATCAGGCGGGATGAAATCGGCATGATTTCTTCGACCGCAACGAGGTTGTTTGCCTTCAGGGTGCTGCCGGTGGAAACCAGATCAACAATCGCATCCGCCAAGGCGGTGAGTGGCGCAAGCTCCATTGAGCCGTACAACTTGATGAGATTAACGTGCATGCCTTTTTTGGCAAAGTGTTCGCGCGCGGTCTCGACGTATTTGGTCGCGACGTTCAAGCGTGCGCCGCGTGTCACGGCAGCCGCGTAGTCAAAGCCATCCGCACCACCACGCACCGCGACCATCATCTTGCATTTGCCGATATTCAAGTCGAGCGGTTGGTAGAGCCCCTGCGTGCCGGACTCAAGCAGTACGTCCTTGCCGGCCACCCCCAGATCAGCCGCGCCGTATTGCACATAGGTTGGCACGTCCGATGCCCGCACGATCACCACCCGCACATCATTGCGATTGGTGCCGATAATCAGCTTTCGCGATTTTTCCGGATCCTCAACCGGAACGATGCCGGCCGCCGCCAGCAACGGCAGGGTTTCCTCAAAAATGCGGCCCTTGGAAAGTGCGATGGTGATCATTGGTGTCAATCGGTACGGGTGATGTCGGCACCAAGCGAGGTCAGCTTGGCTTCGATATGATCGTACCCGCGGTCGAGATGGTAAATCCGGTCGATGGTTGTCTCGCCCCCGGCGGCGAGACCTGCAATTACCAGACACGCCGAGGCGCGCAAGTCGGTTGCCATCACGCCTGCACCGGTAAGTTTTTCGGTACCGTGGACAATCGCGGTATTGCCTTCAATATCAATTTTTGCACCCAGCCTGACGAGCTCCTGCACATGCATAAAGCGGTTTTCAAAAATGGTCTCGGTGACAATGGCGGTGCCGCTCGCGATGCAATTGAGCGCGATGAACTGTGCCTGCATATCGGTCGGGAACGCCGGGTACGGCGCCGTTTTCAGACTGATGGCGCGCGGCCGCTTACCGGCGATTATGCGCAATGTATCGCTGGTCGACGTGATGGCGGCGCCTGACTCACGCAGTTTGTCAATGACGGCATCAAGCGTCTTGGGTGCGGCATTGGTGAGCGTCACGTCGCCGCCGGTGGCCGCAACCGCCACCAGAAACGTGCCGGTTTCGATCCGATCCGGCATCACCGCGTATTGCGCGGCATGGAGCTTGTCCACGCCGACAACGGTAATCGTGTCGGTGCCGTGGCCGGTGATGTGTGCGCCCATGGCAATCAGGCAAAGCGCCAAATCCACCACCTCGGGTTCGCGTGCGGCGTTCTCCAATACCGTGGTGCCTTCGGCCAGACAAGCGGCCATCATCAAATTTTCCGTGCCGGTGACGGTGACGGTTTCCATCAAGATGCGCGCGCCATGCAGTTTCTTCACCGACGCCAGGATGTAGCCCGCGTCGATGGTGATGGTCGCACCCATCGCCTCCAATCCTTTGATGTGCAAATCGACCGGGCGCGCACCAATGGCACAACCACCGGGTAACGATACCTTTGCTTCGCCAAAACGCGCCAGCAGTGGACCCAGCACCAGAATCGATGCGCGCATGGTTTTGACCAGATCGTACGGCGCGACCTTTGCGCTGATATGCGTCGCAGAAAGCGTCAGATTTTCACCATCACGTTTGGCGGAAACACCCATCTGCGCGAGCAATTTAACCATCGTGCCGATATCGTTGAGCTGCGGCACATTGGTCAGCGCCAGCGACTCGGCGCTCAACAGTGAGGCGGCGATGATCGGCAGCGCGGCATTTTTCGCCCCCGAAATACGGACGGTTCCGTTAAGCGTTTTGCCGCCCCGGATGTTGAGTTTTTGCATGCTGATTCCTTGAGGGGTGTGGCTAGACGGCGGAGCCGGAGACGGCCAGCCATTCGGCGGGCGTCAACGTCTGCATCGACAAGGCATGAATTTCTTCGCGCATACGGTCACCAAGCGCACCATAAACAATCTGGTGCCGCGCCACGCGCGACTTGCCTTCAAAGGCATCTGAGACAATCACCGCTTGAAAGTGTGCGCCGTCGCCGTCGACAGCAACGTGTTCACAGACGAGATTGTCTTGCAGATAGCCTTGGATCTGGGCGGGTGTGACCATGATTGACGTAACCGATTATTAAGATTTGCAGGATGCGCGCCGGCCGGATCGACTATCGACGCAGCTTGTAGCCTGATTTTAGCAGGTGAAGGGTGAATGCCGAGAGGCACAAAAATGAAAAACTGGTGACACCCAGACTGACCCATACCGACACATCAGACCGGCCGAAAAAGCCGAAGCGGAATCCGTCGATCATATAAAAGAACGGATTGAGGTGGGAGAGCGCCTGCCAAAACGGCGGCAGCGAGTGGATCGAGTAAAAAACGCCCGACAAAAACGTCAGCGGCATGATGATGAAATTCTGGAATCCGGCCATCTGATCGAACTTGTCGGCCCAAAGGCCGGCAATCATTCCAAGTGCGCCCAGCATGGCGCTGCCCAGCATGGCAAACACCACAATCCATAACAGGTTATGAATCGGGATATGTGCCATCAATATCCCGACCACAAAAACACCAAGACCGACCGCCATTGCGCGCACCATCGCCGCGAGCACATAGGCGCCAAAAAAATCCCAATGCGTGAGTGGCGGCAACAGGATGAACAAGATGTTGCCGGTAATCTTCGACTGAATGATGGATGACGAGGTGTTTGCAAACGCGTTTTGCAACATCGACATCATCGCCAGCCCCGGAATCAAAAATTGTTGGTAGCTGACTCCCGGAAAGGCTGCACTACTGGCGGACATCACATGCGCAAAAATCAGCAAATACAGAATCGCTGTGAGAACAGGTGCGGCGACGGTCTGGAAGCCGACCTTGTAGAAACGCAGGACCTCTTTGTATAGCAATGTGCGAAAGCCGATCATTTGTTC
>JANMNT010000156.1:0-5771 GCA_031368465.1 Burkholderiales bacterium
TTGGCGCGTTCGCTGCCGGTATAACGGGCGTGATGTTCGACCAGTGACATCAGGATGTCGGTATCAGCCTTGCCCAAATGTGCATCAGCCGCGGCTTTGTCGGCGAGTGGTTCAATCGCGACCATCGCCGTATTGCAGCGCTTGTCAAACAGACCATCCTCGTCGAGCACATACGCCACGCCGCCTGACATGCCGGCGGCAAAATTGCGCCCGGTTTTGCCAAGCACCACGACCGTACCGCCGGTCATGTATTCACAACCATGGTCACCGGTGCCTTCAACCACCGCCGACGCGCCGGAATTGCGCACGCAGAAGCGTTCACCGGCCACACCACGGAAATACGATTCACCGGCAATGGCGCCATACATCACGGTGTTGCCGACGATGATATTTTCAACCGGGTCGCCCTTGAAAGCAGCGTGCGGGCGGACGATTATCTTGCCGCCGCTCAAACCCTTGCCGACGTAGTCATTGGCCTGGCCGGTGAGGTCCAGCGTGACCCCGCGCGCCAGAAATGCGCCGAAACTCTGGCCGGCAGTACCGGTCAGCTTGACGCTGATTGTGTCTTCGGCAAGCCCGCTGTGTCCATAACGCCGCGCCACTTCGCCCGATAACATGGCGCCAACCGTTCGATTCAGGTTGCGCACGCTGGTGGAAATCACCACCTTTTCTTTTTTCTCCAGGGCTGGCATTGCCTCGGCAATCAGCTGATTATCGAGCGCCCCCTCAAGACCGTGGTCCTGCGTTTCGGTATGCAGACGTGAAACATATGCCGGCATGGCCGGCATATGGAAGATTTTTGCAAAGTCGAGCCCCTTCGCTTTCCAGTGATCAACACCTTTGCGGGTATCGAGCAAATCCGCGCGGCCAATTAATTCGTCAAAGCGGCGAACACCCAGACTGGCCATGATCTCGCGAACCTCTTCGGCGACAAAAAAGAAGTAGTTCACAACATGCTCGGGTTGTCCGGAAAATTTCTTGCGCAATAACGGGTCTTGTGTGGCGACGCCAACCGGGCAGGTATTGAGGTGGCATTTGCGCATCATGATGCAGCCTTCGACCACCAGTGGTGCCGTTGCAAAGCCAAATTCATCCGCGCCAAGCAATGCGCCGATCACCACGTCGCGCCCGGTCTTGAGCTGGCCGTCAACCTGCACGGCAATGCGTCCGCGCAAACGGTTCAATACCAGTGTTTGCTGCGTTTCAGCCAGTCCCAGCTCCCACGGCGTGCCGGCATGTTTGATCGACGACACCGGTGATGCGCCGGTGCCGCCGTCGTGTCCGGCGATGGTCACATGATCGGCCTTGGCTTTTGCCACGCCCGCGGCAACCGTTCCCACGCCGACTTCGGACACCAGCTTGACCGAGATCGATGCGCGTGAATTGGCGTTCTTCAAATCGTGAATCAATTGTGCCAAATCTTCGATCGAATAAATATCGTGATGGGGTGGCGGTGAAATCAATTCGACACCTGGCGTCGAAAAACGCAATTGGCCGATGTATTCCGATACTTTGTGTCCGGGCAATTGGCCGCCTTCACCGGGCTTGGCGCCTTGCGCCATCTTGATCTGGATTTGATCGGCCGATTGCAAATATTCAGCTGTCACCCCAAACCGTGCCGAGGCAACCTGTTTGATTTTGGAGCGCAATGAATCGCCTTTTTTCAGCGGGCTCGAGGCGATCTCGGCAACCACCGCATCACCGAGTTTGCTCTTGAGCGATTCACCATCTTGTGCAATAGGAATAAATCGTTTGGGATCCTCACCGCCTTCGCCGGTATTGGATTTGCCGCCGATACGATTCATGGCAATCGCCAGCGTGGCGTGGGCTTCGGTTGAAATCGAGCCGAGCGACATGGCGCCCGTGGCAAAACGTTTGACGATGTCTTTGGCGGATTCGACCTCGGCAAGCGGCACCGGCTCACCCAGCGGCTTCAAATCGAACAGGCCGCGCAAGGTCATATGGCGGCGTGTTTGGTCGTTGATGATCTTGGCGTACTCTTTGTACGTGTCGTAGGAATTGTTGCGCGTTGAATGTTGCAATTTGGCAATCGCATCCGGTGTCCACATGTGTTCTTCGCCGCGCACACGGTAAGCGTATTCGCCGCCGGCGTCGAGCTGGGTGCGTAGAACCGGATCATCGCCGAACGCTTTTTGGTGCAAGCGCATGGCCTCCTCGGCAATTTCGAAAATGCCGATGCCCTCGATGTTTGACGCGGTACCGGTGAAATACTGTTTGATAAATGCAGACGACAATCCAACGGCTTCAAAAATCTGCGCGCCGCAATAACTTTGGTAGGTCGAAATTCCCATCTTCGACATCACTTTGAGCAAGCCCTTTGAGACTGCCTTGATGTATTTTTTCTCGGCCTCTTGCTGGTCATATTCACCAATGTAGCCTTGCAAATGATGCAGCGTCTCGAGCGCGAGATACGGATGCACCGCGGCGGCGCCAAAGCCGCCGAGCAGCGCAAAGTGATGCGTCTCGCGCGCCGAGCCGGTTTCGACCACCAACCCGGTCGAGGTTCGCAGGCCCTTGCGCACCAGATGCTGGTGAATGCCACCGACTGCGAGCAACGCCGGAATGGCAACACGCGCGGCGTCGATTTTGCGATCCGACACGATCAATAGATTAAAACCAAGACGCAACGCGTCTTCGGCGTGTGCACACAAGCTCGCCATGGCCGCTTCAATACCTTCGGGGCCCCACGCGGCGGGGTAGGTGATATCCAATTCCTCGCTGCGTAAATAACCACCGGTGAATAGATCGATGTGGCGGATCTTCTCCATGTCGGAGGTGGTCAACACCGGTTGCGGAACCTCAAGCCAGCGGCCCGGGTCGGTGTGGTCGATATCGAGCAGGTTTGGCCGTGGCCCAATGGTGATGGCGGTCGACATGACCAACTCTTCGCGAATCGGATCAATCGGTGGATTGGTCACCTGCGCAAACAATTGTTTGAAGTAGTGATACAAATTGCGCGGCTTGTCCGACATCACCGCCAGCGGCGAGTCGTTGCCCATTGAGCCGGTTGCTTCAATGCCGTTTTGCACCATCGGTGCCATGATGACTTTAAGATCTTCCTGCGTGTAACCGAACGCCTGTTGACGGTCGAGCAGGCTGACGGTGGTCGGCTCCGACGGGGCCGGTTCGGGTAATTCATCCAAACGAATGCGCGCCTGCGTGACCCATTCACGATACGGCTTGGCCGTTGCCAGATCATTTTTGAGATCGTCATCGTTGATGATCTTGCCGCGCTCGATATCGACCAGAAACATGCGCCCAGGTTGCAAGCGCCATTTTTTGACAATTTTTTCTTCCGGGATATCGAGCACACCCGCTTCGGACGCGAGCACCACCATATCGTCATCAGTCAATATGTATCGTGCCGGACGCAGGCCGTTGCGATCGAGCGTCGCGCCAATCTGGCGGCCGTCGGTAAATGCCATCGCCGCCGGGCCATCCCACGCCTCCATCAATGTCGCGTGGTATTCGTAGAAGGCTTTACGATCCTCATCCATCAATTTATGACCGCTCCATGCTTCCGGAATCATCATCATCATCGCGTGGGCAAGCGAATAGCCGCCCATCACCAGCATTTCAAGGCAGTTATCAAACGACGCCGAATCCGATTGGCCGTCGTAAATCAGCGGCCAGATTTTTTTCAGGTCGTCCTTGAGGATCGGTGAGGCGATTGACTGCTGACGTGCACGAATCCAATTGACGTTGCCACGCAGCGTGTTGATTTCACCGTTGTGCGCGACCATACGAAACGGATGCGCGAGATCCCAGGTCGGAAAGGTGTTGGTTGAAAAACGCTGGTGGACCAGCGCCAATGCGGTGACCATGGCCGGGTCCTGCAGGTCGGTGTAGTACTTGCCGACCTGATCTGCCAGCAACATGCCCTTGTAGACGATGGTGCGGGTTGAAAACGACGGGACGTAAAATTCTTTGCCATGGCGCAGGTTGAGCGCCTGAATCGCGTGTCCGGCACCTTTGCGGATAATGTACAACTTGCGCTCGAGGTCGTCCTGCGACATATCGCTGGCACCGCGCGCGACAAACACCTGACGGATCACCGGTTCGACCGCAATGGTGGCTTTCGACAGACCTTGATTATTGGTCGGCACATTGCGCCAGCCAAGCAGAATTTGGCCTTCGTTGTGAATGGCTCGCTCGATCTCCTGCTCACAAGCCATGCGCGAGGCAGGCTCCTGTGGCAAAAATACCATGCCAACACCGTAGTGGCCGATTGCCGGCAACGTGATGCCCTGTTTGCCGCAGGCGCGGCGCAAATGCAAATCCGGCAATTGGATCAGAATGCCGGCACCATCGCCAAGCAACGGATCGTATCCGGTCGCACCCCGGTGCGAAAGATTGTCGAGAATCTTCAGGCCCTGCGCGACCATTGAGTGGGTCTTTTTGCCCTTGATATTCGCAATAAAGCCGACACCGCAGGCGTCGTGTTCGTTATGCGGGCTGTAAAGGCCCTGTTCGCCGGGTTGGTCTGAAGGCGGCTGTGCGGGTGGATGCGGCATAACGGGAAATCTCCAATAAACGCGGACCGTGTTGCCAAACACCGACGAATCAGGTGGGCCAACAAAACGGTCTCTCATCTGAACCTGAATTGAATTTTCACGCAAAAAACCGACCAAGCGGCTTCTTGCGCGTGACAACGTCCGGGAGATTCGGCTTTTGGCCTTGGCGGATTCAGCGTGACTGGCAACGGGATAGGGTGGCGCAATTGGCTGAAAAACAATGACTTGTCCGGCAGTCCGCATCATAGCGTGCTAATTGGTGCGGTGCAATAAGGGGCGAACCGACCTGGGTCAATGGGTCGCGCGATCCGGCGGGCAAAAAGACGCCGAAAACAGCCGGAAGTCAGACTACTATCGCACTTACCGGCGGGACGCTGGTCTGGCATGAGTGGGCCAACGACCCTCGATCAGGGCAACCGAAAACCCGTAAGTCGCTCAAAACGTCACAAAATCGGCGCATAATCGCTTGCAACTAAGTGAAAGTTGCGCTTTAATAAAGCGAGATAACTTCATAATTTTGAAGAAATTTGCAGTTTTCAAACGAGGTGTTTCATGGTCTTCGACGAAACATTTTGCAAAACGGTCGACCTGCAGGTTTCTTCTTCAATCGATGACAAAAGAGGGATACGCCGTGGCTAATCAACTTCTTACCGGCAATGCGGCTCAAATGAGCCATCTCGATACAAAGAGTCGCTGGATAAATCGCCTGTTGGCGGCATCGTTGGCAATAGGCGCGGCGGCATTGCTCGCAGCCTGCGGTGGTGGCGGTGCGGCTGCTCCCACCAATTCGCCTGACAACCCCGTGACAGTGCTGCCGTCAACCGCCAGCGTGTACCCGAATGAGTCAACGACGTTCACCATTTCTGGCGGTCGTTCACCATATGTGGTGGCCTCTCAGAACCCGACGGTTATTCCCAACCCGACCGTCAGTGGATCAACCTTTACCGTTCGGCCGAATAATGTGACAACGGACACCGCAGTCACATTGGAAATTCGCGACGGCTCGGCACCACCCAAGACACAAACTGTTTCCGCAACCGTGCGTGCATCGACGGTTGACAATGCCATTACCGTTTCGAATAGTTCGGGCACCTGCGGCGCCGCGCAACTTTGTTCGGGTTGGAACGAGTATGTCATCCGGGCCGACGGGGCGCGCATTACCACCTGGATCAATGGAATTCAGGGGACGGATTACATCGAGCAAGACCCCTCCATTCCAAACTTCGGCAAGATGGG
>JANMNT010000161.1:0-30248 GCA_031368465.1 Burkholderiales bacterium
CCAGAACCTGTCATCCGCGCACCAAATACCGATTTTTTGGAGACTTCAGACAGCGCCGCGAGACTTGCTGCGACTGCTGGAAACGCTTTCAAAACAACCGCTTGCAAATCGTTTGTGGTACGCAAAAACGCGTCTGCAATGCCGGCCGCCGAAAAGTCCGCTATTTTGACGCTTGCCGTCGCTCTTGTCAAATCTGGATGGCTGAAGACAAATGGGGTTGAAACATGCACATTTGGCGTCAAAACAACATACCACCAGAGTGGGATATTGATCGCAGACAATACCTCACCCACCCCCTCGGCGAAAGCGGTCTGGCCTAACAGGAAAAACGGGACGTCCGCACCCAGTTTGACGCCGATGGCACGCAATTCCGCATTGGTCAGCGCCAGTTTCCAACGCAAGTTCAGTGCCAACAATACCGTCGCCGCATCCGAGCTGCCACCCCCCAGGCCGGCTCCCATCGGGGTTATCTTGGTCAGCCCAATATCCGCACCCAGCGGGCAGTCGGTTGCCCGCTTTAGCGCCTTTGCGGCCAGAATTGCCAGATTGCCCGCGGCAGAAACGCCCGCGATTTCGCCTATCTGCCGAATTTCGCCATCATTTCGTATATTGATGTGGATGGTGTCGCCTACATCAAGCATCGTAAATATCGACTGCAGCGAATGGTATCCGTCCGCACGGCGTCCCGTCACGTGCAGAAAGAGATTCAATTTGGCCGGGGCAAAAAAAGTTTCGGCAGCCATCAACGTGCCCGAAATTCATCAATGACAACACGAACAACGATATCACCCGCAATCGCATCCAGCCGCGTGGCAACGCGAACGCCGTCAATTATCCGAAAGTTTTCCGCCCGCACATTCCATGTTTGATTTACGCCTGCCTCGGGAAACGAGACCAACTCCACGGTGGTCTGCAAATCAAATCCCTGAACCCAGCGCGCAAGTGCTGCCGTATCAAGCCGCACACCAATCACTGCCGCCATCAAATCAGCAACGCTTGCCGCGCTAGCAGAGACATCTCCGTGCCCGGCACGACTGACAGATGCACCATTTTTGTCGGCAATGACTTCCGCGATCTGGCTGCCAAACGGTGTAGAAATTCGCAGGGTTTCATTTGGCGGAAGGCGCACCCAGGTTATTTTTGCGGTATCGACCTTTTCAGACACTCGCACGCTGATTCTGGCTGTGAGCTCAAATCGTTCGACAAAAACAGCCGTTGGCGCCGGACCGTTTGGCGGGGCAGACCGTTGATCGGCAACCGGCACGAACGCGCAGCCGCCCATTGCAAAAACGGCAGAAGTCACGATGGCCGCCCGCACAATTCCTGCCAATCTGGCATGTGTGGGCGCCGCGGATTTGATGAACATGCAAATACACAACATCTTCTTGGTCATCACACTTTCATCAGCGGGCAAGGCGCTCCATGACAGCGGTAAGCCCCGCATTGCCCGGAAACTCCTTGAGTGCATTCTGCAAGAGTAGGATTGCCTCATTGCGCTTGCCCAAACGCCACATCACCTCACCCAGGTGCGCGGCAATCTCGGGATCGCGGCGGACGGCGTACGCTCGTTCAAGTGTCACCAATGCGTCGTCTTGCCGGCCGAGTTTGAATTGCGCCCAACCCAGACTGTCCTGAATAAACGGGTCTCCCGGCGCAATACTCAACGCTTTTTGAATCAACTGATATGCCTCATCCAGACGAATTCCGCGCTCAACCAACGTGTAGCCTAACGCGTTATAGGCGTGTGCGTGGTCTGGTTTGATCTTGATTACCGTACGAATATCTTCTTCCATCGCGTCAAGACGATTCAGTTTTTCCGCCAACATGGCACGGTCATACCTCAGTTCGGTTGATTCCGGCTTTTTCTCGAGCGCGGCCGTCAACACCTGATAGGCTTCAGCAAACGCCTTGGCGCCGCCCGACTCGCGCAGAAACTGTACTTCCGCCAGCACTAATTGTGTTCCGGTTTCCGACGAATCGCCGTCCACTTCATGGGCCTTTTGCACGGCCTTGATGAATCGTCGCCCCGCCTCGAACCCATCACGCTTGACGAGCAGGTTCGCAATTTTCAGCTGTGCACCAACAAAATAATCACCACCAACAATCTGGCGATACCAGTTCAATGCGCTGTCGGCATCCTTTTTTCCCTCGGCCACGGCAGCGAGATTGAAATAAACCGGATTTTTGTCCCTTGGCTGCAGGTCGAGGGTGCGCACAAACTGGTTCTCGGCTTCAGCCCAGTCCTCGATCTGCAACGAAATTAGCCCTATTGCATACGCCAATTCAGGATCTGTCGGGATTTCCTTTGCTGCTCGCCGAAAACCCTCCCTCGCCTCCAAAAGCGCGCGCATACCGACCAACAAGCGTGCATGTGCAATTCGCACATCAGTCGCGCCAGGGTATGTGCGCAAATAGCCCGCGAAAAAATTTGCGGCGGCGCCGTCGGCATCCGGCGCGCCATCCGCGAGACCATTTTCGCCGCCGCCACGAATCAGTTGCGCCATGGCAATAGCCGCCCGGGAAAAATCGGGGCGTATTTTGAGTGCGTTATTGAGACCGGCAGTTGCTGCCTCACGATTGCCCGCCAACATCGCCGTCACGCCGACTGCAAATTGCGCCTCGGCCAGATGTTGATATGGGAGCGAAAATTCAGCAACCGCCATCGCAATTTTCTGTCGGTCCGGATACCGCGCCAATAGATATGGCATTTGCGCGAAAAGCACTTTTCCGTACTTTATTTCAGCGCTCCCGACCTTGAGCCATTGGGACATCGTTTCAAATACCTTGTCGAGCGGTCCTTGTGTACCAAGCAGTGCACCAAGCGCTTGCCTGGCAACCTGGGATTCCGGTTCCAGTTCGAGCCATATCAGCAGGGCCTCTTTTGCCTCGTTGGTTTGCCGCGCCTGAAATGCAATTTCTGCCGCACGACGGGCGACACGCGGGTCGCGCGTGCGGATAGCCAGATCTAACATTCCCTGTGCGGCAAGCTCCGTACGCCCGCGCTGCCCGGCGATTTAGGCGATCAGAAACTGATACATTGCCTGCTGCGTCGAAATTTGTGGCAACCCTGTCTGCGTAAGACTTGCGTTTGCCGGCGGCGGCGCAGTCAATACCGGTTTGCTACGACCGCCAGCAGGCGGAACCGATTGCGCCAACACTTGTTCGGCGCTGGCGCACACCCCCATGAACAGCAATACGGCAGCCGCCCGAGTCATCAATAATGGCCGTGCCACGAAATTTGACGGCGTTAATTGGTTGGATGCAGATAACAATCGGGATAAGTCTTTCATCTCCGCATCATAGCGCATGAAGCGGCTTTTCTCAGCAATAAATCCATTGCCAAACCCGAAAGACTTGACGTGTCAAAATCTACAATTGCATCCCAACGACTGAATTAACCATGCCCGAACTCCCGGAAGTCGAAACAACACGCCGCGGCCTGCTGCCTGCGGTCCTCGGCAATAAAATCATCGGTGTGACGGTACGTGATCGAAGGCTGCGCTGGCCGATCCCAGCAAGCCTTGCAAAGCATCTAGCACAACGTGTTGTCGGCGGCATATCGCGCCGGGGTAAATACCTCTTGTGGGATATTGAATCAGCGTCGGGCGGTGGGTTTTTGTTATGCCACCTGGGTATGTCAGGCTCTTTGTTTGTGACCCATCCGTCAATCGCCGTTGCAAAGCATGACCATGTCGATATCATTTTCGACGACAAAATCCTTGTCCGTTATCACGACCCACGGCGATTCGGTGCAATGTTATGGATTGGCGGTCCGAATCCGTCACACCCACTGTTGGACAACCTCGGCCCCGAACCCCTTGACGGGTTGTTTGATGGTCGACATCTGTTCGATATTTCGCGCGGACGTTCAATCAGCGTTAAAGAATTCATCATGAACGCGAACGTCGTGGTTGGCGTTGGCAATATCTACGCATCCGAAGCACTCTTTATCGCCGGCATCAGGCCGACCACGGCTGCCGGTCGCATTTCCCGCAAAAGGTATGACGAACTGGCCGCCGCAATTCAGCAAATATTGAACCGCGCTCTTGAAGCGGGTGGATCAAGCCTGCGAAACTATGTCAAAGCGGATGGTCAGCAGGGACACTTTCAGCTTGAAACCCACGCCTATGACCGTGCCGGGGAACCATGTGCAAGGTGCAATGGGATAATTCATGCAATACGCCAGGGGCAGCGCAGCACCTACTATTGCCCGCAATGTCAGCGATAATTGAACGGGAATCATCTCCGCTCAGAAAGCCCACGCGCCATTAATATCGTCAAATGCAACCAAAACATGCACTGACAGAACGTCTAGCGACGCTGCAATCGTGGCGCTACGGGATTACGGCACAAATCGCGCGGGTTGGCGATTTTCTGCGCGAACATGGTTATGACAACGCCGAATTGTCAGCAACTTTTTCCGCACTCAACGCCGCCGTCCAAGCCGAAGCCATCACCATTATTTTTGTCGCCGAGGCCGGGCGCGGAAAATCTGAACTCATCAACGCGATGTTTTTTTCCGATTTGGGTTGCCGCCTGCTTCCCTCTGGCGATATACACGCGACAAGATGCATCACCGAGATTCGGTTTGATCGAAACCAAAAGACCGGTTTGCGACTATTGCCCATCGAGTCACGTGAATTGCCGCAGCGATTCAGGGACATTTACGATGACAAAAATGCCTGGCGCAGCATTTCCTTTGATGCCGATAACCCCGAAAGCATGCAACACGCATTTGCGGCGCTCGCCGAGACCAGGCGTGTCACGCTCGCCGATGCATTGTCGTGGGGTCTACACAAGGACTCACTGGTCAATACTGGCAGGGAAAGCGGATGGGTCGAGGTGCCTTGCTGGCGCTATGCGTTGATTAACTTCCCGCATCCGTTGCTTGATGCCGGGCTGGTTGTCATCGACACGCCGGGATTGTCCGCACTGACAGTCGAACCTGAATTTACGCGAGAGAATATTCCCGCTGCAGATGCAGTCATTGTTGTGCTGGATGCCGCCGAGGGGGTCACCAAACGCGATCTTGCAATTTGGAAGGACGCTTTGGGCGGCGCCCGCAATCTACGTGACCGCGAGCGCGTAGAGTCAACGCAGGCTCGATTGGTTGCCGTCAATAAGATTGACCTCCTAAAAGTCGAGTCGCCGCAAGAGCAGAAGGAGTCGGACCAGCTTTGGTTGCGCGAGATTGACAAACGTGTCCAGGACGTTGCGGATCTGATGCGCATTGAGCCGATGAAAGTAATTGCTATCTCGGCTGCGCAGGCGCTGGCCGGCAAGTTTGAACAAAGTCCGGATGTCGTATTAAAAAGCAGGCTTTTCCGTCTGGAACAGGCGTTGGCCACCAACCTGCCAGACCAGCGCCAGGCGGCGCTCAGCAACGATATCTTGTCAACGCTGTCGACAACGCTTGATGAAATACAAGCCGCGCTTGACCAAGCCCGTTTTCAGGCGTTGGAGGGACTGCGTGCGCTGGGTGAATTACGCCACAAGAACCTGCAACTTACCAACACGATCAACGCTGATGCCGACAGCAAAATGTCGATATTGGTGGCGGCATTCGAGGAACTTCGGGTGGTCAAACCAATTCATACCGCACTCAGCAAAGAGCTCGCCGATCTGACCAGCCCTGTTCACGCCAAGAGCGATGCTGATGTCACCCGCACATTGATCGCCGGCAGTATCTTGCCGGGGAAAACCGGCGAGGCGCTTCAAGCATATTTTGCGGCGGCACGCGCACGAATTGCCGCCATTGACACCAAACTTGAAAATATTCGGCTGGTATTCGGAAATCTCGGCGAAAAGACGTTTCGCAGCCTTGGTCTTGGGCGACACGAAATCCATTCCTTTGCGACACACCGTTTCCTGATCGAAATCGACAAGGCGGAAGAAATTGCGACGACCGAGCTCACCCGCACCGGAAATTTGCTGGTCAGACGTCCCGGCACGCTGGCTGAGCAGTTCATGTCATCCATCGCACCACGGATCGTTAACGTGTTTGAGATTGCCCACCGCGAATCTGCGTCATGGATGCGCGGTGTTTTCAGCGGCATCGAAACCCCGGTTGGACAATTACATAATCGTATGAAGGACCGCGCCGGAAAAGTCGAGCTGATTCGATCGGCTGAACTCGATCTTGCGGAAAAAATTGCCGAAGTTCAGGCAAATCTTGACGTGATCAAGTCAAAACATGCTGCGCTCAGTTTTGCGCGGGACGGCCTCGACCGATTCAGCGGCAAGCGCCGCAGAGACACTTGAGGACAGCAACACACCGCGCCGAAAGCAATACGGTTCATCCCGTTCGATAACATACCCACAAAATGGCTCAGCGAACGACGCTTATGCGGCAATTTTGTCCTTCGCCAATGTAAGTCTGATAAATTTCTGATGCAACACTTCCTTGGTCTCGATATGCATTTCGTCGAGTGGAATACAGTCGACAGGACAGACTTCGCGACATTGCGGGGTATCAAAATGCCCGACACATTCGGTGCACTTGGCGGGGTCAATCTCATAAATCTCAACGCCCTGATAGATCGCGCTGTTCGGACACTCCGGCTCGCATACATCACAGTTAATGCACTGATCGGTAATTTTTAGCGCCATTTTCCGACAGCCATTATTTGCCAACCTTGGTTTTCAGCGCATTCATCACAAGAGGGTGGACGAAATCCGATACATCGCCGCCAAGCACGGCAATCTCCCGCACAATTGTTGCCGAGATGAACATGTACTTATCAGATGGCGTGACAAACATGGTCTCGACACCCGGATTCAGACGCCGGTTCATGCCGGCCATTTGGAATTCATACTCAAAATCCGACACGGCGCGCAGCCCACGCAAAATGACATTGGCGTCATGCTTGTTCAAGAAGTCGGACAACAGGCCTGCAAAACCAAGTACTTTTACATTCGGATAGGCAGCCAAAATCTCGCGCGCCATGCCAACGCGTTCCTCCAACGTAAAAAACGGCTTTTTTGCCTGGCTGTGCGCAACTGCAACAATCACCTCGCCGAACAGCTTGGCCGCGCGCGCCACGAGATCTTCGTGGCCTTTGGTAAGGGGATCAAACGTTCCTGGATATACGGCTCGAATCATGACTGGTTGGTATGTTTGGACTGTTTATGGGCGGCAAACGTATCTTAGCCTGTTGTCTTCAACTGAAGCAACCCAAAAAACACCCCGCCGGCTTTGGCCGATTTCACCAAGTCAAAACGGGCCGCAACGACAGACAGTTTGTCCAAGGGCGTGCCAGATTCGACATAAACCAGCGATTCAGGATCAATATGCTCCGCGATTTCGATCAAAAACTGCTCATGCAGGTCCGCCTCGAATGGTGGGTCACAAAATACAACGTCAAATTTGGTCGCTGAACGACGCAGCCAACCAATGCTATCACCCGGGACAATTGTGCAATTGGTCGCCTCCAGCGCCAGCGCGTTAGCGCGTAGCGATGCCAATGCAGACCTATCGCTCTCACACATTGTCACACTTGCGGCTCCCCTCGACGCCGCCTCAAAGCCCAATGCACCACTACCGGCAAACGCATCAAGGCAATACTTTCCATGCAGGGTTTGGCCCAGCCAATTGAACAGGGTCTCGCGCACACGGTCGGCCGTCGGGCGCAGACCAGCCACATCGGGAAACCCAATAATTCGGCTTCGCCAACGGCCGCCCACAATTCGAATCCGATTTTTGTTGTTCAGCGTCATTGGCGTTAGTTTCGCACGGCTTCTGTTCAACTCAATCCGTTGCTATCTTCCGCTCCATCAGGGTCCATACTCGCCTAAAATGGTGAAAACAAACTCCGGTCATTACACTTGTTCTCGATATTTTCACCCAAGCCTCCGTTGGCAGATCCACAGACGGCCGACACCAGCTGGTTTTCCCGCCTAAAAGCAGGCCTTGCAAAATCGCGCGCGGTATTGAGCACCGATGTCACGGAACTTTTCGGGCGATATCCCACGGTTGACGAGCAGCTTTACGACGAACTTGAGGTGGCATTAGTCACTGCGGATGTCGGTATTCGCGCGGCGGAAAAACTGATTGCAGACTTAAAGATCATACAGCGGGAACAAAAAATCGCCAGCGGTGATTTGTTGCAATCAGCTTTTAAGTCGGTATTGACCACCCTGGTCACGCCGTTGGAAAAACCGCTGGACGCAACCAGTGCCAAACCGTTTGTGATCATGATTGCCGGCGTGAATGGCGCGGGTAAGACAACAACAATTGGCAAGCTTGCCAAATACTTTCAATCGCAGGGGCTGTCAGTTCTATTGGCTGCCGGCGACACGTTTCGTGCGGCGGCACGCGAACAGCTGATCGAATGGGGCAGGCGCAATAACGTCACCGTCATCGCGCAGGAAAGTGGTGACGCGGCTGCCGTTATTTTTGATGCCATCAATGCGGCAAAAGCGCGCGGCATTGATGTTGTGCTTGCCGATACCGCCGGCAGGCTGCCGACCCAACTGCATCTGATGGAAGAAATTCGCAAGGTCAAACGTGTGATCGCCAAGGCGGATGCCGGTTCGCCCCATGAAACGTTATTGGTCGTTGACGCGAACACCGGGCAGAATGTGCATTCGCAAGTCAAGATTTTTGATGATGCGATCGGGTTGACGGGTTTGGTTATCACAAAGCTCGATGGAACCGCCAAAGGCGGCATGATTGCTGCCTTGGCGATGGAGCGCTCAGGCAATCCTATTCCTGTCAGATTCATTGGTGTCGGTGAGGCGATTGATGATTTGCGTCCGTTTGTGGCAAAGGAATTTGTCGATGCACTCTTTTAGGCCTCAAACAATAGCTATATCCGCGAAGATGATTCAATCATGATTGTTTTTGCATCAACATCCAAGCGATATGAAAACGGCTTTGAGGCCTTGAAGAGCGTATCGCTCACAGTTGAAAAAGGCGAAATGGTCGCCGTGACCGGCCACTCCGGCGCGGGAAAATCCACGCTGCTAAGGCTCGCGGCGGGGATTGAGCTCGCCAACGCCGGCCATGTCCTGGTAAACAATCAAAATCTTTCACAACTCAAAGAAGCGGGGCTTGCGGTTCTGCGCCGCAACCTTGGATTGGTCTTTCAGGATCACAAACTTTTGTTTGAACGCAACGTTTTTGCCAACGTTGCTTTACCGTTGGAAATTGCCGGATTCACCCGCGTCGAAACCGGAAAACGGGTGCGTGCTGCGCTCGACAAAGTCGGACTTCTCGGCCGTGAAAAGGCGTACCCGATTGCGCTTTCGGGTGGTGAACAGCAACGTCTGTGTATCGCCCGGGCGATTGTCAATCGCCCGTCCATTTTGATTGCTGATGAGCCCACCGGCAATCTCGATCAATCCTATGCTGCGACCATTATCGATTTATTCAAGTCGTTCAATCAGGTCGGTGTGACTGTGCTGTTATCGACCCACGATGTCATCGGGCTGGAGCGCCTCCAGTGCAGGCGTATTGAAATTGATCATGGGAAACTTGTTGAATGAATAGTTGGCTGACATCTCATGCCAGGGCATTGGCACGTGCGCTTGCGCGGATGCGTGCCCAGCCATTGGCAGCCTGCCTGTCGATCGCAGTAATTGCCGTCGCGATCTTATTACCATTGGCGCTATACGTTGTATTTGCCAATGTAACCAGTGCTGCGACCCGCTTAAACACTGACCCGAGTGTGAACGTGTACCTCGTTCTCGCGGCAAACGATGCGGACGTGAGGGAGATTGAAAAAAAATTGCGGGCATTGGAAAATTCCGCAGCCGTTCGCTTCATCCCGCGTGAGGCGGCTTTGGCGGAAATGAAAAGGATCACGAATCTGGCCGACCTGCTCGCAGGTATTGACAATAATCCGCTGCCGCATGCGTTTGCCATCAAGCCGAAATCGAACGACCCAGCAGCACTTGAGCGAATGCGCCTCGAAATTGGCAACATTCCAAAGATTGAGACCGTGACAATGGATTTCGAGTGGGCAAAAAAGCTTGCCCGGTTTGTCAATTTCGCACAGCGGCTGGTGATTCTGTTCGGACTCGTCTTGTCGGCGGCTGTTGTGTTCGTCATTGGCAACACCATCCGGTTGCAAATGCTTACCCAAAAGGACGAAATTATCGTCGCCCGACTGATTGGTGCCACCCGGCGCTTTGTGCGCCGGCCGTTTCTCTACTTTGGCGCGTTGCAGGGCGCTTTGGCTGGCTTGATAGCGGTGCTCGCCGTGGCAGGTCTCACCATTTGGATTGGCGGCGAGGTCAATGCACTCGCAACGTCATACGGTGCCGATTTTACATTGCGGGCACCGAGCTTCTTGCAGTCAATAATCATTGTTCTCGCTGGGAGTATGCTCGGCTGGGCCGGTGCATTTGTTTCGGTGTCAATGTACTGGCGGCAAATTGAAGTCGGCGCATAACCGATAAATTTGGTTTTTTCCGCCGGCGTGCGGCCCAGTAGGCCGCATCGTTGAATCTACCCCCGGCTGCTCTGATGAATGAGATTTCCTATTTTTTGGGCACTGTGACGGAGTTAGCACTCACTACATACCGATCGTGGTATTGATTTTCCCGAATTCTAATTGAACGTCTGGGTCAATTAGCACTCTTAACGCAGGAGTGCTAAAATTCAGGTCATTGATGGTTCAATGGCTTGAAACAAGCTAGTTCGACCTGATTTGGCCAAAAAGGAGTTCAAACATGACAACAGCAACCTCAATGAACTTGCCAGCACTGTCGGTGGCGAGTCTTGAAAATTACATTTCCAGCGTCAATCGCATCCCATTGCTCACGCCCCAGCGCGAGCACGAGCTAGGTGTTGCGCTGAAAGAGCGCGGTGATCTTGCGGCTGCTTCTGAAATGGTCATGTCCCACCTTCGCCTCGTTGTCGCCATTGCCAGAAATTACGCAGGCTACGGCCTGCAGCATGCGGATTTGATTCAGGAAGGCAATATCGGCCTGATGAAGGCGGTAAAACGTTTTGACCCGGATCGCGGTGTGCGTCTGGTTTCATTCGCCGTCCATTGGATCAAGGCGGAAATACACGAATACATTTTGAAAAACTGGCGCATTGTAAAGATCGCAACCACCAAAGCGCAGCGCAAACTATTTTTTAACCTGCGCTCGATGAAGCCCAACTTTGGCACGCTCTCGCCATCCGAGGTCAAGGAAGTTGCGCGCCAGTTGAACGTGAAAGAAACCGACGTTACAGAAATGGAAAAACGCCTCACGGGTCAGGAAATTTCCCTTGAGCCCAATGATGGTGATGATGAAAACTGGGTGAGCCCGATCGCGTATCTGCAGGACAATACTGTTGATCCGGCAACCCGTCTGGGCGCGATGCAAAAAGAAGTTGCTGCAACGGAAGGAATGGCGGCGGCGTTGGGGTCTCTCGATGATCGCAGCCGTCGAATCATTGAGTCGCGCTGGTTGGTTCAGGAAGGCGAAGGCACTGAGAAAACATTGCACGAGCTGGCCGCGGAGTATGGGGTTTCAGCCGAGCGGATTCGCCAGATTGAAGCCAAGGCAATGCAAAAAATGAAGTTGGCGTTGACGGCGTATGTCGCAGCGTAATCGCGCTGAATAGCGACGGCATGATAAAAAAGGGCGCCGTCGGCGCCCTTTTTTTTGCCTACTGTCCTGCGGTCATTGCGGCTGAGAGACGCCGGCGCTAGTTCCCGCCCTTTGCCGCAACCACCACCATCTCTACCCGCCACTCGGGCTTGGCTAATTTGGCTTCGACCGTCGCGCGCGGCGGGGTGGCGCCCGGCACCACCCATCCATCCCATACCGCGTTCATACCGGGAAAATCCTTCATATCGGCAACAAAAATTGTGACCTGAAGGAGTTTGGTCTTATCGCTGCCGGCTTCGGCAAGCAACTTATCGATGGCAGCCAGCACCTGTCTAGTTTGGCCGCCAATGTCTTGTGTGTTGTCTTCGGCGACCTGTCCGGCCAGATAGATGGTGTTGTTGTAGATTGCCGCTTCAGAAAGGCGTTTGCCAACGTGCAGGCGTTGAATCGTCATTTTTTATTTCCCTTGAAAAATTACATCAATCGCTTGATGTCGGTGGTTATTTTGTCCACGCCTAAACCATATGGTGTCATCAATCGCAAACGTCCCTGTCCGTCAAAAATCAGCATACCGGCCGTATGATCGACTGTATAAGAATCGGTCGTCTTGCCGTTGACAACCCGCGCGACAATCTTGAAATCTTTTGTCACCTTTGTCGTGGCCGCATCATCACCATATAGGCCGAGAAAAGACGGATTAAATGACGGCACATATTTACCGAGCACTTCAGCGGTGTCACGTTTTGGATCAACCGTTACAAACAAAACTTGCAACTTTTCACTTTGCGGACCGAGTTGTTGCATCACCTGACGCATGTCTGATAGCGTGGTTGGACAAACGTCCGGACAAAAAGTAAATCCAAAAAAAATGGCCACAACCTTGCCGCGAAAATCCGCCATCGTGCGCGGCTTCCCCGTATGGTCGATCAGTCGAAAATCACTACCGTAACCTTGAATGCCGGTGATGTCGACGCTGTGAAATGGTTGTTTTGCAACATCGCAACCCATCAACAACAACATGACGGCGATGCACGCCAGGTTCAAAAAACGCATATCAGAACCAACGACCGATCAGTGGTGCGTAATGATCGAGTAGTAATGCCGCGAATAGCAGCGCCAGATAGAGAATGGAAAAATTGAAGGTCCGTTTTGCCAGCGCATCGGTATAAGCGCGGTAAAGCTCTATCGCGAAATAGATAAAGACGCCATTTAGAATCAATGCGCATAACAGATAGAACCACTTTGCCATACCAACGGCGAATGGCAGCAAAGTTGCCGCAGCAAGCATGAATGTGTACAACAACAGGTGCAGTTTGGTGAATTGATCACCATGTGTGACCGGTAGCATCGGCACCCCGGCCTTGGCATACTCGTTTTTCCGATACAGTGCCAATGCCCAAAAGTGCGGCGGTGTCCACGCAAAAATAATCAGGAACAGCAACAACGAATTTGGATCGACCACACCTGCGACTGCGGCCCACCCCAATACTGGCGGCATGGCCCCCGAGGCGCCACCGATGACAATATTCTGTGGTGTGGCCGGTTTTAGAATCACGGTATATATAACAGCGTAACCGACAAATGTGGCCAGGGTCAGCCACATGGTCAATGGGTTTACGTAGCGATAAAGTACTAACAGACCAATCGCGCCAACCACGCCGGTCAGCAACACAATCTGCCACGTTGTAATGGTGCCGGCAACCGTTGGCCGTGCGCGTGTCCGTGCCATATTTCGATCAATTGCTTGTTCGACCAGACAATTAAAAGCAGCGGCGGCACCCGCGACCAGCCAAATTCCGACCGTTGCGGTCATCATCAACGGCAAATCCCAGGCGTAACCAACCGGATACGCCAGCATCATGCCAATAATGGCGGTAAATACGATCAGCGAGTTGACCCGCGGTTTGGTGAGCACCATAAACTGCGCGAGCACGTTCGGCTGCCGGTATGTGATGAGATTTTCGGCCACGGAATCTTATGCTTTATTCAAACGGTAAATAATCACTGTCATCAGTGCGAGCAGCAATGCCGCCACACCGTTGTGTCCGACCGCCACCGCAATCGGCAGACTAAACCAGACATTCGACAGCCCAAGCAATACTTGAACGGCGAGTAATACCACCAACATCCTGCCAACCTTGAAGCCTGCTTCTATCCTCATCATGCGCCAGGCAAACGCGCCTACGACCAATACGACAACGATCGCCCCGAGCCGGTGTATCCAGTGAATTGCGCGCAACGCCTCGATTGTCAATAACTCACCATCAGGCCCAATACCCAGCGGACGGATCACATGAAAGGCGTTTGCGAAATCCATATTTGGCACCCACTGCCCGTGACATGTTGGCAAATCGGTACAGGCGAGTGCCGCATAGTTTGTACTGACCCAGCCTCCGAGCACAATCTGGGCAAACAACACCACTGCTGCAATAATCGCAAATACCCGCAAACTGGCAGGCGCAATTATACGCGCCCCAAACTTTCCGCTTCCAGGCTGGCGGGCAAGCAACCATGTCAGCAGGGCAAGAATGGTCACGCCACCCAACAAATGCGACGTTACGATGGCGGGTTTCAATAACATTGTCACCGTCCATGCGCCGAGCGCTGCCTGAAAAATCACCGCACCGGCGAGGAAAGACGGCAGCATTGGGCTCTGCTCAAAATTGCGTCGGTTTACCCAGGCGGCAAGGAATATTGCCGCTATCATCGCACCGACCACCATTGCCAGATATCGATGCACCATTTCCTTCCAGGCCTTTTCGATCGTCACTGAACCGCCCGGCTGCACCGCTTCGGCGGCACGGATTTCTTCTACAGAATGATGCGGTGTCAAATTGCCATAACAGCCGGGCCAATCCGGACAGCCCAACCCGGCATCTGACAGCCGCACAAATGCACCAAGTATGATCAGGATGAATGTGGTGACAGTGGTGATTGCAATCAGGCGCCGATAACGAATGTGGTCGCGACGAACCCATAAATATGCGCCGGCAATAATCGCCAGGGTGATCAGCCCGATGACGCCGTGTTCGATCGCACTCATTTTCATCAGTTATTTGCCTTCAAAGTCTTTGCCCAACTGGGAAGCCTTCAACACCCGCCTGAAATCTGCGGCGAGTTCCTTGATGTCTTCATCAGCCTTGTAGCGCATAAAAAGATTTCCCATCGGGTCAACAGCGTAGATATAACCGCGTCCGTTGCTCACGTCATTGGACTCGCGCGGCAGCCGGGTTAGCCACGCCGAATCCTTCGCATTGACAAATGCGGTTCCGGCGAAATCCTGCTGAAGTTGCGGCGTAGGCGCCACGCCATCATCGATCAACAACACGCGGGCAACACGATCAAGATCTTTGCTCAACATCAGCCGCGCCTGACGCATCGTATAAAGTTTCTTTGCACAGACGGCATCACACGCGCCACCGTCCCTGGTGACAATCAACCATTTTCCACGCATCGCATTATCGCCCGCCCCTGCCGGCGCATCGCGGCCATCGATCGACAAGAATTTTTCCGCCGGCATTGCAACGACCGGTGCAATCAACTCGCCAAAATTATTGGTGGCGGTCGGCTTCCAGAAGAAGAACATCAGATACGAGCCGGTAATGGGCAGCGAAAACAGGATGAACATCAGGACAAACTTGGTGCGCGGTGAAAGAGTCATACGAAATTTCATCATTTGAAAGATTGTTAGATTGTTGGTTTGCCGAACTTTAGATTCAATGAGAGCCACAGAACGACTACCGTTGCCGCCAACGAGTACCAGGTCAGCATGTATTCAATGTGTTTTTCGACACGCGCATCCGGTCGCTCAACCTGTGCAGTTAACCCGGAGTCGGTCGGACTTGCCAACAACACAAACGGCAGCACATCACGATTGGTCCGTTCACGATAGCGCTCGGTCGTGATGTTCTGCCATACATTGCCCTCGATCGCCCCCAGCGGGACCGTTGTTGTCGGCGCGTTTGACGTACGGTCAGGAGATTGCGCGGCACCCAACTCGAGAAATTTTTTTGTCGGACTGACCAACATACCCGTCACATTAATCGTGCCGGCGGGAACCGGCACCGCCGGCGGCGTTGGGTACGCCGAGCCACGACTGACGAAACCGCGGTTAACCAACACAAACCGGGTTGTACCAGTGAGCTGCATCGGGGTAAACACGTGATAACCGACAGACGAGCCTTCAATCTTGTTGTCGACAAAGAACTGCCCAGCCGCATCATATTCTCCGACCGCCTGCGACCGGCGAAATAGCGCCGCTGAAGCGTCCACCGGGAGGTTGTTTAGCGACAATCGCGGCAAGTTCAGACGGGCATCAAATTGTGCCTGCAGTCCACGCTTCTCGTTTGCGCGACCCTGCTGCCAGTTGGCAAGATACAACGTCAAAACGAGTGCGACAAACGCCGCCAATGTCGGGAACAGACCGGGCTTAAATTGAATGTGCGTGAAGCGGGAATCGATGGGAACTAGAGGCATCTGGTATACAGGTGATGGTCGGGGGCAAATACCGACACGCCCTTATTGCATTACCTTCACCGACAAAATGAACCGCGAACACAACACTCTACAATGGTTGTTCGATACAATAGTCGGCGTTGTTTAGGA
Source organism: Burkholderiales bacterium (assembly GCA_031368465.1). Taxonomy (GTDB): domain Bacteria; phylum Pseudomonadota; class Gammaproteobacteria; order Burkholderiales; family Usitatibacteraceae; genus UKL13-2. The sequence goes on from JANMNT010000161.1 coordinate 16,153, forward strand.
CAGCGGTTGCGCGGATAAATTGCGAATTGTCCGAAAAAAAATTAAGGTGGAACTGATGAAGTATGTGCTGGTAATTTTGTTGCTGTTGGTCGTGGTCAGCCTTTTTGTCGGCCTCTATTTCATGTATAAAAACAAAGGGCACCCAAATCGTATGGTGAACGCGCTCAAATTCCGCGTCGCCTTTTCAATTATTGCTTTCCTGATCGCGATCGGTGGATTTGTGTTTGGCTGGTTTCCACGGGTTTAACAAGGGACGACCTGCCCGCCGGTTGACCAACCATTCCGACAAGAAAAAGGCCGCCGATGTTGCCAAGGCGGCCTTTTCTTATTGCTTGCGGACGTTAGACCAAAACATAAACGAATATAAACAACCCCAGCCAAACCACGTCGACAAAGTGCCAGTACCATGCGACAGCCTCAAAGCCAAAATGGCTGTCGGGTTTGAAATGCCCCTTTATGCAACGGAATAAAATCACCGTCAGCATGATCGCACCCAGCGTCACGTGAAATCCGTGGAAACCGGTCAGCATAAAAAATGTTGAACCAAACACGCCAGATGACAATTTCAGATTAAGGTCGGTATAGGCGTGCACATATTCATAAATCTGGAAACCCAAAAATACCGCGCCAAGCGCAATGGTCGCAACCAGCCCCCAAATTAATCCGCTGCGATTGTTTGCAAGCAATGCGTGGTGTGCGTATGTAATTGTGACCCCCGACGCCAACAACAAGGCGGTATTCAGCGCGGGTATTCCCCATGCACCCATGGTTTGGAACACCAAGGCGGGATTTTGCTCGAAATACGGGCCGAGCGTCGGCCATTTGGCATCGTACCCCTGCCACAAGAAGGCGTTGTCAAAATCACCCAGCCATGGAATCGAGAAAATTCGCGCGTAATAAAGCGCGCCAAAAAACGCCGCAAAAAACATGACCTCGGAGAAAATAAACCAGCCCATGCTCCAACGGAATGACAGGTCCACCTGGCCGTTGTAGAGGCCCGACTCACTTTCGGCGATAACCGTGCCGAACCAGCCGAACAACATGTAAAGCAGGATCGCAAAGCCGATCACCTGGCAGACGCCGCCCCACGGCTGGATCTGGTTCATCCACATGACCGTACCCGCACTCAAGAACAATAATGCCGTCGATCCGACAACCGGCCATTTTGATGGTGGCGCGAAATAATAACCGCCAGCTGCTGTATTTTCTATGCTCACAAATCTCTCCCAAGTTTCAAATTGCCGGTCATTTGTTGCCAGCCGGCACTCACTTTGCCGTGATTACTTTTACCAACACCACCAGCGTCAACACGAAACAAAATGCGCACCCGATTCCAACCAATATCACATGTTGCACTTTTAATTGCTTGCGATCCTGGTCGTAGCCTTTATTGCTGCGAATGCCAAAAAATCCCCACAAAACCGCTTTGATTGTCGCCCACATTGTCATCAAGGTTACGTTTTACGTACCTCGTTGGTGACGTCGTGAAATGTGTACGAAAGGATGATCGAGCCGATGGTCGAAGGCAATTTTGGATCGATAAAAAATGTCACCGGCATATCACGCGTTTCACCAGCCTGCAGGGTTTGGTTCGAAAAACAAAAACACTCAATCTTGTTGAAATAAATGCCGCCTTCCGCAGGGGCATAACTTGGCGATGCACGACCGGTCGTTGCGTAAGGCATGGTATTTGTCACTCGGTAGTTGATTGTGACGATGGCGCCGGGATGCACATCCACATGTTTTTCAACCGCCTGAAATGTCCAGGCAAAATTGCGGTTAACGCCTGCGTCAAAATCAACCTTCACCAACCGCGACAGATCAACTTGGGTATTTTGGGCGATTGCACGTGTCGCGGTAATTCCAAGAACTTCGCAAATCTGCCGATAAATGGGTACCATCGATGCGCAAAAAACCAGCATCATCACGACAATCATCAGCAACTTGCCGAGCGTGACACGATTGGCTTCGCTGCGCTCAACCGCACTCGGAAAATCATCCTCCTGAAGCGTGACTGTTTGATCTTGTATGCCCATCACCAGACTCTTGTGAACTTCAAGATTGTCAGTGTAAACACGGTGATCACGAAGGCAACCAGCGCCGCCAACGTAATCAGCTTTGCTTTGGTATTGGTTGCAACAACCGGCGCTGTCGTTTTTTCAGTCATCACCCTGCTCAATGCCCTGCCGACCTTGCTGTACGCAGATCAGGCGGCGTTTCAAACGTGTGGTACGGCACCGGTGATGGCAAATGTGTCCACTCAAGTGAATCGGCCGAATCCCATTGCTTTTGCTCGGCCTTCTTGCCGGAACGAATGGTTGCAACAACGTTATAGACGAACAACAACTGGCTGATGCCAAGCGCAAAGGCGCCAATTGTGGAAATCGCGTTCCAGTCGGCAAATTGCAATGCGTAGTCAGGGATCCGTCGCGGCATGCCCGCCAGTCCGAGGAAATGTTGCGGAAAGAACGTCACGTTAAACGAAATTGCCGACAACCAAAAGTGCCATTTGCCGAGTGATTCGTTGTACATGCGGCCGGTCCACTTGGGCAGCCAAAAATAAACGCCGGCCATCAATGCCCAAATCGCGCCCGGGAACAGCACATAGTGAAAGTGCGCCACCACGTAATAGGTGTTGTGCAGCGTAATGTCGACCGGGACGATTGCCAATACCAATCCGGAGAAACCGCCGAGCGTAAACATGCACAGGAAGCCAATGGCAAATAGCATCGGCGTTTCAAACGAGATGGAACCACGCCACATGGTGGCAATCCAGTTAAAAATCTTCACGCCCGTTGGAACGGCAATAAGCATGGTTGCATACATGAAAAACAATTGACCCGCCGCCGGCATGCCGACGGTGAACATATGATGCCCCCAGACAATGAACGACAAAATGGCAATTGACGCTGTTGCATAAACCATCGAGGCATAACCAAATAGTGGCTTGCGTGCAAACGTTGGAATGATCTGCGACATGATGCCGAAAGCCGGTAGGATCAGGATATAAACCTCGGGGTGACCAAAAAACCAAAAAATGTGCATGAACATCGTCGGGTCGCCACCACCAGCGGCATTAAAGAAAGATGTGCCGAAATGACGATCCGTCAGCAGCATGGTGATACATCCCGCCAGCACCGGCATCACGGCGATGATCAGGTAGGCGGTGATCAGCCAGGTCCAGACAAACATCGGCATACGCATCAGGGTCATCCCAGGCGCACGCAAGTTCAAAATCGTGGTGATGATATTGATCGAACCCATGATCGATGACGCGCCGAGAATATGGATTGCCAGAATCGTCATATCAACGCCAATACCACCCTGCGTGACCAATGGCGGATAAAGCGTCCAACCCGACGCGGCTGCGCCGCCCGGAACAAAGAACGACGCCATCAACAGGAACGTGGCCGGAATCATCAGCCAAAAAGACCAGTTATTCATGCGCGGAAACGCCATGTCCGCTGCGCCGATTTGCAACGGAATCAACCAGTTTGCAAAACCGACAAATGCCGGCATTACCGCGCCAAAAATCATCACCAGCGCATGGACCGTTGTCAGCGAATTAAAAAATTCCGGCTGGACAATTTGCAGCCCCGGCTGAAACAACTCGGCACGGATCAGCAGCGCCATTGCGCCACCGACAAAAAACATCACCAGCGAAAACCACAGATACATCGATCCGATGTCTTTATGGTTGGTCGTTGTAAAAATTCGCGTCCATGGACCGGGGCCATGATGATCGTGTGAATCGTGTCCGGCGTGGCTGTGATCGTGGGTGGTTGCTGATGCCATGTTGCTCTCCTAAAACTATTTCCGGTTCGGCGCCCGACAATACGGGCAGTCGGTATTCAATATTCCAAAATTATTGCTAGGCCTTGCGTTTGGCCTTGACATCGGCAGGTTGGACAACCTTGCCCAGATTGTTATCCCAGGAATTTTTCGTGTAGGTCATCACTGCCGCAAGGTCGGTATCAGACAGCCGCGCAAAAGATGTCATGGCCGTACCGGCTTTGCCATTCAGCACCAAATTGATCTGTCCGTCGAGCGGCCCCAAGACGATCTTGGATCCCGATAACGCCGGGAATGCCGGCGGCGTGCCCTTACCGTTGGCTTGATGGCAGGTGACGCAGTTGGCGGTGTAGATTTTTTCACCGGCGGCTTTCATCTCGGCCAGTGTGTAGACCTTGGAATAGTCTTCGGCTGGCGCCGCCGCAACAGCTTCATTTTTTTTCGGGTTCCACTTGGTCTTGGATTCATTGAGCCATTTCGCATAGTCGGCCTCGGACTTGACGACGACCGTAACCGGCATATAGCCATGCAACTTGCCGCATATCTGGCTGCACTGCCCTTTGAATGTACCAACGCGCTCGGCCTTGAACCAGACGTCCTTGATGAAGCCCGGGATGCCGTACTGGTTGATGCCCAGCTGGGGAACATACCAGCCGTGGATAACGTCATTCGATGTTACCAACACCCGCACGCGCTTGCCGACCGGCACCACCAACGGGTTATCGACTTCCAGCAGGTAATCATCGCCCTTCTTTTCGGTTGCCGGCTCGCCGGGCTGACCGATCTGATTCCAAGGCGTGGAAAGATTTGAATAAAAACCGAAGTCGTCCGCGGCGTAGTCGTAGCGCCAACCCCACTGATACCCGGTCACCTTGATGGTGATGTCCGGATTCGACGTGTCTTTCATGTCGAGGACGGATTTGGTTGCCGGCACCGCCATAAACAGCAAAATGAAAAATGGAATGATCGTCCAAATAATTTCGATCAAGGTGCTTTCATGAAAATTGACGTCGGCCTTGGCGCCTTTCGATTTCCGAAACTTGAAAATCGAATAAAACATCGCGGCAAAAACCACAACAAAAATGACCGCACAGAAATACAAAATGTACATGTGCAGGCCGTAGATCTGGGTCGCGATTGTTGTCGCAGGCGGCGGAATATTAACGTCATAGGATGCAAAAGCAGTCAGCGGGCTAACCAGCATGGCAAAAATCGCGGCAGCGGCAGCGGCACCGGGCAAGCGTTTGCCGCCCGTTGCGGATTTGGGCTGGCCATTGGTCAAACTATTGGCGTTCATTGACATTTTCATTTCTCGTAATTTATTTGCAGTTCTGTCTAATTTTTTGCAAAGGCTTTTTTGCTAGGCCGCCAGTTGATTGTCGCGTTTCTGTTGCCAAGTGGGGCTTCATTGCGCCGAGATGTTCCCGGTTACGCTGGGAGATGACCTTGCGCCATCCTGGCGCGCCTAATTTGGTTTCCGACTTTCTCGGCGAAAATTATACGACCTTCCTCAGTCAGGCCAGTTCCCACATCAACCGCCAGACCTGCATACTTTAAAATGATCACCGTTCTGTTGCCGACGTTGCGAGATTCGAATTGTGCCCATGCCATGTTGCCGCGCATTTGTCGAATCGATTTACCATCACAGCGTTCCCAAAAAAACATCCCATCGGCCACTTCAAGGCGTTCGTAGTCTGCATCGTGCAGCCCGATCACCCAAAACGCGATCGCAACCAACATAAGCTCAAGCCCGGCGAATGGCAAAACCGGCCATGCACCAATAACGAATGCCATGCCGGCGATTACCAGTGTGTTTGCGCCAATGAGCAACAACCACAGTGACCGGCCTTTCGGCGTCAACGACCGGTTTGGTCGAGAAAACCAGAAAAACCCTTTGGAATCAACGCGAAAATCCGAATGAGACACAATTTTCTCTCACCAACAACAGTTCGGGCAGTTTGGGTTTTGATGGTTGTGCCGCCGCCAAAAGCAACCCGCATTTTATCGCAGCCGCAACGCCACGGGCAATAGGCATTTTGAGCAAATCGCTTGTTTATTATCGAGCGACGCACCGACGACGCCGTTTCAGCGGGCTGTTGGAGAACACGGTCGAATCGAATACACGTGAAAAATCCGTGAGTCTGGATTCGTCTATTGCATCGTGCGGTCGGCATCGGGTGGCGGCGGAACAATCGCGCCATCGGCGGATAGCGGCGCCTCAAGCGGCGAACCGGCGATCGCGTACGCGTCATTTGCCCACGCGCCCAGGTCCATCAACTTGCAGCGCTCACTGCAAAAAGGGCGGAAACTATTTGAAATGTCGTAAACCGACATCGCACCGCATTGGGGACAGCGCACTTTTCTTGGTTCTACTTGCGTCATCTTATGCATTTTCGGGCGTTGATGAGATTTGTCCGTTTGGCAAGACGCATTGCACACCGGTCGATTCTCGCATTGTCGTTTGTCTCAAAGGTTGCAGTAGGCAAGATCAAACTCCACGTCTTGCTCGTAAACCTTGGTGCGCTGCACACTGCCCGGCAAAATAAAACGGATATTGAGCGCATATTTATTGGCGCTAATTTCAGGAACGCACGGCAGATCTTGTGTCACATTGAGGCGAAGCATATGTGCCGCACGCTCCATCGGCATTTGCTGGAATATGCCGCCGTACGCGACCAGCGACAGTGTTTTGCCGCTCTCGCGAAGCACCCGCAGGACAATCCGCAGTGCCACACCAATTCCGGCAATCGGCTCAAGCCATGCATTCAAATCGTGCCGTCTTTCGGCGTCAGCGCGATGCAGCCAATGGTGGTAGGAAGGAAGATCAAATTCACAGGTTCCACCCGGGATTGCGGCACGCTGCTTGATGGTCATCAACCATTCATTTTCGCGCAGCACCTGCCCGGTCTTGCCGGACGACGCGAGCAATGCGGCAAATGCGACTTCAATTTCTTCGACGACAACGTCGAGTTTTTCGATGGAAATTGCCGGATTTTCGCGCAGCGCTTCAAGAAACAACCGTTGCCGATCCAATTCCTGCAAGAGATCCGACTTTAAGTCGCCGCGACTGGAGACTTCGAGAATTTCAAAAATTCCGCTCAGGGCCGCCTGATGGTCAAGCGGCGAATCCTTGGCGCAAAAAAACGCCACCCGATCAAACAGGTCTTCGAGGCGAAGCAGTGTGCGTATGCGCTCGTTTAAGGGATATTCGTATGTAATCACTGGCGGAACAATCTGGTCGTCTCCCGGCAGCCCCGGCCGACTCGCCGACATTGTGAACCATCACGGTGTGCTTCGCAAATCATGCGCGCAGGTCCGTACGCGACAACAGGCCCAAATACCGCATATGCAGCGTTTCGATCTGGCTGCGTAGTGACGACAATGACGCGCCATTGTGAATGACGTCGTCGGCGAGTTGCAACCTGATGCTGCGCGGGGCCTGGGCGGCAATTATTTTTTTTGCCGCGGCAAATGACAAGCCGGGACGCTGTATCACCCGCTGAATCTGGGTTTCTTCCGTGCAATCGATACTGATGGTTCGCCACAACATCGAACGAAAGGTAAGCCGCTCATAAAGTAGCGGGACGGCAAGAATCGCATAGGCTTTGATGATGGCGATTTTCGCCAGCTCGTTTTGCGCCTGGGTCAGAATCAGCGGATGCAGGATTTCCTCGAGGCGCTGTCTGGCGGCGGGGTTTTCAAACGCCATTGCCCGCATTTTAGGTCGGTCCATTTCGCCGGCATTTCCAAGCATTTCTGCCCCGAACGCCGCGCCTATCAAGGGGTTTGCCATCCCACCTGGCGCCGTTAGCTGGTGAGCGATCTTATCGGTGTCGACAACATCCACACCCAGCGACACAAATATCTCGGCTGCCGCCGATTTGCCAGAACCAATACCGCCGGTCAGACCGACAATTTTCACGCGGCCGCCATCACGTCCGGCCAAGCGCCCAATACCAGCGGTTTATATCGGCACCCCAGACCATCGCGATAAAGCCGGCCGCGGCCAGATATGGACCAAAGGGGATCTTGGCACCCTTTTCACGACCATACATCACAATGCCAACGATTCCGACGACCGCGCCAACTGCGGCTGAAAGCAAGATGACCTGACCCAACATTTGCCAACCGAGCCATGCGCCAATCGCCGCCAGCAGCTTGAAGTCGCCGTAACCCATGCCTTCTTTGCCGGTGGTCAACTTAAACATCCAATAAACAGACCACAACGCGAGGTAACCGGCTGCCGCACCAAACACGGCCGAAGGCAGCGTCGTAAACACACCAAACGTATTCACAATCAACCCCGCCCAGAGCAGCGGCAACGTGATGTCGTCTGGCAGAAAGGTGGTGTCGGCGTCAATAAAGGTCAACGCGATCAGCGCCCAGGTAAAGCCGATTGCACATGCGGCAACGGCGGAAACACCGAATTTCCACGCCAGGAAGGCGGTCATCAATCCGGTCAAGGCTTCGATGATCGGGTAACGCGGGCTGATCCGCGTTTTGCAGGCGGCGCATTTGCCGCGCAAAAAAATATAGCTCACCACCGGGATGTTCTCCATCGCGGTAATCTTGTGGCCGCAGTTTGGACAGCCTGATCGCGGCACCACCAAATTGTATTTGGGAACAGCCGTTGATCGGGCAGCCTGCGCCGCCTTCTCGGCTTCTTCAGGGTGCAGAAACTCCATGCACTGCTGCCTCCAATCCGCCTCCATCATTTTCGGCAGTCGATGAATGACGACATTCAGAAAACTGCCGACCATCAACCCCAACACACCGAGGGTGGTGATATAGAACCAGATGTTTGCGCGAAACGCGTCGAATAGATCCATGTTTTTTTCTCAACAGCGCGCGCCGCGACCAACCGCGCGCTGCCGCACCGGTTTTTCGGATGCTAGTGGTTGTTTATACGACCTGGCCCATCTTAAAGATCGGCAGATACATCGCGATCACCAGACCGCCGATGATGACGCCCAACACGGCCATGATCAGCGGTTCCATCAAGCTGGAAAGGGCGTCAACCGCGTCATCAACTTCGCGTTCAAAAAAGTCCGCGACTTTGCTCAACATACCATCCAGGGCGCCTGACTCTTCGCCGATGGCGCACATTTGCAGCACCATATTTGGAAACACGCCGGCATTTTGCATTGAAACGGTGAGGCTCGAACCGGTCGAAACCTCCTGCTGAATCTTCTTGGTCGCCATCATATAAACCCGGTTACCTGCCGCGCCGGCCACCGAATCAAGCGCTTCGACCAGCGGCACGCCGGCGGCAAACATGGTCGACAGGGTGCGGGTCCAGCGTGCAATCACCGCCTTGCGCACCAGGTCACCGACGACCGGCAGCTTCAGCATCAGTCGATCCATCGCAAACTGCATTTTTTCGCTGCGCTTCAACGCGTTGGTAAACAACCAGAACGCGCCGCCGATACTGCCGAAAATCAACCACCAGTAAGCGGTGAAAATTTCCGAAATTTGCATCACCACCAGCGTCGGTGCGGGCAGATTTGCACCAAACCCCTGGAACAACTCCTTGAACTGCGGGATCACAAAAATCATGATGACCGCGGTGACGATAAACGCGACGACAAGGATGGAAATTGGATAGAACAGGGCTTTTTTGATCTTGCCCTTGATGGCGAGCATTTTTTCCTTGTAGATCGCTAGCCGATCCAACAAGCTGTCGAGAATACCGGCCTGTTCGCCCGCGCCGACCAGATTGCAGAACAAATTATCAAAGTAGAGCGGGTATTTGCGAAATGCCGATGCGAGACTCGAGCCGGTCTCAACTTCAGTCTTGATTTCCAATAGCAGACGCGTCACGGACGGGTTGCTGTGGCCTTTTGCCACAATATCGAACGCCTGCAGCAACGGCACACCGGCCTTCATCATGGTCGCCAACTGGCGGGTGAAAAACGTGATGTCCATTTCGGTGATCTTTTTGCCGCTGCCGCTCGATGCCTTCTTGACCTTGGCATTTTGGATACCCTGTCGGCGCAATGTGGCGTTGACAATATTCTCGCCGGAGGCGCGCATCTCGCCCTTGACCTGTTTGCCGGTTTTGTCCTTGCCTTCCCAAGTGTAGATATAGACTTTGACGTCTTTGGACGGTTTTGCGACAGCGACCATGATTGACTCCTTAGTACACCCGGTGCACCCGGTGAGGTTTTACGTTATTCGTTGGTAACGGATTCAATTTCTTCCAGCGAGGTCATCCCCGCCCTTACCTTGCGCAATCCGGATTGGCGAAGATCCGAAACACCCTCGCGTCGCGCCTGATCTGCAATATCAATTGCGGTACCATTGTTCATGATGATGCGCGTCATTTCGTCAGTGATCGGCATGACCTGATAGATACCGCAACGGCCTTTGTACCCGCTATTCTTGCATATGTCACAACCAACCGGCCCGTATGGCTGCCAAGTGCCGTCAAGATCCTCTTCGCTGAAGCCCGCCCGTATCAATACATCCCTGGGCAACTCGATCGGTCGCTTGCACGAACAGAGGCGCCGTGCCAGCCGCTGTGCAGTGATCAAAATAACGCTGGTCGCGATATTAAACGGCGCGATTCCCATGTTCATCAACCGCGTCAGGGTCGTCGGGGCGTCATTGGTATGCAGCGTCGACAGCACCATATGGCCGGTTTGCGCGGCCTTGATGGCGATTTCACCGGTTTCAATATCGCGAATCTCGCCAACCATGATGATGTCGGGATCCTGCCGCAAGAAAGACTTTAGTGCTGCGGAAAAAGTCAGTCCCGCCTTATCGTTGACGTTAACCTGATTGATACCGGGTAAATTAATTTCGCACGGATCTTCGGCGGTAGAAATATTGATGCCGGGTTTGTTCAGGATATTCAAACAGGTATAAAGCGAGACCGTTTTCCCCGAGCCGGTCGGACCGGTGACCAGCACCATGCCATAGGGGCGGCCGATCGCCTTGAGCAGCGCTTCTTTTTGTTCGGGGTCGTATCCCAGTGCTTCAATACCAAGCGTGGCGCTCGACGGATCGAGGATACGCATACAAATTTTTTCGCCAAACATGGTCGGCAGGGTCGACACACGAAAGTCGATCGCACGGGTCGGTGACAGCCGCAGCTTCATACGGCCGTCCTGTGGCACCCGCTTTTCGGAAATATCAAGTTTTGAAATCACCTTGATACGTGACACGATTTTTTCCTTGATCGCCAATGGCGGCTGTGCCACTTCGTACAAAATGCCATCGGTGCGGTAACGAATACGGTAGAACTTCTCATACGGCTCGAAATGAATATCGGAGGCGCCGCCATTAATGGCGTCGAGCAATACTTTTTGCACGTATTTGACGACCGGTGCGTCATCGATTTCTTCAACCGGGCCGCCACCTTCCTGTACCGGATCCCCAAGCCCGCTATCGTCGCCAAGATCAATGTTCTCAAGCGACGTGTCGTCGCCGATCATCGTATCAAGCGTCTTGGCACTTGATTCGCCAAACTTCTTTAACAGAACGGCTAGTTTGTCTTCTTCAACAACGATTGGTTCGACCGTGGCACCAGTGGCAAATTTGAGCGCGGAAAATGTTTCTTCATTGGTGGGATCGGAGGTGCCGACAAACAGCCTGTTACCGCGTTTATGCAGCGGAATCACCCGCTTTGAGCCAATCAGCTTGGTGTCAATCAGGGTTGTCGGCAGCAAATCGACATCGACCAAATGCAGATCAAGGATTGGCACACCGAAGGTGGCGGATGCAAAATTGGCAACGTCGCGCGCCGACACCTTCTTGGACTGAATCAACTGCTCAATAAAGGTTACGCCGGCTTTTTTTGCCTCGGCTTGGATCGCATTGGCATCGCCTTGAACAAGCCGCCCCTGTTGCACCAAGGCGCGGGCGAGGGGACTGATCATGGTGGCGATGGCTGCGGCCATAAACTCCTACAGGCGGTTATTTCGCGGGGCAAAACAAATAATGTTAAGAAACAACATGATGCTCTTTACCTAACATATTGTAAAGATGCACTATTTCTGTGGAAACCCCGTGTGCCCACCGATTCCGCTAACCGGCCGGCGACGCCTCAACCAACAGTTTTTCAATTGCCGTGATCATGTCCGCCGATTGCGGCTCCACGCGCGAGCCGAAGCTAGCCGAGGCCTTGCCGTCACGGCCAATCAAATACTTATGGAAATTCCATTTCGGCCGTTGCCCGGTCGCTTTGGCAAGCGCCTCGTGCAGCGGATTTGCCGAACCCTCAACCACCGACGATTTCGCAATCATCGGAAACTTCACCTTGTAGGTCCGCTCGCAAAAGTCCGCCACTTCGGCATTGCTACCCGGCTCCTGTTTGCCAAAATCGTTGGCGGGGAAGCCCAACACAACCAGCCCGCGATCCTTGTATTTATCCTGGATTGCCTGCAGCCCTTCATATTGTTTTGTATAGCCGCAATAACTCGCCGTGTTGACCACCACCACCACCTTGCCGGCATATTGGCAAAGGTCGATCTTGCCACCTTGCAGGGTGTCAAATTTTTGGTTGAGTAACGCCGGACACGCTGGCGCAGTTGCGCCTGACTTTGCCGTATTTGGCGCCGCATGAATAACCGCCATGTTCTGAAGCATGGCGAACGCGCCGATTGGCAGCAACCACCGCTTGATGAATGCCCTGATTCTGACCATATTGCCGCTCCGATTGAAATGATGTGGGGAAATGCCGGACTTCCAATGGAAATCGCTTGAACAACCCACAGTTTACCGTTCACCCAACCCGGCTGGCACGGTCGTCACTGTTATAATTTTGTCTGCGAATTCACCAAAGAATCATCCGGCCGGGAATGCCTTCGGTCTTGAGCAACCTTGGTGCTGGTTGGGACTATTTTTCCCCGGCCGTTTCACACCCCACCTTTGCCGATCGCCAATACCCGACACATGCCGCTTTTTGTCCTTGGTCTAAACCACCGCACCGCTCCCATCGATATTCGTGAGAAGGTTGCGTTTTCAAATGACCGCCAGCGTCCGGCGCTTGAGGCAATGCGCGTTGCATGTTCTGCGGACGAGGCAGTGCTGATATCAACCTGCAATCGTACCGAGTTGTATTTGCGTGGCGCCGATGAAACGGTGGTTGATCGCGCCATTGAGTGGCTGCAGGCCGCACCAGAGGCCGGACATCAAAATCTGTTGCCGCATTTGTACCGGCATGCCAATGCCGACGCTACCCGTCACGCGTTCAGGGTCGCGGCGGGACTCGATTCGATGGTGCTGGGCGAACCACAAATTTTGGGCCAGGTGAAATATGCGGTAAAGGTTGCCAATGAAGCCGGCGCACTTGGCGGCCCGCTCGAACGTCTGTTCCAAGAGACGTTCCAGGTTGCCAAGAAAGTACGCAGCCAAACAGAAATCGGTGCGACGTCGGTAAGTATGGCCGCGGCGTCGCTAAAACTCGCCAAGCAGTTGTTTGGCGATATTCGTGAAATCAGGATTTTGTTCATTGGCGTCGGTGAAATGATCCAGCTCGCCGCCACCCATTTTGGCGCGCAATCACCCAAGACGATGGTCGTCGCAAACCGTACACTCGCCCGCGGGCGCGAGTTTGCAAACGAGTTTGGCGAAGAGACAACGATAGCCGCGATTGCGCTTGCCGAGTTGCCTGATTGTATTCATGAATTTGACGCCATCATTACCTCGACTGCATCGAGCTTGCCGATCATCGGCAAGGGAATGATCGAACAGGCATTAAAGCGCCGCCGCCACAAGCCGATATTCATGGTCGATCTCGCCGTGCCGCGTGATATCGAATCGGCCGTCGGCGAATTGGACGACGTTTATCTGTACACACTCGACTCGCTGGGGAAAATGGTCGAGCAAAATCTGGCCAAACGCGAGAGCGCCGTGATTGCCGCCGAGACGATTATCGACGCCCATACCAACAAATACATGCACTGGTTGTCGGTCCGCAATGCGGTGCCGGTCATTCAGCAGTTGCGTGGCAAGGCCGAGCGCTACCGCGTGATCGAACTGGAGCGCGCGCAAAAAATGCTCGCCAAGGGCGACGATCCGGCGCGCGTGATCGAAGCGCTGGCACAAGGTCTGACCAATAAATTCCTGCATCACCCGATGGCGGCGTTGAAACGCGTTTCACCGGCGGAGCGCGAATCGCTGACCGACGCACTCGAACAGCTTTACCCTGACAGTCCGGAAGACGAATGAAAGCATCAATCGAACAAAAATTGCAGTCTCTGGTTGAGCGTATTGCAGACCTCGACCGGCTGCTCGCCTCACCGGACGTCGTCAGCAACATGGATTCGTACCGCAAAATCACCCGCGAGCACGCCGAAATC
>JANMNT010000165.1:0-8792 GCA_031368465.1 Burkholderiales bacterium
TGTCGTAGTTGTCGATCATCAGCAACATGTCAGAACCCCTCCTCGACCAGCTCCGCTGCGCGGATCAACGCGCGCGCCTTGGCTTCGGTCTCTTTCCACTCGAGCTCGGGCACCGAGTCGGCAACGATGCCGGCCGCCGCCTGCGCGTACAACACGCCGTCCTTGACAATGCCGGTGCGAATGGCAATGGCGAGATCCAAATTACCATTGAACCCCAAATAGCCCGCCGCCCCGGCGTAAATCCCGCGTTTCGACGGTTCGAGCTCATCAATCACTTCCATCGCACGCACCTTGGTGGTCCCTGTCACAGTTCCGGCAGGGAAGGTCGCGCGCAGCAAATCGATTGATCCGACATCATCGCGAATGACGCCATCAACGTTTGAAACCAAATGCATCACGTGTGAGTAGCGTTCAACCACATACTGTTCGGTCACCTTGATGCTGCCGACCTTGGCGATACGGCCGATATCGTTGCGGCCCAGGTCAATCAGCATCAGGTGTTCGGCCAGTTCTTTAGGATCGGCACGCAACTCAGATTCAAGTTCCATATCCTGCTCTGGTGTCGCCCCGCGTTTTCGGGTTCCCGCAATCGGCCGAACGGTGACCTTGCTGCCCTCTTGGCGAACCAAAATCTCCGGTGACGCGCCGACGATATGGAATTCACCCATATCGAAATAAAACATATACGGCGATGGATTGATGGAGCGCAGTGCACGGTACAAATTGATCGGCGGCGCGTCGAACGGCTGTGAAATGCGCTGTGAAATTTGTACCTGCATGATGTCGCCGTCGACAATGTATTGCTTGGCCTTTTCGACCGCCTGCAAAAAACGCTCCCGGCCGATCTCTGACACCGGCTGATGAACAATCCCGGCGGGCACATAAACCGGCAACGGCGCGTGGCTGCGCAATTGCATCCTGATTTCCGTCAGTCTTCGCTGGGCGTTTTGAAAAGCGTTCGGCTGCGCGGGGTCGGCGTAGACAATGATGGTGAGTTTGCCGGACAGGTTATCGACCACCGCCAATTCGTCTGACAACATCAACAGGATGTCCGGCGCGCCGATCACATCCGGTTTATCAACAAATTTCTGGTCCAGACGTTTGGCCAGCTTTGGCTCAATGTATCGCACTGTATCGTAGCCAAAATAGCCGGCGAGCCCGCCGGCGAAGCGCAGCGCCCCGTCGATCGGCGCGGCGTTGAAACGACTGCGATATTTTTCGACAAATACCAGCGGATCATCGGCAAATTTGTGCTCAACCTTTTCCGACGCACCGCCGGTCTTGGTCCGCATCACCGCCACTTCATGTCCGTGCACCTCAAGCCACTCGCGCGCCGGCAAGCCGATGATCGAATAACGGCCAAAGCGCTCACCGCCAATCACCGACTCAAGCAAATATGAGTGCGGCTTGTTGGCAAGTTTCAGGTAAATGGATAACGGCGTGTCGAGATCAGCGAACGTCTCGAGTGTGACCGGGATACGGTTATAGCCATCGGCGGCCAACCGCTGGAAATTAGCTTCATTCATGATGTTCTCGACAAAGACAGTAAAAACAGGTAGTGCGACAAAACAACGGGCGCGCCTAGCTACGCCAGTTTTGCCATCGCCAAGTCCACACTGTTTTATCGACAAACATCATCATGATTATTCGAGAAAAATAATTGTTATGGCGCTATCTTAGCGTACTTTAACGCAGTCGGCAGATCGTCGATAAACGCATCACAATCGAGCCCGCGCAGTTCTTGCCCTTCGTTGTACCCATAGGGCACGATAAAAACCGGACACCCTGCGGCGCGCGCGGCCGCCGCGTCGTGCATCGAGTCGCCGATAAGAATGACTTCCTCAACCTTCACGCCAAAATGTCTGGCGGCGTGCTGAAGCGGCAATGGATGCGGCTTCTTTTCCGCGAGACTGTCGCCCGAGACCACCAACTCAAAATAGGGTGCAAGTCCGGTCTTTTCCAACAGCGGCAAGGTGAAACGCTCAGCCTTGCTGGTCACACAACCGAGTTTGAAGCCTCGTTCTTGAAATAGTGCGAGTCCCTCAAAAACACCGGGAAACGCCGCGGATGTGTCCGCCAAGCATGACTCGTATTGTTTTTCGAATTGCGCAACGGCAACCTTGGTCGCACCTGCACCCAACTCGCCAACCACACTCTTCATGCACTGGGCGACAAGGTGCGGGATGCCACGTCCGATAAAATTCCGGATCGCCGCCGGCTCGAGCGGACCAAAACCAAACACCTCGCGCATTCGATTGGCCGCCGTCGCTATATCGGCGGCAGTGTCGAGCATCGTGCCATCGAGATCGATCAAAATCACCTTGGCCGACACCGGCATTACGAACTTGGGCTTTGCCCGATAACGAATTTTCTTCGCCTCGTCCTTGGCTAACGCGACATCCGGCGCGGCATCATCTTCGCTAGACAACGTGTCCGTTTGGCGGGCATTTTCAGGCATTTTGCCGTCGGAAGCCGCGCCATTGCTTGCGTCTGGAAAGTCGTGAGACATATTTGATTGTTGCATCTAAAGGATCTCTAACGTGTTGCAATATCTCGTCGTGGTCATTCGGGCGCCTTTGACGTGCCAGGCCTGCGCCATGCATTGGCCTGTCAGGCAGCGTTGGCCAGCGATGCACGCATGGCCGCAATGGTCTTTGTATAGTCGCCTGAATTAAAAATTGCCGAGCCCGCAACAAATGTATCGGCACCCGCCCGCGCAATCTCGGCAATATTGTCTGCTTTTACACCGCCATCAACTTCCAGCCAGATTTGCCGGCCCGATCGTTGATTTTCGGCGCTAATGCGGTGCCTCGCCTCGCGGAGTTTTTGCAAGGCTTCCGGAATGAACTTCTGTCCGCCAAAACCCGGGTTGACGCTCATGATAAGAATGAGATCAACTTTGTCCATGACATGATCAAGATAGCTGAGCGACGTGGCGGGATTAAACACCAGCCCGGCTTTGCAACCGTTTTCACGGATCAGTGACAGGGTACGATCAATGTGCTCGGAGGCTTCCGGATGAAACGAAATGATATCCGCGCCGGCCCGCGCAAAATCCGGCACGATGCGGTCGACCGGCTTGACCATCAAATGCACATCAATCGGCACATTGCTTCCATCCGCTCGTTTGGCGTGTGGGCGCACCGCTTCACACACCATCGGGCCGATGGTCAGATTCGGCACGTAATGGTTGTCCATCACGTCGAAATGAATCAGGTCGGCACCGGCGGCGATAACATCGCGCACTTCTTCGCCGAGGCGGGCGAAATCAGCTGACAGGATTGATGGCGCGATTTTGAAGGTCATGCGGCGATTTTACGCGAAGACCAGCCGCTTCTGCGTGGTAGCATTTCGGCATGAGTAACGATATCAAGTACGCCATCAAAGTGTCAGCAAATGCGTTTTTCCTCCCTGAACAATCCGACGAGGACAACGATCAGTATGTATTTGCGTACACCATCAGGATCACCAATACCGGCAGCCTGCCGGCAAAATTGCTCTCAAGGCATTGGGTCATTACCGATGCAGACAGCAAGGTTCAAGAGGTAAAAGGCGTCGGCGTGGTCGGCGAACAACCCACACTGGGACCCGGTGAAAGTTTTGAATACACCTCGGGCTCATCGCTCGAAACCAGTGTTGGCACCATGCGCGGAACCTACCAAATGTTGGCGGAGGACGGCACAAAATTTGAAGCCATCGTGCCGGAATTTACACTTTCCGTGCCACGTATCCTGCATTGATTTCAATCTGGCAGGACGTCCACCGTCCAACCTAAAACCTCACGGTTGTACCACGCTGCCACCTGCAGGGGGCGTCCCGGCATTGTCGATGACAGTGGGGGCAACTGGCACGGTGCCGCTGACGTTCATCAACCAAACAGTTAGTTTGCCGTCCGGACGCAGCCACGCGATATCGGTCAAACCATCCCCATTAAAGTCGCCCGTTGCGTAGAGTTGCCAGCTGGCATCGCTGGTCGCCCAGAAATAGGTGGTGGCGGCGACGGTCGCGGTTGAAGCCGTACAAGACGCATTGGGATCATCCGGGTTTGCGCTGGGCGGCGGCAACACGGCGCCGGCGGCGTCAAGCGATGTGATGGTGACCTGCCCGGTGCCGGCATTACGCGACAAAATGTCGCCAGACCGTCGCCCGGTGAAATCGGCAAGCTTAAGCGCGGTAAATCCGTTGACGATCACGCCTGACGAAAAGTTGGCGCAGGTGCGGTTTGCCGTCGCCATCAACACGCGTATTTGCCGGTCCGGGCTGATGTAGATCATGTCGGCGGCGCCGTCACCATTCAGGTCTGCCGCACCGACCAGCTTCCAGCTCAACGGCGCGCCGCCCCGCTTGCGCACTTGCGTCACACCCGAACCGTTGGTAAACCAGATATAGGACACGCCGGTGTCTGCCGACTCGTTCACGACGTAGCGCCAGACGAGGTCACCATAACCATCACCGTCCAGATCGCCAACCGCCTGTACATCCCAAACCTGCTTGACCTGCCGCCAATAGGTGCTGTTTGCCTGATTGAAGTCAGGCCACGTGCGAACGTCGCCGAACGTACCTTGTGTCATGTTCTGGTATGCCAAATCGGAGCGACCGTTGCCATCAAAATCGGCCACGCCGGCAATGCGGAAACTTGCCCCGGGATCGGTCATTTGGGTGAACTGAAATTGGTTGTTTGCCCAACGGCCTGCGTACAACTGCGGCGTTGACGTTCTGACCAGAATCGCACTCTTGTTGTTGCCATCGAGATCGATGCCACCACGCATCGACAGTGGCGGCACGGCAACCACAACCACCTGAATACTCCGGCTCACCGCAGCCGCTGGACGAAAGTCACCATTACCTGCCTGGCTTGCCGTCACGCTACAAGTGCCAACGGCGATCAGACTCAACGTTTGACCCGAAACGCTGCAAACCGCAGGGGTTGCAACAGAATACGTCACCGCCAGTCCCGACGAGGATGTCCCTGTCAAGAAAACCGTGCCGCCAACTCTGCCACTGGGCGCCAATGCAAACGTAATCGACTGGTCTTGCGAGCCTGACCCCGGGGTTGCGGCAATCAGCACCACATCATCAAGCAAGAACGAGGTTGCATTTGCTGCATCAGTGATGCCTTTGAAGCTGATACGAATTGCCTGCCCCTTGTAAGCACTGATGTCAAACTGTTGGCTCTGCACCCAGCCAGTCGTCACGTTAAGATTCGAATAATTAAGCAGGGTCGCAAGCCTGGCACCCGTTCCCGGGTTATAAAGCTCGACTGCAAATGTGTCGTTCGCTGTTGTGCCGGGTTCACTGGAGAGGATGCGATACCAGAACTGCAGGTAGGCGAGCTGCGTGTTGGCCGGAATTGTCACGTCTTGGAAGAGCGTATCGGTGCCGGCGTTGTAGCCACTCAACCAGGCATAACCGACCCCACCGTTGGGAACAAATGCATTGTCTGTTGTGATGATTGGATAGTTTGCCGTTGAAACCTCGGTCCAACCGGTCACACCATTTTCAAATCCACCGTTTATGAGAAGGTTGGCTGTTGCATTGTTCTGGGCCGCTTGCGTGACGCCAAACGTTTGCCCCACAATCGTGATGGTGCCGGTGCGCGACGCGCCTGTGGTGTTGGTGGCGATCGAAAATGTCGCATTACCGGTGCCATTGCCGACGCTCGACGTTGATATCCAGTTCACGGTGCTGGTTGCGGTCCACGGGCAGCCGTCTGCGGGCGAAGTGCCGACATTGACTGTGCCATTGCTGGCGCCACCGCCGACCGAGATGCTTGACGGCGAGAGGAAATAGGTACACGCCGACACGCTGCTCATCGACACATCGTCGATCAGAAACGACGTGAAATTCGAAACATCAAGCGTTGCGGTGAAGGTAATACGGACGGTGCGGCCGCGATATGCCGAAAGATCAAACCGGGCGCTTTGCACCCACCCCACCGTTGCGTTCATATTCGACAGCGATGCCAGGGTGGCAATTTTTGCGCCGGTGGCTGGATCGTACAGCTCCAGTTGCAACACATCGTAGGGGGTTGCCGCTGTTTCCGCCGTCTCAATGTTGTATGCAAATTGCAAGAACGTTTGTTGCGCCGTCGATGGAATCGCAACGTCTTGGGAAAGTCGATCGGTTCCACTATCGTAGCCACCGAGC
Organism: Burkholderiales bacterium; assembly: GCA_031368465.1. GTDB lineage: Bacteria > Pseudomonadota > Gammaproteobacteria > Burkholderiales > Usitatibacteraceae > UKL13-2. Next base: position 6,148 of record JANMNT010000165.1, read on the forward strand.
CAAGCAAACCAGTAGCCTGTTTTGGCGCGCGCCGGGTTGTTCGAGATCAGGGGGTATGGCGCAGTTTCGGTCCAATTAACCTGACCGTTTTCAAATCCGGGATTGAGCAATGATGTTGACGCTGTTGTAATACCTGCCTGTGTGACGGTAAAGGTCTGCCGGGCAATGGTCAGGGTGCCAGTGCGGGAGCTGGTACTGGTGTTGGGCGAAACAGAATATCCGACTGTTCCGTAACCCGCACCGGTCGCGCCGTATGAAACGGCAATCCAAGCGGCGTTACTGGAGGCCGTCCAAGCGCATGATGCGGCGGCGGTGACGTTGACAGAGCCAGTAGAACCTGTCGCGCCGAGTGATTGGCTTGAAGGTGAAATGACATATGCGCAACCGCCTGACTGTGTGACATTGACCGATTGGCCTGCGACAGTAATTCCGCTGCTGCGCGTGCTGTCAAGCGGGTTTGCGGCGACTGAAATAGAGGCCGATCCGCTACCGGTGCCGGTTGTCCCGCTAAGAACTGTCAGCCAACTGCCATTTCCGGCGGACGTCCAGCTGCACGACGATCCGGTGGTCACATTGACAACGGCTGTTGTCGCACTTGCGGAAGCCAGTGATATGGTGGTCGGGGAGACGCTGTAACTGCAGCCTGCGCCTGCTTGGACCACATTGTAACTTTGACCGCCGACGGTAAGTGTGCCGGTGCGACTTCCGCTGCTGGCGTTCGACGCAACTGAAAAACTCACAGTCGCACTGCCGGTGCCACTCGCTGCCGAAACGACGCTGAGCCAACTTGCGTTACTGCTCGCCGTCCATGCGCAGGTTGAGCCCGCCGTCAGCGAGACGAATCCGCTTTGCGCACCAGCCGAAAGTGAAGTGCCTGCTGATCCGATTGAATAACTGCATGTGACGGTATTGGTCGGACTGATGTTGACGTACGCAGTATGCGAGTATGCGCCGCCGGTTGATAACGCACTCCAGGTATTGCTGCCTGTTGTCCAGTTACCCGAAATATCGTAATAGCCCGTATATGAACCACCCCAGCCCATGTTGATGTGCACTTGGTCGGTCGCACCGGTCTGATAACCATCTGCCACAACTGCGTGGCCGGACGAAGCGCTCGGCGTAAAAATCGATAGCAGGACAGGGCGCGGTGGCGAGGCATCAATTTCCGCCTTGATTGCTGCAAAAAATGCGGACGCCGAGCCAACTGCACTCCTCGACACCTCAGAAATGCTATTTCGATAGCCAAAATAATTTGGTAGCGCGGTTTTCATGTGACCCATCCAGGCGCCGGACCCCGAGCAGCCATAGCCCATTTCAAAGGCAACACCAAGGTCGGCCATTAGTTGCGCGACCGCCTGGATTTGGGACGACGGTGTCGACGTCGACAGGCTGGCTGGCATGCTCGACCAGGCATACGAACGATTAAAGTTCGCCGTCAGGGTTTGCCACGCCGCGCCACTCGGTGGCTTCCATGTGTACGATTTGCTGCCCGTTCCGGTGGTTGGCCAATTCCAATACTTCATGACCTGCGCCACCGCAGTTGCCACGCATCCGGTATAGGTACGCGAACATCCGGAATCTGCGGGCGTATACAGGTTGTAGGTAAACGGTGCGGTGCGTGGATCCCCCTGGTTCCAGGAGGTTGTCAAAAGCGGGCCGCCAACCGCCCCGACGATTGGACCGTCTTTTAACAAACCCGTTTTGCCAGCCACATCGCGCGTCATTGCAACAAAGCTGGCGGGATCCTGGTCGTAGAATTGCCAGGCTTTGAATGATGGCGATGACGCCTTGTCCATGCCGACCGATACGACGCCATCGTCAGACAACATTTCGCTATGACGCACCCGGAAATTCTCGGCGACTGCGTGGGTCTCCGGAAGGATCCACGATTCCACGGAATCAGTTTCAACCACCCGGCTTGGGATAAACGCAGACCGGTCGGAATACAGAATTACCGGACTGAAGTCATCGCTATACGCAACTAACAAATGCCCGCTGGGCCTTACGGTGACGTTGTATGCCAGCGGCAGGTTTTTGAATGTAACGAGCTCTATTGAGGCCACTTCGGGCGCCACGACACCATTCCAACTGCCATGGAGGGCAACATGATTGGCCACAAAATTGATCGCCACCCTCTGCGCCGTCTGCTCCGACACCGGCGCCGCATTTGCAGCCAGCCCAAACAAAAGACCAAAGACCAACTGTGCAACGGTCCATTGTAAAAACGCGCGTTTTAACATTTCATCCCCCTGCAATTTTTGTTGCGCCGTCCGGGAAAATTTGATTTTCCGGAATACATTTTTTTTTGATTTGGGCCATCCGTTGACGGATGCTCTACAATATTACTCCCGCTGACGGGTCAAAACACGTGACTGTTGACGTGGCGACGTTCGATTAAACGGTAATCAGGCGTGACCAACCATTCAAATTGCATTTTTTGGCCGGCAATCACGATTCAATTATCGCCGCCTGCCGCGTCCCGTTCCTTGGGTGGTGTTTGACGGCGCTTTCCTTCGGATTTTGGCAGTGTCCACCAGACGATGAAAATCGCCAGGCAGAACGCAAGAAAAACCTCGAAAATCACCCATCCCATATTGTTCATCCAAAAAATACCGGCGAAGCCTGCCGCGCGCCGGCAAAGTCAC
>JANMNT010000238.1:0-3697 GCA_031368465.1 Burkholderiales bacterium
CTCAAAGACATTCATGAAGACCCCGATCGCCTGCGCACACCGGTTGTGCGTGTCGGCAATGAATGGCAGCCAGTTGAATGGGACGCTGCGTTCGATCTGGTCGCCGAGCAGCTGGCCGACATCATTAATAAACAAGGCAACAACGCGGTGGCGGTTTATGCCGGTAACCCGAACGTGCATAACTTTGGTCATTTGCTGAATTTGCCGTACATCGCCAAATTGATCGGTAGTCGCAATATTTTTTCTGCTTCGTCGGTCGACCAGATGCCGCAACAACTGGTGTCGTATTGGATGTTCGGCCACCAGTTTCTGATTCCGATTCCCGATATCGATCACACCGATTATTTCCTCATTCTGGGTGCGAATCCAATTGCCTCCAACGGCAGCATGATGACGGTACCTGATGTCGCCAAACGCTTGAAGGCAATTCAGGCGCGTGGTGGCAAGGTGGTGGTGATTGATCCGCGCCGCACCGAGACTGCCGAGGTTGCCAGCGTGCACCATTTCATCCGTCCCGGCAGCGATGCGGCATTGCTGGCCGCGTTGCTGAACACCATTCACGAAGAAGGTTTGATGCGCCTCGCGCCATCGGTCACACTGACCAATCTCGATTCTGCCTTTATCGCCATCAAGGGCATCACTGCCGAACGGGTCACGGCCTTTACCGGCATCGCCACTGCTGACATCAAACGTATCGCGCGTGAATTTGCCGCCGCAAAAACAGCGGTGGCGTATGGCCGCATGGGCACCACCACCCAGGCATTTGGTGCCACCAACCAATGGCTGATTTATTTGCTCAATATTGTCACCGGCAATCTCGACCGTGTTGGCGGCGCATTGCCCACCACACCGTTGTTGCCAATCACCGGGCGGGGCACACGCGCCGGCGGCCACGCGCGCTGGCACTCGCGCGTGCGAAGCTTGGCGGAGACCAACGGCGAAATTCCGGTTGCAGCACTCGCCGAAGAAATTCTCACGGAAGGCGAAGGACAGGTTCGCGCCTTGTTCACCACCGCGGGTAATCCGGTGCTTTCCACACCAAACGGTGTGCAACTCGAGCGTGCACTGGCGTCACTCGACTTCATGGTGTCGGTTGATATCTATCGCAACGAGACCACACGCTTCGCCACGGTGATCCTGCCGCCGACCTCGGCACTGAATCACGATCATTACGATTCAGTGTTTAACGCCTTTGCCGTGCGTAATGTGACGCGCATGAACAGTGCAATGTGGCCGCGCCCGGAAAATGAACGCTACGATTGGGAGATTTTCAGCGCCATCGGCACGAGGCTGGCGGCGCGCCTGGCCCGCGAGTACAGCGCACCGCCGGCGGTGCGTGACGTGATTGCGGTGGCAGCGGCGCACCATGCCAAGATCACGTTTGACGATATCCTCGCCGCACCGCATGGCATCGATATGGGCGCGCTCGCCCCGTCGCTCATGCAGCGTCTGCAAACGGTTGATGGCAAGATCAACTGCGCGCCCGCTGAACTGGTCGCCGACATCACCCGCTTAAATGCCGCCATCGCTACACCGGTGGCCGCACTGCAATTGATCGGCCGCCGCCACGTGCGCAGCAACAATTCGTGGATGCACAACAGCCATCGCTTGGTGAAAGGTAAATCGCGCCACCAACTATTGATGCACCCAGACGATGCAACGCGTTACGGGCTGGAGAACGGTGCGGTGGTTAATGTCACCTCGCGTGTCGGCAATGCAGATATCACGCTGGAAACAACCAACGACATGATGCCGGGTGTGGCGTCGATTCCACACGGCTTCGGTCACGGCCGACCGGGTGTTGCACTCGCCACCGCCGCATTACACGCCGGTGTCAGCGCCAACGACCTCACCGACGAGCTTGCCATTGATGCAGTGTCGGGCAACGCGGTTTTGAACGGTGTACCGATCACGGTCCAACCTGCCTAGGACTCGCCAACGCACGTTGCACCGTAATCCCAGTTACCCCGTCATTCCCATAGCACCGTCATCCCAGCGTCGGCTGGGAGGGGCTGGCAATATCGGGCCATCCAGTCCGTCCATCATCTGACTAGTTCAGCCATCGTTTCCGCAAAGACTGAAAGGCGCCAGCTGCGCCTTGATCTAACTAATTCCCCATCGTTCGAAACCCCACGTCAACCCCAACCGAAATGCCAGCGTTATGAACGCGTTACGGGAATGTAATTCGGCGTCGCGCCACAATCCCTTGACCGACACGTTTCACACAATTTCATTAACGACTTCCAACAACGCTTAGGAGACTTCCATGAGAAAAATTGCCGCCGCAATAATGTTGACCCTTCCGCTGTGTATCGGCAGCGCCTTCGCCGAAGAAAAAAAGCCGCATCCACAACACGCCAGAATGGCCGAATGCAACAAAGACGCCACCGGCAAAACGGGTGATGAACGCAAAGCATTTATGAAGACCTGCCTCGGCGACAAAAAAGCCGCACAACAAGACAAAATGAAAACCTGCAACAAAGACGCCGAAGGAAAAACCGGCGACGACCGCAAGAAATTCATGTCGGAGTGTTTAAAGAAGTAACACGCACCACGCGCAAACAAGACGGGCTACTCCCATATTGGCGGGAGCAGCCCGTTTTTATTTGATACGACGGGTTGTTGTGACTTTTGAAACTCGCCATTTGGCGGGCGGTTTCAGACTTTTATGGCCGAAAATACCCGTGGATAGTGGACTTTTAAGTCCGAACGACGTTGCATGTCGTGCAAACGTCGAAATACGCATGGTATCCAACGTGCCGCTAACCCGCGCGGCGGTTGTTGCGGCGCGTCGGCGTTGAGCGGGTGGTTCGGCGGCGGTTCTCGTCGCGGTACTAATCAAGTTTTATCCCGAGCTTGCGGATGATGCTTCCCTGCCGTTCGGATTGAACTCGCAGAATGCCAATCTGCTCTTCCGGCGTGCTTGCGACGACTTCCGAGCCGGTGCTCACGTACATCTCGTTGATGTCGGGCAGGCGCAGCACCTTGACCAACTCAGCGTTCAACCGCGTGACGATCGCGCGGGGCAGGTTTGCGGGCCCGAAAAAATAAAACCCACCGGTCGCATACGCGCCCGGCACGCCAGCCTCCGCCATCGTCGGCAAATCGGGCGCAACCAGAGTGCGCTTGTCGGCTACGATGGCGATTATTCTTACCTTGCCCGCTTTCTCCAGCGTGCGCGCGGTAATCAGCGCGTCGAATGCCATCTGCACATCACCTGCCGCCAGCGCTTGCATCAGTTCGGCGCTTCCCTTGTACGGGACGTGCATGATGTCGATCCCGGCGAGTTCCTTCAGCACCTCGCCGTTCAGTTGCCCGGTACCGCCCGGCGACCAGGAACCGAAATTGAGCTTGCCCGGGTTCTTCCTTGCGTACTCGATGAGTTCGCGGACATTGTTCACGCGAAGACCGGTGGATACCGCGAGCACTGTCGGGGTGTTAGATGCATAGGTAATTGGTGTGAAATCACGGGCCGGGTCGTACGGAAGCTTCGAAAACAAGTGCGGATTTGCCGCCACCGTGAGGCTAACCGTGTAAAGCAAGGTATGTCCGTCCGGTTCGGCCTTGACTACCGCCATCGTGCCAATGATGGTCGAGGCGCCAGGTTTGTTCTCGACGATCACGGATGTGCCCAAGGCCGGACCGAGCTTCGACGCGACGTGCCGGGCATGGATGTCGCTGGTTCCGCCCGGCGGGA
>JANMNT010000280.1:0-7324 GCA_031368465.1 Burkholderiales bacterium
CCGCCGCCGTTGTTGCGCAGGTCGATGATCATGCCGGGGGCATCCTTCATCTTTTCAATTTCGGCGATGATGCCGGCTTCCATGCTGCCGACAAACCCGGAAAAACGGATGTAGCCGAAACCGGATGGCAGCAGGCGCGGCGTGAATTCGGGCAACGCGGTAAATTTGCGGCGCTTCATGGTGACGGCAATTTCGGTTTTGTCATCACGCACAAACACCATGTCCACCTTGGAATCGATGTCGCCGGTGTTAATTTTGCGAATGGCACCACGGGTGCGCGCCCACGGCGTCGAGGTTTCACGTGCCTCGGCCACCAACCGTTGGTAAAGCGGCAGGGCGGCCTCGCCGTCGATGCGAGAAATGGCCATGCCGGCGCGAACACCCGCCCAGAACGCATCAGATTGCGGGTGCACCGATGTGACGACCATGCTGCCGTCAATTTCCGCCAAGCCCACACCGAGGCTGTGTGATTCATTGTTGCGCTGCTGTTGGACCAGTTTCGGTGAATGGATGCGCGTGTGCGAGTCTTTTAGCTCGCCGGTCATTTTGTCGAGCAACTCCCAATACTCGTCGTCGGTCTTGGCGGCAAGCAGCTGTGGTTGGTATTGCGCCCGTACCGCAGCCCAATTGACGCCATTGAGCTTGGGGTCGTAATAGCGTTCGTTTACCGTGGTCCAGACAAAGTCGAGCGCCTCGGCGCGCCAGTTGTTGTCCGCCGAGGGAACCGGAACACTCGGTGTCAGCAACGGCATGTTGGAGCGCGTCAAGACGCGGTTTGGGTCAAGGATGGCGCAGCCACAAAGGGTAAAAATAACGACGGCGGCGCTGAGTTTGCGAAGAATAGGATTCATGGATTGGTGGGATAGAAGGCAGAAAAATGCGTAAGTGGCAGAGTTTATCAGCCAGTTGGATCTTCTCCGTATCAGCGAGGCGTGGAAACTTCATTTGTAGTCGGTCTGGCAAATGTTGTGGTTGGAACATTCAACTTGGCGAAGCGGTGTTTTGCCCGCAATATTTGCCAGTTGCGAGATGAATTTCAATATTCAATTCTTTTTGTACCCAGCTATTTTTCATTGCGCTGGACGGTAAACATATTGGTGGTCAAAATAGGCTTCGATTTGAATCGATGGACCAAAAAACGCCATGAAGAAGCGAATACTGACAATTGTGGTTGTTGCCATTGCGCTGGTCCTTGGGAGCATTTTTTTGCTTTTTCTTTCGAGGCCATCAACGGTGTCAATTGCGCCATCGAATGTGTTGGCTGATAAGCGCGTGGCGTCTGATTTGAACACGGGAGCAGCTGTGCTTTTGTCACCGACGCATGCGTCCCCAAACCCATTGACGAATCCTGTACCGGGCCGAGCAGGATTAATAGAAGTTTGCGGTCACGGCAAACTTGATGACGATCAATTGCAGGCATTGATGCGACGGGCCGAAAAGGACGTTGGGCTGGTGATCAATCGCGCTGCGGTTACTCTGATTGACAGTAATACCGAGAACGATATGGCAATAGGTTTGTGGGCGAGGGTCAAACAGGCGGAACTGTCCGCGACACAACCTTTTCGAGAGCACTCTGGTTGTGTAACAAGTCAGGATTGTTGGCAACGGCTGCTGAATGCCCAAAATGGTGCGCGGGAGGTTAACGTCGCGCCATTAGTCGTTTTCGCAGAGCGCAGCCGAGATCCTGCGACATATGCGCTCGCCGTCAGTGCCTGCGCAGGGCGACGCGACGGCGTCTGTGCGTCGATCAATCCATCTGGGTGGGCGGCGCGGGATCCAGACAATGCGATTCCGCTTTTGCTGATGGCAGCTGAATTGCCAGCGGGTGACATTGCAGGGCGCGCCCGGCTATTAATTGAAGCGGCAGCGCGTCGACAATATCAACGACATATGCCTGACGTGGAGCGACTTCTACAAACACCAATTGCGGCGTCGATTGACGATTTGCAAAAGAGGGCATTTTGGGGCAACAGCTACACATTCAATTTTGAAATGGACTCCAGAATGTTTGAGCCAATTGGTGCCTATTGCGGGAGACGTGGCCTGGGAATTGTTGACCGCGAAGCAGTATGTGGGCAACTTGCAGGCATGTTGTCCGCGCGCGGCAGTAATTACATCGACTTGGATATGGCGGGAGTTGCAGCGTCTGCTGCCGGATGGTCCAAGGAAAAACGAAACCAGATCGAGGCCGAAAAAAACGAGGTCATGCAGGTAATGTTGCGCGACACACCCGTTGACTCACTTGGCTGCGAAGCCGTCGTGCGAAACAATCGGTTTGCAAGTGACACGTTTCGCGTTGGCGAACTTGCGGCCAGCCGTCTTGCGAAGCAAAGATAATCGATGTACCTGGTACTGGAATACCCGTTTATGACGCCAATGCCTTGGCAGTCGGCGGCTTTGTTTCACTTGTTCCGTAGAAAGAGCCGTGATCTGCCAAATCTTGCTGATCGTCGGGACTGCATTGCGCCATTATTGCTCGTCAGATGCAAATACTACGGCGGAAACTGAATTTGGCGAACGTTCTGGCGGGGCGCGATCCATCGTTATATGGGCTTTTTCGACCTGACAGGCTTTCCGGTAAAATTCGCCTGCCGTTTCGGGATTGACACAATCGGTCCCAGAAGACAGGCTCAACCCGTGTTTGCATGCGCCATCAATGCGCCCGCCGTTGGTTGAAACGAAATACACCGAAAACAAAATTTGAGGAGTTCGTCGATGTCTGCTGTTGTTGCCGCCACCAATCCCGCCCCGTCATTGCCTGCTGAGTCGCCCGCGGTCACACTAGACGACAAATATTTGCTCGATCACGGCCGCGCTTATTTGACCGGCACCCAGGCGCTGGTGCGCCTGCCAATGATCCAACGCCAACGCGACCTGGCGGCAGGCTTGAACACCGCCGGCTTTATCTCTGGCTATCGTGGCTCACCGCTCGGTGCTTATGATCAAGCGTTGTGGAAAGCAAAATCGTTCCTCAAAGAAAAACACATCTTTTTCACGCCAGGCGTGAATGAAGAATTGGCCGCCACCGCGGTGTGGGGCTCACAGCAGGTGGGGCTGTTTGAAGGCGCCAAGTACGACGGCGTGTTTGGCATCTGGTACGGCAAAGGGCCGGGCGTGGATCGTTGTGGCGACGTGTTTAAACACGCCAATGCGTTTGGTACCGCCAAATACGGCGGGGTGTTGTTGGTGGCGGGTGATGACCACGCTTGTAAATCATCAACGTTGCCGCACCAATCCGAGCATGCGTTTGATGCGGCAATGATTCCGGTGTTGTATCCGACCGGGGTGGCCGACCTGATCGAATTGGGATTGCACGGCTTTGCCATGTCGCGCTTTTCCGGTTGCTATGTCGCGTTTAAATGTATTTCGGATACCGTCGATGCCTCGGCGTCGGTCAACATCGATATTGATTCGCCCAAAATTTTGCTGCCGGAAGATTTTCAGATGCCGGCGGGTGGTTTGCATATTCGCTGGCCGGATTCGCCGCTGGAGCAAGAACAGCGTTTGCAACACGACAAAATTTACGCCGCACTCGCCTACGCGCGGGTAAATAAACTCAACCGTGTCACTATCGGTGCGCCCGATTCTGGCAAACCTGCACGGCTCGGCATCATCGCTTCTGGCAAGAGCTACCTCGACACCATGCAGGCACTCGAAGATCTTGGTATCGATGCCCGCCACGCCGCCGAGATCGGTTTGCGGGTGATGAAGGTCGGCATGCCGTGGCCGTTGGAGCCGACTGCCGTGCGCGAATTTTCCAGCGGGCTTGACGAAATCCTGGTGGTCGAGGAAAAGCGTCAATTGATTGAGTACCAACTCAAAGAGCAACTCTATAACTGGCGCGACGATGTGCGGCCGCGCGTGATCGGCAAATACGACGAACACGGCGAATGGGACGTGTCGCGGCCGGAATGGTTGTTGCACGCCTCGGGTGAGTTGACACCGGCGATGATCGCGCGGGTGATCGCCAAACGCATCGGCAAGTTTTATACCTCGAAGATCGTCGAGGCGCGGCTGAAGTTTATTGAAGACAAAGAAGCGGCACTGGCACGTCCGCGTGCCAAGGTGGCGCGCATCCCGTATTTTTGTTCGGGTTGCCCGCACAATACATCCACACGTGTGCCGGAAGGTTCAAAAGCGCTGGCGGGTATCGGTTGCCACTACATGGCAACGTGGATACGACCTGAAGCGACCATGACCTTCACACAAATGGGTGGCGAGGGTGTGCCGTGGGCCGGTATCGCGCCGTTCACCGAGACCAAACACGTGTTCGCGAATTTGGGCGACGGCACCTATTTCCATTCCGGCCTGTTGGCAATTCGTGCTGCGGTAGGTGCCAACATCAATATCACCTACAAGATTTTGTTCAACGACGCCGTGGCAATGACCGGCGGTCAACCGGTTGACGGCCCGCTTAACGTGCCGCAAATCACGCAACAAGTCCACGCCGAGGCGGTAGGCAAAATCGCGGTGGTGACCGACGAGCCGGACAAATATCCGGTCGGGGTCAATTTTGCGCCGGGTGTGACGGTGCACCATCGTGATGAGCTCGACGCGATTCAACGTGAATTGCGCGAGTTGCCGGGTGTCACCATCATTGTTTATGACCAGACCTGCGCGGCGGAAAAACGCCGCCGCCGCAAGCGCGGTACCTTTCCGGACCCGCAAAAACGTGTGGTCATCAACGACCTGGTGTGTGAGGGTTGTGGTGACTGCGGCAAGAAGTCGAATTGTTTGTCGATCATGCCGGTCGAGACCGAGTTCGGTCGCAAGCGCGGCATCGATCAATCGTCGTGCAACAAGGATTTTTCGTGTGTGAAAGGTTTTTGTCCGTCGTTTGTGACAGTCGAAGGCGGCAGCCTGCGCAAGAAAAAGGCCATTGTGCAGGAAGTGTTTGCCGCGTTGCCGGATCCGGTGTTGCCGGCGCTTGATACGCCATGGGGCATTTTGGTCACCGGTGTCGGCGGTACCGGCGTGGTCACCATCGGCGCCTTGCTTGGCATGGCGGCGCACCTTGAACACAAAGGTGTGGCGGTGCTGGATATGACCGGTCTGGCGCAGAAAGGCGGCAGCGTCTATACCCACGTGCGTATCGCCCACCAGCCGGAGGACATTCACGCGGTTCGAATTGCCGCGGGTGAGGCCAACGCCTTGCTCGGCTGCGACATGATTGTGTCGACATCCGATGAAGCCATCGCCAAGATGCAAAAGTCGCTCACGCGTGGTGTCGTCAATTTTGATGTCTCGACGACCGGTGACTTCACCAAGAATGCCGATTTGCAAATTCCAGTGAACGATCTCGAGGCAACGCTGCAGGAGACCATGGCCGAGGTCGAGTTTGTCAATGCATCAGACCTGACCACCGCGCTGATGGGCGATGCCATTTTCACCAACCCATTTGTGATGGGTTACGGTTATCAAAAGGGCCTGATTCCACTGGCGGGTGCGTCGATTTTGCGTGCCATCGAATTAAATGGCACCGCGGTCGAAAAAAACAAACAAGCGTTTGAATGGGGGCGCCGTGCCGCCGTTGATTTGGCTGCCGTCACAAAAGCCGCCTTCCCGGTGCCGCCAAAAAGCGGGTATTACAAATTGTCCGAGTCGATCGATGAAATGATCGGCCGTCGTGTGGAATTTTTGAGCGGTTATCAAAACAGCGCGTATGGCGATCGCTACGCGGCCTTGGTCAAGCGGGTGGTGGCATTTGAGGCGGAAAAATTCCCCGGCAAAAAGGCACTTGCCGCCGCCGTGGCGCGTTACTACTTCAAGGTGTTGGCGTATAAGGACGAGTACGAGGTGGCAAGGCTTTACGCCGATATGGGGTTTAAACAAAAAGTTGCCGATCAATTCGAAGGTGATTACAAGTTAACCTTCCATCTCGCCCCGCCGATCATGTCTGAGCTGGATGCGGCAACCGGTGAGCCGCGCAAAAAAGTGTTCGGCGCCTGGATGATGCCGGCGTTTGCGGCGTTGGCGAAATTCAAGGGTTTGCGCGGCACGGCGCTCGATATCTTTGGTTATTCCGACGAGCGCAAAATGGAACGCCAGCTTATCGCCGACTACGAAAAATTGATTGACGATTTATTGGCGAACACCACGGCGGCCAATTACGACGTCGCCGTTGATCTGGCGTCAATTCCGGAGCATATCCGCGGTTTTGGCCATGTCAAACATGCGCATTTTGTCGACGCAAAAAAGCGTTGGGAAGAGCGGCTGGTGGCGTATCGCAATCCGGCGGCAGGTGGCAAGGAAATCCGCATTCGTCAGGCCGCCTAGGCAGTTGGTGCCGGAGGCCGGCATCTGCAACCCCTGCATGGCTTGACCACGCAAGGGGTGGTATCTAGACGTGCGGCCGCTCGAGAAACTGTGACGGCGTCTCGTGTTTCTCCATGCCGATGATGTTGTCGAGCAATGGGTCGTTATTGTGGTTGACCCGGTTCCAGTACATGATTGCCATCATCAACACGGCGACAATGGTGCCAAAAATAATGATGATGGTATTGATGTGCCAGCCGAAGGACAGCATTACTGAATAGGCGGCGACCATCAACAGGATATTCAGTTGCTCGTTAAAGTTCTGCACGGCAATCGAGTGCCCGGCAGACAGCAGGATATGTCCGCGATGCTGCAACAACGCATTCATCGGCACGACAAAAAAGCCGCCCAGCCCGCCGACAAAAATCAGCACCGAATAAACGGCCGGCTTTGAAAACGTAATCGGCATGACCATCACCGCAAAACCCATCGCCACACCATAGGGTAATACCTTCAGCGCGTTTTTGAGGGTCATGAAACGGCCGGCAATGACCGCGCCGACAACCGTGCCAAGCGCTGCCACGCCCATCAGGATCGACGCCTGATCGAGTCGCAGACCGAGTTGCTGGCGGCCCCATTCGAGTACGATCAGTTGCAGCGTCGCACCGGCACCCCAAAAAAGTGTCGTGACGGCAAGTGAGATTTGGCCGAGTTTGTCCGTCCAAAGCGTTTCGACATAACGCCAAAAGGTGGTGATGAGTGTGATTGGATTGCGTCCCTGCTTCGGGTAACGCGCGCCGGTATCCGGAATATTCAAATTAAACACGGCTGCAATCGCGTAAAAGACCGCAATCACCAAAATCGCCGCTTCGGGCGCGGTATTGATGCCGGTATCAATCATCGGAAAATCGAATGACAGCAGTGCGGCCGATACTTTCGGGCTGATCAACGTGCCGCCGAGCACGGTGCCCAAAATAATCGACACCACCGTCAGGCCTTCAATCCAGCCGTTGCCCTTGACCAATTGCTCCGGCGGCAACAACTCGGTGAGAATGCCGTATTTGGCGGG
>JANMNT010000312.1:0-2832 GCA_031368465.1 Burkholderiales bacterium
GTCTTTGGACTTTTCCTTCGCCAGCTTTTCGAACGATTCGCCGCGTCCAAGTTGGGCAATGATCGCTTTTGCCTCGTCTTCGCCATCAACCAAAATATGGCGCGCCTTAAATTCCTTGTCGCCCATTTGTTTGACAAAATCCGCGTACTGCGCTTTCAGTTGTTCGTCAGCAACGGGATTGGCTTTGATGTAATCATCGAAATAGGCGCGGATCAGCACAGCCTGTCCTGCGATGCGGATTTGCGCGGCGATATTCGGATCCTTGTCCAGACCGCGCTTTGCGGCGGCCTGCGCCAGGATTTCGCGGTTGATCAATTCATCCTTGATGGCGGCATTCATTTCCGGTGTTGCAGGTTGGCCGGAAGCGGCGCGTTCTTTGTTCATCGCGTCGAAAAATGACTGCGGGATGATCACACCATTGACGCTCAAGCGACCGTCGGCTTTTTGTGAAGTTGATTTTTCAGCCTTGGTTGCGCTTTTTTCCGCTTTGGTTTGGGCAATGGCGAATGGTGCCGCGACTGCGATTGAGATTGCGATAGCGAGAGTTTTTTTGGTCAGTTGCATTGCTTCTTCCTTCCGGTGAATGTGACAAAAATAGAACAACAAATCGAACAAATCAAACCGATGAAACGTAAGTCAACATCATGCTGTGCGTGCATCAATTTTTAGTGCATGAATCCGGGTTTTCATCAAATCTTCCAGCTCGGCATAGATCATCCGGTGTCTGGCCAGCAGTGGCTTGCCGGCGAATGCGCTTGAAACGATGGAAATCTCAAAATGTGTGCCGTCAGTGATACCCGTACGGGCGGCATGGCTTGCCGCACCGCTGTGGCCGGCGTGGGACGCCGAGTCGTCAATCACTTCCAGCATGGTTGGATTGAAGGCGGAAAGGCGTGCCAGAATTTGCTCGCGTACGGTTTGCATGATCTTCGCCTGTCGAACTACGCGGGCAATACCTTTCGGAACGGTTTGACGGTAACGCGTGAAAAAACGTTGGCCTTGCAATACGGATCGTCGGCGGCCCAGCCGATCGCAGCCTCACGTGAAACAAACTCAGCAACAATGAGCGACCCGGTAAACCCGGCCGGCCCTGGGTCTTCGGCATCTATCGACGGATGCGGGCCGGCTAGTATCAAGCGGCCTTCCGCCTGCAGCGCCTTTAGTCGTTCAACATGCGCCGGCCGGTTCGCCATGCGGCGTTCAAGCGCCCCCGGTAGTTCCTCACAAATGATTGCGTAAAGCATTATTTGACGGCTTTCAATGGCTGGTCGACGGCCGGTGCCGTTGTTGGTTTTTCGTCATCATCCGGTAAATATGGCATCAACCAAAAAATCTGCGCGACGATAAAAATAAAAAACAGTCCCATGTCGCCGAACGTCTTGAATAGAACCCAGATGTCCGTCGACGTGTAATACGCAAACCAAATGTTGAGAAGCGCGACCGAAAGCAGGAACACAATCCATGAAATCGACAGTTTCCGCCATACCGCATCGGGCGCCTGGATGGTATTGTTGAAAATAAACGAAACCGGATTCTTCTTAAACCAAAATTGGGTCACGCCGATCGCAACTGCCATTGCGGTAAACAAAATAGTCGGCTTCCATTTGATGAACATCTCGTTCTTGAAAATAATGGTGGCGCCACCTGCAACAATGATGATGCCCAAGCCGAGCCACATCATTGGCTCAACTTTTTTCTTTGCCAGTTTCAGGTAACCAACCTGTGCGACCGATGCGACGATGGCAACCGCTGTCGCGACATAAATGTCGAACATCTTGAAGGCCGCAAAAAACAGCAGAACCGGAAAAAAGTCGAAAAAGAGTTTCATGCAATGTGGTTGGTGCCGTATGGCAATTCCGAGCAAAATTATTAACTCGAAATTATCTCACGTCTTGTCACTTTTCGCCCTCTGGTCAATGGAATTTGGTTGTTTGGCGGAGTTCTTGCTCAATCAGGCTGCGGATTTCGACTGGGAAGTCCGGTCGGCTGGCAATGGCGAACGCCTCCGCGTAAAAACCTGTTCGTTCGTCTGGCAACGCGTTGTTTAGGCGGTCGAAGGCGTACCGCATCATTGCCGCGTCGCCGGTTCGAATTGCAGTGATCGCAAAATTTACGTTCAACAGCCGCCATGGCCGCTCCGGGTTGGATCGCTCAAGGTCACCATTGAGGGACGGTGACAAGTTGATGATGAAGCCTTGCATCAGCGCATAGGTTGCCGCCGTTTCCTGCTTGCTGGTGGCCTCATTCGATCGCCTGGCCAATGCGTTTACGATCGGTTCTGGCGCGTGAATGTCGAGCTGGTGTCGCATACACCACAGCCCGATTCCGATGGCAACGGCATCCAATGTTGCAAGCGGCTGTGGGTGCCGGTCCGCCGGCAACAAGTGATTTTTCTGAAGCTGCAAATCCAGCATCGCCCGCAATGCCTCATTGGCCGCACCAGCCGCGTCCTCGACCGGAATCGGGCAATCCTCCCCGTAGGTCCCGTCAAGCAGCACCGCGGCATCCAAAAACGCGCTGATAGCGTTGATCGAGTCGACCGCGCCTGCCGGTGGATTGTTGCTCAGCATCAGCGTGGCGAGGGCCGCAAATTGCGCTTTCATCTCTTCGGATGCCGCAAGCTCGGCTGAATCGTTGACAGTCGTCCCTTTGAGTGCAAAGTGAATTGGTTTGATTTCAGCCATACAATGCCGGGTACCTTCTGAATTTTTTGGGTTTTTTGGTGAATTTTTGGCTATTTTGCGAATTTCGCGTGAAACGCCTGCAATACCTGTTGTCTGATCATTGAATGCCGCAAAGGTTTTACGTGAATGCCCTAAATTTTGATTTGCA
>JANMNT010000041.1:0-2503 GCA_031368465.1 Burkholderiales bacterium
AAGGCGGCGCCTTATTTTTCGCACGTGCAGTTCAGTACGCCCGAGACCATTCTGGCACTGGCCGAGCCGGGCAAGGAATTCATTCTGGTCAAGGCCATGTGGCACTACGCACGCGCAGTGGCCCTGGCACGAAAGGGCGACTTAGCCGCCAGTCAGGCGCAAATCGATATCCTGGCCGACATTGAACGTAACGGCGACTTTAAGGACCTCATCAAAGAAAGCATCCCCGCCAAGGAAATCGTGGAGACAGCGCGGCGTGTGGCAAGCGGCCGGCTTGCTGATGCCCGCGGCGATGTCAATGGTGCCGTGAAGGCCTTTCAAGCAGCGGTATTTGTGCAGGATTCGCTTCCCTATACCGAGCCGCCGTACTGGTATTACCCGGTTCGGCAGTCATTGGCCGCCGCATTGCTGCGTGCCGGCAAATTGGATGAGTCTGAAAAAACATTTCGAGAGTCGCTGGCACAAACGCCGAGCAATGGCTGGGCGCTGCAGGGCCTGATGGAGGTGTATCGAAAACGCGGAGACACCGCTGCCTTGAAGGCCGCACAAAAACGGTTTAACACCACATGGTTTGGAAGCAAAGGCGGCCCCAGCCTTGCCATGCTGTAAGCCTTTCTAAAAAGGCTATTACTTCAGTCTACTGAGAAGTGCTCATATTGGGCGCGCCATAAAGCGCCATTCAGTATGAAACGCTGAAGTAACTTCAACGCCTTGATATGCGGAGGAGTTGATGTCGGCTTGTGACCCAAAGCCGACATACAAATTTCCCGATAGCCGACATTCGTCGGGACGCGAAGCGTCCCTGGGCTCAGCTTAAATGGCTATCGGCTGAAAGCAATTTGACTCTGCCCCCTGGGGTTCTAGCCGCCGCTGGCAAGTTCGCCAACGCCTAGTATTTTTAGCTTTTCCAAAATGTTGCCTTCTAGGCGGTCTCGATCGAATGGATCAGGATAAATTTCGGTGTCCAGCGCCTTAAGTTCTTTCCAACTGTCAGCACCCATAGGCCTATCGTCCATGATGCAGACGCGAATTGGATTGTTCCAGGAGTGTAGTCCATCTATGGTTGCCCCAAGCCGAAAATTCGGCCGCAATCGTTGCCATGGCGCTTGATTCAGTTTTTTGGTTGCTGTTTTATCTGTACCTGTCACACGAAGAATGATATTCGCGCCGGCCTTCCAACTTACCGACACTGCGATCGTGTCATTGCCTTGGTGGCGGCAGTGGAGCGACAGTTTTCCGATTCTCGGAAACTCCGCGCACCATGACTCAGTTTTTCGCTCATAGTACAACCAGAGCCAATCAGGGGCGTGGAATAGCGTCTGTTTAATTTCCTGTGGCGGATTCGAAGGGCCGCCGGGAGTAGCTTGACAGTAAACTGATCCAACATCGTACCTTGGCAAAACACCATACCATGTGGTTTGGATACCGCTACCTTCGAAACGCTGCACCGCGTTCAATAGACTCATTGCGCTTATATCGCACCGTCTACATGCCCTTAGTAGGGGAGCATCAGTTGTGACCAAACATGCGCCGGCAGCTGTACTCTCTTCAACGACGTGTTGATCCTTGGGTGTGACCTTGCACGTAGTCGCTGGCAATGTCCCAGCGCGTCGATCAAAGACGTTTTCCGCCAAGAATTGCTCAACGAAAGGCATCAGGCTTACACTTGCCCCAGCACCGTGTACTATCCGATTCAATACGTCTGCTACCTCGGCGAGAGTGCGCTCGCCTGTGACGAATGTGACACGATCTTTTCGCCCTAAGTGCACCACACGTCTTGACCAACTATCCTTAACAAAGACAGCATTTAGTAAAGCATTCGTATCTAGGAAATACAGCTCCGACATCGTTCCCTCAATTTTTCCGTTCACCGCTGTGACCTCAGCATATGGGCGAATAAAACAACACCAGGGATCAGAGTCACATTCTTTTTCATCTGATTCGGCGGATCAGACTGTGAAATCAGAAGGCAGTTGCGTACCGCCGCTTCTGGCCGATATCGCAAAAGATTACGCCGCAATCTTACGCAAGATTGCAGGATGCTTCGTCGCGACTTTTAGAAGCATTCGAGCAGCGCCGGTTGGCTCACGCCTGCCTTGCTCCCAATCTTGCAACGTGCGGGGTGAGACGCCCAGTAGTTCGGCGAACTCCAATTGCGATAGTCCCATTTGGAGCCGCGCCGCCGCTGCAGCAGGAAGTTCAACTTTGGTAACGCGTGTTGCCTCTCCTCGCCGCATTTGGCGCACAGACTCCAACAAATCCTTTTGGAAGGTCTTCATGTCAGTTGGCATCTTCTATCTCCTGTCTCAGTTGAGCCAAAAATGCTGTCGGCAAATTATCAAACTTGGCTTTTGTGTAAACAATCAACAGCCAAAGCCTCGTCTCCGTCGGATTAAAGTAGACGACGCGAACGCCGCCGCGCTTACCTTGACCCGCGCGGGACCACCGTACTTTACGGCAACCGCCAGAGCCCGGGACTAGTGCGCCAGCGCTAGGATTCAAC
>JANMNT010000369.1:0-19028 GCA_031368465.1 Burkholderiales bacterium
GTGATGGGCGACGCGGTTAACCTGGCATCCCGGTTGGAAAGTATCACCAAGGAATATGGCGTCGGCATTCTGGTCTCCGAGAATATTGTCAAGGCGGTCCCCGATGCGATTTATCGGGAACTTGACCGGGTGCGTGTCAAAGGCAAGGTCGAACCGATCAGCATTTACGAACCACTAGGCTTCAAAGGCAAGGTGATTGACCAACTGATTGACGAGGCGGATCGTTTTCACCGGGCGCTGGATCGTTATCGCGAGCAACGCTGGGATGACGCGGAAAAACTGTTGTTGACGTTGCAACAGGCCGATCCCGGCCGCAAAGTGTACAAGCTCTATATTGAACGTATTGCCAATTTGCGCATGAATCCGCCGGGTAAGAACTGGGACGGCGTGTTTACGTTTACAACAAAATAGAAAGTCGTTTATTGACGGGCATTTCCAGCACAAAAGACCCTGAAACGTCCGTCCCTTCTAGAGTTTATAAATTCGACAATTTCACCGGTGCGCCGGCGATGTGCACTGATGAGTATTGCAATGACCCGACTGGAATCATTCCCACCGATCAACTACCCGCACGAAATTCCACCGCCACCAGGTGACGCGATCAAGGTTGCGGATGGCATCTACTGGATTCGCATGCCTCTGCCGTTTGCGCTCGATCACATCAATTTGTGGTTGCTCGAGGACCGCGACGGCTGGACCATTGTTGATACCGGTTATGGTGTGCCTGCGACCCACATATTGTGGGAGCGACATTTTGCCGAGACCATGCAAGGCAGACCGGTCAAACGGATTATAGTGACCCACTACCATCCGGATCACGTCGGCTGCACCACCTGGTTGCACGAGAAAAGTGGCGCGCCCGTGTATATGACGACATCCGAATTTATGGCGGCGCATGCCGCCGCACAGGATTTTGCCGGGTTTGATCGGGAAAATTCGGTGGCGCTGTTTTTGGCCAACGGGTTGTTGCGCGCGCGTCCGGATTTTGCCGACGCGACCAAGGCGCGTGAGGCCTCCTACAAGCGCGGGGTGCCGAGTGTGCCGACACGATACAACCGAATGATGGAGCACGACGAACTGGTGATTGGTAAACGTACCTGGCGCATCATCGTTGCATACGGTCATGCGCCGGAGCACGCCTGTTTATTTTCAGCGTCTGACAATATCCTGATTTCCGGTGATCAAGTGCTGCCGCGCATCACCACCAACGTCGGCGTTTGGGGCAATCAGCCAGACGCGAATCCGCTCAAACAGTTCTTGACCAGCATGGACAAATTTCGGCCGCTGCCGGCGGACACGCTGGTGCTGCCTTCACATGACCGGGTGTTCTACGGGCTGCACTCCCGGCTTGATCAACTTGCCGACCACCACCAAAAGCGCCTGGCTGAACTTGTCGCGGCACTGGATACGGCAAAAACGGCAGCGGATATTCTGCCGGTGCTGTTTCGCCGGCCACTTGATCAACACCAACTTGTGTTTGCCATCGGCGAAGCCATCGCGCATTTGCACTATCTCTGGTATCAGGGGCTGGTGACCCGAACGCGCGACGATGAGGGGATCTGGCTGTTCCAGCGTAACGCCGCATAACAAACGGGGGAAAGTCAGATAGTTTGCGTTAGCCAAGACAGTTGACGGATTGTCAACCGTAACCGGCCAACCATTTACGACGATTGGCTTACGGTTTCCAAACGGTAGCCAAAATTATAAATTGGCGTGAGCCGCAAGCCGTTGGCAGGACAGAAGTCGAGTTTTTTGCGCAGGCGGCTGATATGGGTATCCACCGTCCGCGATTGCACCTCGGCGCTGTGACCCCACACACTTTCGGTGATATGCCCGCGCGACAACAACTGGTCAATATTGTTGAACAGAAAAACCGCCAGCTCAAACTCTTTGTCGGTCATATCGACGGCATGACCGCCCATCTTGACGTGGCGGTTTGCCAAATCCACCAAGTATGGTCCGATGGCAATATTTTCTGCGTCATGGGTGCGAACTTTTGCACGACGCAGCAATGCATTGACACGCGCAAGCAGCTCAAGCCGGCGAATGGGTTTGACCATATAGTCATCCGCACCCGCATGTAGCGCAGAGACAATATCCTGCTCGGAATCCCGACCGGTAATAAACAACACGGGCGCGTCAATTTGCTGCTTCTCACGCAACCAGTGCAACACCTCGGGGCCGGAAAGATCCGGCACGTGCCAGTCAAGCATGTACAGATCAAAACTTTCCCGGTTTGCCTCGCGAACAATTGTCCTGCCGGACGTGAAATGATGGACATGGTGGCCGCCTGTCTCAAGCCATTGCTTGAGTGCGCCGCCCACGTCGATATCGTCCTCCAACATCGCAATTCGCACTATTTATTCCTCCGGTATTTCGCTACTGGCGTCCGGCTATTTTACCAAGATTTCCGATTTTGTGGGGCTCGGATGAACGGCCAGTCAAGACGCCATTTTAATCCCTCAGGCGGTTAAAAAGCATCCTAAGTTCAAACCAGATTTTTCATCGCCCTGTCGAGACCGTCGACGGTCATGGGATACATGCGGTCTTCCATCAAATCACGTGTCATTTTGACCGATTGCGTCCACGGCCAGTGTTGTTCCGGCGTGGGGTTGATCCATGCGGCGTTTTTGTAATGACCGGTCAGTCTCTCCAACCACGCAACGCCCGCCTCCTCGTTCCAATGCTCGACACTGCCACCAGGCTGCAAAATTTCGTAGGGACTCATGGTGGCGTCACCCACAATAATCACCTTGTAGTCTTTGCCGTATTTATTGAGCACATCCCATGTAGGGAATTTTTCGCTGTGCCGCAGACGGTTGTTGCGCCAGACCGACTCGTAGAAAAAGTTATGAAAGTAGAAATACTCCAGGTGTTTGAATTCCGTCTTTGCCGCTGAGAATAACTCCTCGCATCGATGTACGTATTCATCCATCGAGCCGCCGACATCTAGAAACAGCAGTACTTTCACATTGTTGTGGCGCTCGGGAACCATCTTGATATCGAGGTAGCCGGCGTTGTTCGCCGTTGCCTTGATGGTGTGATCGAGGTCAAGCTCCTCTTCCGCACCGGTTCGCGCAAATCGACGCAGACGCCGCAACGCCAACTGGATATTACGAATGCCCAATTCGACATTGTCGTCGTAATCGCGATAGGCGCGTTGATCCCAGACCTTGACCGCACTCTTGTTACGGCCGTTATCCTGACCGATCCGCACCCCCTCCGGATTAAATCCGTAGGCACCAAATGGCGAGGTTCCCGCCGTGCCGATCCATTTACTGCCACCCTGATGCCGGTCCTTTTGTTCTTCGAGCCGTTTTCGCAGGGTCTCCATCAGCTTCTCCCAGCCACCGAGCGCCTCAATCTGCGCTTTCTCGGCATCAGACAGCACTTTTTCTGCCAGCTTTCTGAGCCACTCTTCGGGAATTTCCTGTTGCAACAATTTGTCCAGCGCTGCATTGAGATTCTCGACGCCTTTGAAGTACGCACCAAACGCGCGGTCAAAACGATCAAAGTGAGACTCGTCCTTTACCAGGCACGCGCGGGCAACATAATAAAAATCGTCGATGCTGCCATAGTTGTCCAGTGTCGTTGCGCCCTTTTCCATTGCCTCGCACAACGTCAGATACTCTTTGACTGAAACCGGCAGGCCGGACTGTTTAAGCGTGAGAAAAAAATCGATCAACATGTTGAAGCGCGTGTGCGATGACTGCGCCCTTAACGCGCCCGCTTCGACAGAAAAATCAACCGTTCGAATAGATGCACATCTTGTTCGTTCTTGACCAATGCACCGTACAGCGGCGGGATCAGTTTGTTGGTATCGTTCGATTTCAGCGCCTCCGGCGGAATATCCTCAGCCACCAGCAATTTGATCCAATCGAGCAACTCCGAGGTGGATGGTTTTTTCTTTAAACCGGGCATTTCCCGAATGTCGAAAAACACTTCCATTGCCTCCTTTAACAGATTTTTTTTCAGGTTTGGAAAATGTACATCGGCAATTCTTTGCATTGTTTCGTGATCCGGGAAGCGGATGTAATGGAAAAAACAGCGGCGCAAAAATGCGTCCGGCAATTCCTTTTCATTGTTGCTGGTGATAAAAATAATCGGCCGGTGTTTGGCCTTGACGGTCTCACGGGTTTCGTAACAATAAAATTCCATGCGGTCGAGTTCGCGCAACAAATCATTCGGAAACTCGATATCGGCCTTGTCGATTTCATCAATCAGCAGCACCACCTGCTCATCGGCGGTGAACGCCTGCCACAACAGGCCTTTGTTGATGTAGTTGCGGATGTCTTTGACTTTTTCCTCACCCAATTGCGAATCGCGCAAACGCGATACCGCGTCATACTCATATAAGCCCTGCTGGGCTTTGGTGGTCGATTTGATGTGCCACTGCAACAATGGCTTTCCCAGCGCAGCCGATACTTCCTCTGCAAGCATGGTTTTGCCGGTACCCGGCTCGCCTTTGATCAACAGCGGGCGTTCAAGCGTAATCGCGGCATTGACCGCCAGCATCAAGTCCTGGGTGGCAATATAGTTTTGGCTGCCGGTAAACTTCATGGTGTCGATATACGTTGGTTGGGTTGCCCCCATTATAGGAGTTCCAGATGGTCATTCGATCCCGCAAACTTTCCGCATTAAGGTATCTCGCCGGCTTTACACTGCCTTGGTTGGTGCTGGCGTCCAACGGATGGTCCCAGACCAGCGTGACCATCTATTCGAGTGCGCAACCCGGCAGTTTGTCGGCGGCGACCTTCCGTTCCGGCGGTGAATACGGTAACGTCCCCGGATATGCCGTGGTTCGACAGGAAAAGTCATTTGATCTTGGCCGCGGCCGCACGATCATTCGTGTGACTGATGTGCCCGCGTTGATCGACCCGACCACGGTTACATTTGAATCCCTTACTGACAACGCCAATACCCGCGTGGTTGAACAGAGTTTTGAGTTTGATTTGACCAGCACCAGTAAGCTGCTCCAAAAGTACCTCGACCGGGACGTCACCATCGAGCAAATCCGCGGCAACAGTGTCGAGTCAGTCACCGGCACCCTGCTATCTGCGCGCGATGGCATTGTCATCCGCACCCCCGAGGGTGGCATCCGCACCTTGAACAACTACGCCGGTGTGCGTTTGGCCTCGCTGCCCGGTGGATTGATCAGCAAACCAACGCTGGTGTAGGATATTGCCGCGGATCGTGCCGGCACCCACAAAGCCCGCTACGGTTACCAAACCCAGGGCATCACCTGGTGGACTGATTACAATCTGACGCTGAATGACGACAACAATCAATGCAGGCTTGACGTCGGCGCATGGGTGACGATTGTCAACCAGACCGGCGCAACCTTTGACGACGCAAAGCTAAAGCTCGTGGCCGGCGACGTTCAGCGTGCACAGCCCCGCGCCACCGCGAATGACATGGCGATGGCAAGCGCACAACGAATGAACAAATCCGACGTTAGCGGGTTCCAGGAAAAATCATTTTTCGAATACCATCTGTACACACTTGGCCGCCCGACCACCCTCGCCAACAACAGTACCAAACAGATCGAGTTGTTTCCCACTGCGCGTGGCGTGGGTTGTGAAAAGACGTTGGTGTACTACGGGCAGGCCGGATGGTTTGGCGGCTACTATGGCAGTCCGATGACCGACCGCAATTTTGGCAATCAATCAAACAAAAAAATTGATGTCTATTTGCGTTTCAAAAATCGCGAAGACAACAAACTCGGCATTCCGCTTCCGGCAGGCAAGATACGCGTCGGCAAACTTGACAATGCCGATCAGTCGCTGGAATTTATCGGCGAAGATTTGATCGATCACACCCCCAAAAATGAAACGATCCAGATCAAGCTGGGCAGCGCCTTTGATGTTGTGGGCGAACGCCGCCAAGTCGACTATCGGACCGACACCAACGCGAAATGGATTGAAGAAGATATTGAAGTCAAGATTCGCAACCAAAAAGATACTTCAGCAAACGTCATTGTGAAAGAGAATTTATATCGCTGGAGCAATTGGACCATCAAGAACAAAAGCACCGATTATGAAAAGGTCGATTCACGGACCATCCAATTTCCACTCAGAATCAACAAAGGTGCCGAGGCAATTGTTCGCTACACCGTCCGATACACCTGGTAAGACCAAACGCAACAATCGCCACGTCTGTTTGCAAACGCGTTTACTGGCGGGTGTTTTCAGGCTTTTCTGCCTCAAGCACCCCGCCAGTATTGGACAATCGGTTTATTGCTTGCACCACCTGCGACACGATTTCTGTTGAAAATAACAAACCAACGTGTCCCACCCCCGACACGGCAATATTTTCGGCCCAGGGAAGTTGGCTCGACTCTGGCGGGTAAACGATATCGTCATTAATGGTATAGATTGACACCGTTGGCGGCTTTGCGCCGCCGGTAACCCGCTCGCGCTCGAGCAAACTCGCAATCCATTCACCCTGCCAGCGCATTTGTTTGACACAAGCACCAACCCCAAGCGCCGCCGTGCGGGTGCCGTGGTGAGGCGTGCCCAGTGTGACAAATTGCGCGATGCGAGCCGCACCATGTTCGACCATATAGGCGCGTGTGACCAGCCCGCCCATGCTATGGGCAATCACAATGACTTGTGGGTGGTTGGTCTCAGCACATATGGCTTCGATGCGGGCATGTAATTGCGCGGCAAACGACTCGATTGTGCCAAATGGCGGTTCAAACGTGATCGTATAAATCAACCCGCGCATTTTGCCGGCCTCTACAGCGCTCTTTGCATGCGTCTGCAGACGTTGCCGAAACCGCACCCACATGCCGCGATTCGAGAAATAGCCGTGTACCAGCAACACCGGCGGTGAAGCGGGTGCGTCGATGCCGCTCAACATTTCGGCCGGTTCGTCGGGCATGACGAATCGGTAAAACGGCTGGGCAATATTGAAGCTGGTCAGCCTCGACGTAAACTCGCCCCAAAGCGCGGCCAGCATCTTTGTGTTTTCACGGCGCTCCCTGAATCGCATGACACCACAGACCAAAAAACTGCTGAATGCGTGTGAAAGTCGCCACAAAAATCCGAGCGTCAGGATAACCAACGCGATGGACAGCGGACCCCAGCCGGGTCCGCCAAGTACAACCGCGAGACCGACATAGGCAAACAATTCAATCGCCAGAACAAAGATAAGCCATCGCTGCAGCATTTATGATCCCACCCATTTGAGCAGCCAAAGTGTCGCCATGCCCGCGCCGATTGTCGCAAAAATACTTTTGGTTCGCCATGCAATCAATGCGGCGACCAGTGCAGCGACGATGCGATAACCATTGACACTTTCACCTGTCTGCAACTCGCGAAACAACACGTCCGGCAGAATCAGCGCTGGCATCACCGCCGCGCCAACGTACTTTAATGCGCGGGTAAACCAAAGCGGCACATTTAAATCCGCGGGCAGAACAATAAACGACGCCCTCGCCACTACTGTGACGACACCCGCCGCCACAATCGTCGCCACGCTGACCCAGCCAGCCTCAATTGCCATCAGCCGCCCTCGCCGGCAGATTCACGCCGCATATCGAGCCAGGTTCCGATGACGACGCCAACAACCGCGGCGGCAATCAAGCCCAGCTTCATCGGCATCGCCGCGGTAAAAAATGCCGCGGTCGCCGCACCGGCTGCGGTCCACCAATGGGCGCGTGAATTCAGCGCGGGAAACACCAGCGCCAGAAACACCAGCGGAATGGCGAAGTCGAGCGACCATTCTTTGGGCAACAACGTACCGGCAAAAATGCCGATGGCGACCATTACATTCCAACTCAACCATGTCAAAAACGCCGCGGCCGCGTAATACGCACCAATCTTTTCAACGGGGTCAGTCGGCTTGAAGCGTGTGGTCAGCAGTGCAAACAAATGATCTGTCAGCCCATAGGCAAACAGCCACTTTTTGAAACCTGGCAAATCACGAAAATACGGCGCAATGGCGGCCGAATACATGACAAATCGTAAGTTCACCACCAGCACGGTTGCGACCACAATCAACAGTGGTGCGTTTTGAATCATCAAGGCAATCGCGGCCAACTGCGAGGCACCGGCAAAAACAATCACCGACATCGCCAACGCCAACCACGGATCCATGCCGGCCGCAGTCGACGCGGTGCCGACAATCAGCCCGAACGGCATCAGGCCAAATACTGACGGCGCCGCGTCCTTGAGCCCCTGAAGAAAAGCTTGCCGGGTGGCATTGTGTTCTCCGGATAGGTGGGAATGTTTGGTGGTCACAAAATGGGCTTTACGGCATCGACACACTATTTTATGTGATGCGGCATCACATGCCGCCGCGAAAACATGTTTATTCTCATCGCCACGACCACCACCGAAATCAGCCGGTGTTTCCCGTGCGAAAATGTCCCCGACCTTCCATCAACACATCATCCCGGCCTCCGAAAGCACGCATGATTCTTTACGCCACCACCATTTTTGTCTCGGCATTCTTGTTGTTTCTTGTCCAACCCGTAATTGCCAAACAAATTCTTCCCTGGTTTGGCGGCACGGCTGCGGTTTGGACTACCTGCCTGGTGTTTTTCCAAAGCGCGTTATTGCTCGGCTACTTCTATTCAGATTGGACCACCCGGCGGTTCAGGCCAAAAACACAAGCGATGGTACATATCGGATTAATCGTGATTGCGTTACTGTTGCTGCCGATCATTCCGAGCTCGGCGCTGAAGCCCACCGGTGAGGAGGAACCGACGCTGCGCATCATTCTGTTGTTGACAGTAACGATCGGACTGCCCTATTTTTTGTTGTCGACGACCAGCCCGCTGATACAGGCGTGGTTTTCGCGCAGCTATCCCGGCGAGAGTCCGTACCGTTTGTTTGCGTTATCCAACCTGGCGTCGATGATTGCGCTGCTGGGATACCCGTTTTTGTTTGAACCAAATATTGCCACCCGTGACCAAGCGATTGGTTGGTCGGTTGGTTTTGGCACCTTTGCGGTGCTTATTAGCGGCGCCGCCTGGTATGCATTGCAGTCACAAAAGGAGGTGGCCGGTGTGGCTGCGGCCTTTGAGGCTGACGCCATTGTCCCAACGTGGGCGCAAAAAAGCACCTGGATTGTTCTCTCCGCGCTGGGCTCAATATTGCTACTGGCCATTTCCAATCACCTGACCCAGAATATTTCTTCCATTCCGCTGTTGTGGGTGGTCCCACTCGCGCTTTATTTGTTGACCTTCATCCTTACCTTCGATGTCCGCGCCGGCGCCTCCCCCTGGTATCAGCGTACGTTGGCCATACCGGTGTTGGCGGCGGTATTGGTTGCGATGTCATGGACGCTCGCCGACAACTCGCTGCATTTTGAATTGAAGTGGCAGATTGGCATTTTTTCCGCAGGGCTGTTTATCGCCTGCATGTTTTGCCATGGCGAATTGGTTGAACGCAAACCCCATCCAAAATATTTGACGCAGTTCTATCTGATGATCTCGATTGGCGGCGCTTGTGGCGCCGCGCTGGTCGGCATTGTTGCGCCGCTGACGCTGCCGGCATTTTTCGAAATGGAATTTGCCCTCGTTGCGGTCGCGGCGGTCGCCACGTATTTGGTGTGGGGCATGTTTCCAACCGAAAATCGAAATTGGCCGTTTTTTGTTTCAATCGGCGTCGGCAGCCTCGTCACAATGTTCACCCTGGGCGCAACCGTCTTCACCATTCAGCAATACAGCGACGACGTGATCTTTATGACCCGCAATTTTTACGGTACCTTGCGCGTCAAACAATACAACCCGCCGAGCGTCGAACACCGGCGCCGGTCGCTCATTCACGGCGCGATTTTGCACGGTGATCAATACATGGATCCGCCCTACAACCGCGCCGCCACGACCTATTACAAAACAAAATCCGGCATTGGCATGACTCTGCTCGCCAAGGAGCAAATGAACCCGGACAGCAAGCGGCGGGTTGGCTTGATTGGATTGGGTGCCGGAACGTTGGCTGCCTATGGTAACAAGGGGGATTTGTTTCGCTTTTACGATATCAATCCAGCGGTGGTGGAAATCGCCAGACGCGATTTTCGGTTTTTGAGCGATACCGACGCCACCATCGAGATCGGACTGGGCGACGCACGCTTAAATCTTGAACGGGAGGCGCCACAAAATTTTGATGTGCTTGCCATTGATGCATTTTCGTCAGACTCGATCCCGGTGCATTTGATCACCCTGGAAGCGCTCGATATTTACGCCAAACACATGAAACCGGATGGCGTGATTGCGTTTCACGTTTCAAATCGATTTTTGAACTTGAAGCCGGTCGTACAAATGCTCGCCGAGAAACGCGGCTTTGACGTCGCCTGGGTACGCGATCAATACGAAGACGGCACCACCACCAGCGACTGGGTATTGCTCACAAAAGACAAACCATTCCTGTTGCGTAAGGAAATTGTCGCGAGCAGTTATGTCATCATCCCCGAGCCCGGCTGGCGGATCTGGACAGACGACTACAATAATCTGCTGCAAGTATTGAAGTGACGTCGCCGCACGCCCCGCGCAGCTGCCAACCCTGTACCGCCTGTTGCGACGGCTGGGTCCGTATCGACGTTTTTGACACGCCGGTTCTAACCGGCAGGCCGTGTCCGCATTCAGGCGGACCAGCAACCAAACGCGGTGGCGGCGGTGGCTGCAAGATTTACGCGACGCGCCCGGTCGACCCATGCGTCAACTTTTCATGCGGGTGGGTGCGCAGCGGCAGCCATCTCCCGGACTGGATGAAGCCACACGAGGCCAAGGTCATCGTTTTGCCCGAGTGGACGACGTGGCGCACCTTTCCCGTCGACCTTGCGCTGCCGGTTGGCGCACGCGTTCCACACAAGGCCTTGAAGTGGCTGCAAGAGTATTCAAAGAAGACCTTCAGACCACTCATCTACACCGAGCAAGAGACCGATCGTAACGGAAATTTCACCGCCAAACAGAGGGTCCATGGCTACGGACCACCTACATTTCAGCAAGAAATGACCGCACTGATTGGCAACCGAAAATTAGGCTGATTGCCAATCATGTCAGAACACCAACTGGTCCAATCCGGCCCGCGCGCAACCTGGACGCATATTTCACCGCGCACCAGCCGCTGGCTCATGCTGCACATCGTTGCGGTGATCAGTATCGGACTGTGGCTGGATATCCGCTTTGGCTGGTTGGGCCAGCATTTGGCAACCATTTGGACAATTGCCGTCTGGGCATGGTTGTACCGGCTCGGTGATCGGGACGAGCGGCATATTCTGATTATCGCCACCGTTGTTTCCGGCATCGGCGAAGTGTTCTTGTCGCTGATCTGGGGGCTCTACGATTATCAGTTCCATAACGTTCCGCTGTTTGTTCCCCCCGGTCATGCGTTATTGATGACACTTGGTTTGCTGGTTTCGCGACACATCAAGCCGCCGGCCGTTATGGCAATCACGCTATTGGCGGCGGGATGGGGTGCGTACGTATTGGCAATCGATGCCGATCGTTTTGGCTCGTTGTTATTTTCGATGTACGCCGCCTGCATTGTTTTTGCCCGCACCAGCGCGTCCCGCGCCCTATACGCAACCATGTTTGTGCAGGCATTGGTGATGGAGTTGTACGGGACCGCGCTCGGCAACTGGTTTTGGCATTCACCCGCGCCATGGGTACAACTCTCCGCAGCCAATCCGCCGTTTTCGGCAGGCGCGTTTTATTGTGTGCTTGACTTACTGGTGCTTTGGATCTTGCGGGCGGAGTTGCTCACCAAGGCGGTTGCGAAAGCACAAAAGGCGCGCTGAAGTCGCGGTTTCGCTTGTGGCGTTGGTCGCGACACAATTCAATGCACAGATATCATTGCCGTGTTGATGCGTCCGAAGCCATGCTAATCTGCAGAAAAACAAGAGGAGAGGTCGAATGAAAAAAAGAACAATGGGTACGCGTCCAGCGATTATTGCGTTTCTCGGCATTGCGCTTGCCAGCGCGGCCAACACCACACTTGCCCAACTCGCGCCGGCGGACCTTGCCCAACTCGGCACCAGTACCACCAGCAAATTTACGCCGATGGGTGCGGAACGTGCCGGCAACACCACCGGCACCATTCCGGCCTGGGACGGCGGCATCACCAAAATTCCCGATGGGTTTTCCCATCAGCGTGGCAGCCACTATTTGGATCCATTTGCCAATGACAAGGTCCTGTTCACAATTACCGCGGCGAATCTTGATACCTACAAAGACAATCTTAGCCCGGGCCAACAGGCGTTGTTCAAGCAATACCCGGCCTACAAGATGAACGTCTACCAGACACGCCGCACTGCCGCCTACCCGCAAAAACACTACGATCAAACGCGCACCTGCGCAGCGCGCGCGAGCCTTGCCCCGGATGGGAACGGCGTGTCTGGCTGTACCGGCGGCATCCCGTTCCCGATACCGAAAAATGGCTCGGAAGCGATCTGGAATCATTTGCTGCGCTATTGGGGTGACACATTCGAGATGCACTTTGTCCACCTCGCACCAAATCGATCGGGCGATTTTACCGCAGCAGAGTTTGAGTATCAGGCGGAGTTCCATTACGGCAATCTGTCGATGGCAGCCGCCGAAATTATTCCAAACCGACGCGCCAATTATTTGCAAACTGTCGTCGCCCCGCCGCGTCTCGCCGGTGAAATCCTGTTGGTGCACGAAAACGTTGACCAGAATAAGAATCCGCGCTCGGCGTGGATTTATAACCCCGGTCAACGCCGCGTCCGTCTTGCCCCAACGGTGGGTTACGACAGCCCGATTGTGGGCGGCGACGGCCAACGTACCGTCGATGACCAATTTATGTATAACGGCGCGCCAGATCGTTATGAATGGAAATTGCTCGGCAAAAAAGAAGTCTATGTACCCTACAACAGCTACAAACTTGCCAGCAACAAACTCAAATACGCTGATATTGCGCGCCCCGGCTTCCTGAATCCGGACCACCTTCGTTACGAACTTCATCGTGTTTGGGTGGTCGAGGCGACGCTGCGGTCTGGTACCAGCCATATTTATCCGCGACGCGTCTTCTATATTGACGAAGATAGCTGGATGGTGACGCTCACCGACAAATATGACGGCCGAGGCGTCCTTTGGCGGGTTGGTGAGCAACATTCAATCAATATTTACGATCTTGGGATGTATTTTCCAACGGTCGAAGTACACCATGATTTGCAAAACGGCCGCTACATTGCGATGGGTTTGCGCAATCAAGAAAAGGTGTTTTACCAGAGCTTGAAGCTGACAGCATCGGATTTCACCCCGCAAGCCCTTCGCGGTGCGGGCGTACGCTAATTGCCGAGTCCGCCAAAAAAGACACCAATCCCGCCCCGATAAGGCGATAAAATAGCGACTTGACCATTTTTGATACTCTCAAGGCTGTTTGATGTCCTTTGCTTCACTGAATCTTGCCCCCCAAATCCTCCGCGCTGTAACCGAAGAAGGCTACACCGAGCCGACACCAATCCAGGCACAAGCGATTCCAGCTGTTTTGAATCGCCTCGATATCATGGGTTGTGCCCAGACAGGCACCGGTAAGACTGCGGGGTTTACGCTGCCGCTACTGCATTTATTGGCACCGCTGGCCAGCAGCAGCACCTCGCCGGCCAAACATCCGGTGCGCGCGCTGGTGCTCACGCCAACGCGCGAACTTGCCGCACAGGTAGAGGAATCCATCCGCACCTATGGCAAATACCTGCCGCTGCGGACCGCATTGCTGTACGGAGGCGTCGATATCAAGCCTCAAATCAAGGCGTTGCAGGGCGGCGCTGAAATTGTGGTGGCGACCCCCGGGAGGCTGCTCGATCATCTCGAACAAAAAAGCATCAATTTGAGCCAGGTGCAGATATTGGTGCTCGATGAGGCCGACCGGATGCTCGATATGGGCTTTATGCCTGCCATCACCCGTATCCTTGCAACATTGCCACCGATGCGGCAAAACCTGCTGTTTTCAGCGACTTTTTCCGAGGAAATCAAACGCCTTGCAAGCGGCTTCATGCGTAACCCGATCATGATCGAGGTCGCCCGGCGCAACGCGCCCGCCGAGTTGGTAACGCATTTGGTTTACGAAGTGCCTGCGCTGAAAAAGCACGCCCTGCTGGCCCATTTGGTCAAAAGCCGCGACATGCAGCAGGTATTGATTTTCACGCGTATGAAACGCGACGCCGACAAACTCGCACGACAGCTGGTGCGTGACGGCCTATCAGCCACCGCCATTCACGGCGACCGCAGCCAGTCCGAGCGCTCGCAAGCCCTCGAGGAGTTTAAAACCGGCAAGGTCAAGTTGTTGGTGGCCACCGACGTCGCCGCCCGGGGTATCGACATCGACCAACTGCCGTTTGTAATCAATTATGAAATCCCGAATACGCCCGAGGACTATGTGCACCGCATTGGACGCACGGGCCGTGCCGGCACGCCGGGCGAAGCCATTTCGTTGGTCAGCGCAGATGAAATGGAATATCTGACGGCAATTGAAAAATTGTTGAAGCGCGAAATCCCCCGCCTGCCACTGCCGTTTTTGGCGGGTGAAGCTCAGCCCAGACCGCAGCCAGCGCGTGAGTACCCGCTTGAACGCAGCCCCGGCCAGGAATACGTGCGCAACCAAGCCGCACCCATACTCACTAACGATGAACGCCAGCAACGCAATGAGCAGCGACGCGTTCGTGACGCCAAGGAGTCCGTTCGTTCACGTCCCACGAGCCCAAGGCCGACCCACGATTCACCGCCGCAAACGCCCCACCCAAGTTATCCGCACTTCGATTTCAGCAAGCCGTATGAGCCGACTGCGAAAGACAGTTCAGTTGAAGCGGTTGCGGCGGCAGCGAATGATACCGGCGCAGCACACCGGCCCGCCGTGCGGTCAATTGGTGCGTTGTTGGGTCGTAAAAAAACCGAAAGCGTTTAATTCGGATTTTTAGCGGTTGTCGCTGGTTTCCCAGTCCAGACGGGCGTTGCACGGCAGAAACAAAAGCGCGCCATTCGGCGCGCTATTTGAGGCAAAAATGCCCGAAGTGGCCCGCCATTAGGCGACTTTTAAAACCAGTTTGCCGAAGTTCTCCCCCTTAAATAGCTTCATCAGCACCTCGGGGAAGCGGTCGATGCCCTCCTCGACGTGTTCTTTGGAAACCAACTTACCTTCCTTTAGCCAACCGCCCATCGCCAGCGCGCCCTCTTTGTAACGCGGCGCCCAGTCAAAGACAACGATCCCCTCCATGCGCGCGCGGTTGACAAGCAGCGACAGGTAATTGGCCGGCCCCTTGACCGGTGTGGTGTTGTTGTATTGCGAAATGGCACCACAAATAACGATCCGGGCACGCAGATTGATGCGCGTCAGCACAATATCCAGAATGTCACCACCGACATTGTCAAAGTAAACATCAATCCCATCGGGACACTCACGCTTCAAACCAACCCGAACATCTTCGTTTTTGTAATCAATGCAGGCATCAAAACCATGCTCCTCGACGGCAATACGACATTTTTCCACGCTGCCTGCGATGCCCACGACGCGACAACCCTTGATTTTGGCCACCTGACCCACCGTGGCACCAACGGCACCCGCCGCCCCTGACACCACTACCGTTTCGCCTGCCTTTGGCTGCCCTGACTCCAACAGGCCGAAATACGCGGTCATGCCCGGCATGCCCAGCACGTTGAGGTAAGTTGTCAACGGCGCAAGCGCCGGATCAACTTTGCTCCAGCCCTTGCCATCGGTCACGCAATAGGTTTGCACATTGGCCATGCCAGAGACATGGTCGCCGGGCGCAAATTTGGGATTGGCCGATTCAACCACCTGGCCAATACCGCCGGCGCGCATCACATCACCCAACTTCACCGGCTCAATATAGGATTTGCCTTCATTCATCCAGCCGCGCATTGCCGGGTCAAGTGACAGAAACAGGTTCTTGACCAACATCTGTCCTTCCGCCATCACCGGCATCGGTTCATCGGTAAATGCAAAGTCACTGCGTTTGGGTTCGCCTACCGGACGTGCGACGAGGCGGACGGTGTGGTTGGTGGTCATGGCAGCTCATTTCGACAATGGACAGGGATGACAATTATGCAACGCATAAAAACAAAAAGCCGGGGCGCATTCAAGCGCACCGGCTTTTGGGCAAAACGATTTCGGCTTACTTGAGGTGCGCCGAGACCAATTTTGTCATTTCAAACATCGAAACAAATTTCTTGCCACCGAATACGGCTTTGAGTTTTTCGTCAGCATTGATCATGCGACGGTTAACCGCATCTTGAAGTTTGTTCTTTTTGATGTAGTCCCAAAGTTTCTTGGTAACTTCGGTACGTGGGATTGCAGTCGCGCCAACCACTGCGGCCAAAATTGACGATGGCGTCACTGGCTTCATGAAGGCTGCATTTGGCTTACGCTTGGCAGCCGGCTTCTTTGCGGCTTTTTTCGCAGCTGGTTTCTTGGCAGCTGGTTTTTTTGCGGCTGGCTTCTTAGCTGCAGGTTTTTTCGCAGCAGGCTTCTTCGCAGCAGGTTTTTTTGCAGCGGGTTTTTTTGCGGCTGGTTTCTTTGCAGCAGGTTTTTTTGCGGCTGGTTTCTTTGCGGCCATGTAGTTCCTCCAGTGTTTGTCAGGTTGTCCGTAACAGAGGGTATTGTTCTTACGCTGATGAATTTTTATTTTTCATAGTGTAATTACGCACCACGGCGCAAATATAACGCATTATTTCAACTTGTGTGCAAGTGCTTGATGAGATTTTTTGCATGCGGGGTTATACCTGTCATAGGTGAAAATCGCCGCAGCACACAATTGCGCGCGTTTTGTCGCAATCATCAGCAGCGTTTAATGCCGTCGCGGGCGTCCGCCAAAACACGTTTTTCCCTATGAAAGACCGACAAAAATGCAGTTTGCACCACTCTTGCATGCACTTGACAACCACCCGCCGTTTGATGCGGTCGAGGCCGGACATCTGACGACAGTGCGCCATTTTGTCTCTGAAAATAGTGATGCATTTTGGCAACGTACCAATGTACCCGGGCATGTAACCGGCTCGGCGTTTGTGGTTAATGCCGCCGGAACACACACCTTGTTATTGCATCACGCCAAACTAGACAGATGGGTCCAGCCCGGCGGCCATCTGGACGATTCGGACGATTCTCCCGCTGCCGGCGCCTTGCGTGAGGCCATCGAGGAGACCGGAATTCCCAACCTCGTGTTGGCGAGCGGCACGCTTTTTGATATTGATGTGCACGTAATCCCGCAAAGGATCAAAGGTGCGATCAACGAAAGCGCCCACCTGCATCACGATGCCCGCTACCTGATCATCGCCAGCGGGAAAGAAGTCAGAATATCGGCGGAGTCACTTGATTTCCGGTGGGTGCCAATCGACCAATTGGCAACCGGTAACCACGAATCAGGGCTGGTCCGCATGGCAAAAAAGGCATTGTGTCGGACGGCCTGACAAGGAATGTTATGGATTTCGCAAAGATTCGCAAAGACTACAAGCTCGCATCGCTCAACAAAGAGGACGTCGATTCGTCGCCTTTTTCCCAATTCGAAAAATGGTTCAAGGAGGCGGTCGATGCAAACGTGAATGAACCCAATGCGATGACGCTGGCAACGGTGGCCGCGGACGGGAAACCGGCGGCGCGAATTGTCCTTATCAAGGATTTCGATGATCGCGGCGCCTCATTTTTTACCAATTATGAAAGTCGCAAGGGAAACGACCTTTCCGCCAATCCGTTCGCGGCACTGGTTTTTTTCTGGCCGGAGCTGGAACGGCAGGTTCGAATCGAGGGCCGCATCGAAAAAGTGACGCCTGGGGAGTCGGACGCCTATTACAGCGTGCGGCCACTTGCCAGCCGGATTGGCGCGTGGGCATCACCACAGAGTCGTGTTATTGACTCACGCGCAACGCTGGAAGAGCGGGTAGCAGCGTTCACCAAGCAGTACGGGGATGCCCCGGTTCGCCCGCCGTATTGGGGCGGTTATCGCGTGGTGCCGACATTGTTTGAGTTCTGGCAGGGTCGCCAGAGTCGCCTGCACGACCGCTTTTGTTATCGACTCATCGGCAAGCAGTGGGCGGCAGAACGTCTGGCGCCATGACGGCCGTTTGGCACCCCGGTTATCTGATCCGATAGTAGTCTGGCAGCGCGCGTAAATACCCCGGCAAATTCGGATTAGCCAACAACCGCGGGAAAAATCCGGCGTCATCCGCTGTCACCAATGGGCTCAACTCGGTTTTTTCAAACGGCAGCTGGAAGCGGCATGCAAGCAGCTTTCCGGCGTCGCCGGCAGTCGGCGGATCGTTCGGTTTGCCGGCATTACAAATGGCGAAATCGCGTGTGAATTGCTCAATTGTGATTCGTTTCGAAACATAACCGGGGTCGAGCTCCAGCCCTCGCTGGAGGCGGGTTTGAATATCCTCAACACTCATCGGTGGCAAATCAGTGCCGGGACAATTTGCGGCGATAACCTTTTGACGACCCGCGCTGCCACGGATTGGCGCAAGCGACTCGAACGAATTAGCGGCCCGAAGTACACTGATGATTGCCTTGTCACCATATAGCGACGAACCGCGGACAACGACCAATTTGACGTTTTCTTCAGTCGCACCAATAAGATTGCGGTAAGCATCATCGGCAACGCGGTCGAGCACGACCAAATCGGCCAGATAGCCGGGTGCGATGCGCCCGAGCTTTCCCTGCCAGCCCATGGCCGATGCCGGATTGACGGTTACCATTTCAACCAACTCCCGGTCGGAGAAGAGCCCATCAAACTGGTGGCGGTTGACCAAATCTGCGACTTTAAGCTCACCAAGTAACGATTTTGATCCCGACGGCGCCCAATCAGGCGCAAGGGAAATTTCAACGCCGGCGCGACGCGCGGCGACAATATTCGCCGTCTGGCCGTAGAGCATGAAGTTTGACAACGGTGACCAAACCAGCTTTGCCCCCGCGGTCGCCATTTCCCTGAACTGTGCCTCTGTCAGCGCAATGCCATGAATCGCAATCAATCCGGCGCCGACCAAACCACTGCGCTTGAGGGCCTCGAACTCATTCGACATGCGCGGCCCCACTCCTTCAGCCAAATGAATTGCCATTGGA
>JANMNT010000386.1:0-11360 GCA_031368465.1 Burkholderiales bacterium
CGCGCCGCATTTTGCATGAAGCGCTTCACAATGCGATCTTCCAGCGAATGAAAACTGATCACCACCAACCTTCCTCCAACCGACAGGCGTGTTACCGCCTTCGGCAACATCGTCTCTATCTCTTCAAGCTCTTTATTGATGAAAATCCGAAGAGCTTGAAACGTGCGGGTTGCGGGGTTGAAGCCCGGCTCGCGCGTGCGGACGGTTTCACCCACGAGCTTGGCAAGCTCGCCCGTCGTCCGTATACGTCCGCCGCCCCTTGTCGCAACAATCTTTCTTGCAATCTGCCGAGCAAACCGTTCTTCACCATAGCGCCAAATGACCTCTCCGATTGTTTGTTCTTCTGCAGCTGCCAACCAATCCGCAACCGTCTCACCCCGGCTTTGATCCATGCGCATATCCAGCGGCGCATCAAAACGAAATGAAAATCCCCGCGCCGCATCATCGAGTTGCGGCGACGACACGCCCAGATCCGCCAACACCCCGTCCACCTTGCCGACACCCGCCCCATCAAGTACCGCGGCGAGATCACTCATCGCCGCGTGCACCAACAAAAATCTCGGATCGACGATCTCGCAAGCCTCAATTGCCGCGATATCACGATCAATTGCAATCAACCGTCCTTCGGCTCCCAGCTTTTCAAGAATGCGGCGCGAGTGTCCGCCGCGCCCGAAGGTGCAATCGACGTAAACACCGTTTTCAAGAATGCGGAGGGCCGACACCGCTTCATCAAGGAGGACGGTGGTGTGGGTTTCGCCATTCATCAATCCTCTATAGCGAGAAGTCTTCGGTGCCGGGCGGAAGTCCCGCCGCACCCGAAGTGAGCGCTGAGAGTTGTTCGTTCCAGGCCGTCAATGACCACACTTCAAAGTGTGAGCCCTGGCCGACGAACATGATTTGTTTCTCGATACCGGCGAATGCGCGCATTTCCGGCGACACCAGAATACGGCCGGCGTTGTCGAGCATCAATTCCTCGGCAAAGCCGATTAACATGCGCTTCCACACCGACGCGGTTGCATTCATTGCGGGAAATTTCATGACGCGGTCACGAATCGGTTCCCACGTTGCCTGCGGATAAAGCAATAGGCATTTGTCAGGGTGTGCGGTCAACACCAGCTTGCCGGCCGAGGGTGCCGAAAGACCGTCGCGGTGTTTGACCGGAACGGCGAGCCGCCCCTTCACATCCAGATTAATTTGCGACGCACCTTGAAACACAGATCCCCCAATATTTTTCGGAAAACGCAAACAGCAATCGCCTAGCACCGACACATGCCGTGCAAAGGCGCAATAAACAGCAAGAAACGTGGGCTTTTTCGGGAAATCCCACTTTTCACCACTTGTGGACACTATAGGCAATAAAAAACCCGCGGTCAAGCGGGCGTTACACATTTTTTCGTTATGCTTCAGGGACTTAGCGCATATTGTTGAAGCAAACTAGCCTGTGGAAAACTTTGTTGATAATTAATGAGATAGCCTTTAAACCTAAAGTAACTTCACAGGATTATCGCTGAAAAATCAGGCGCTTACTGTAAATACATACATTCTTTCCAAATTTCAGGCGATGCGCCGTTGCCTGACGCGAGCGAAATTCATTATCTAAAAAAGAACGCCAGCAACGACGGCCACTTTCAGCCAAAAACGGCTGAAAACACCGGCCGATATTGCACTTTCTCAAAACATGTTCTTATCGCGGTCGTGACAATGTTCACGTTGATAATGATTAATTGTTTTGTCGGCGCACCTCACATCAATGGACGTGGATTTTTCCTGGGCATTTGCGGCTTTGTTGGCGCTGGCATTTTTTGCCGGCCTGGTTGATTCGGTGATCGGCGGCGGCGGACTGATTCAAGTCCCTGCATTGCTGGTTTTTCTACCGGGCGTGCCGGTGGCGACTATTTTCGGCACCAACAAAATCATTTCACTGGCGGGGACGTCGGTGGCATTTGCAAAACTCGCCGGCACTGTGCCGGTCCCATGGAAAAGTATGCTGCCTGCGGCCATTATCGCTGCGGTATTTGCGTTTATCGGCGCACGCGCGGTCAGCGCAATCGATCCCGCACTGCTGAAACCACTTATTTTATTTTTGCTGGTGGCGGTGGCGTGTTACACGCTGATGCGCAAAGACTTCGGCGCATTACACCAACCAAAATTCGCCGCGCAACACGAACGTCTGGTGGCGATTGCCATCGGTGCCGTGTTGGGATTCTACGAGGGGTTTTTTGGCCCCGGCACCGGCAGTTTTTTGATTTTTGCGTTTGTCGGTTTTCTTGGCTTTAACTTTCTGACCGCGTCGGTGTCGGCCAAGATCGTCAACATCACCACCAACCTCGCCGCGACTGCCTGGTTTGCATACAGCGGCAACATCCTCTACAAGCTGGCCATCCCGATGGCGCTGTGCAATGTGGCCGGCGCGTGGGTGGGCGCACATCTGGCGCTGAACCGCGGTAGTAAATTTCTGCGTGTGTTTTTTCTGTGTGTCATTGCGGCATTGATCTGCCGGTTTGGTTGGGATGTCTTGCGCAATCCGATGTAAGTCGTCGCGTTACAAGACCCATTGCTCAGGCCCGACTGCACGACAGCGTCACACTAAATTTAACACCGTCACCGCCCGGCAAATTTTCAGCGCGGATGCTGCCGTGATGAAATTCGGCAATCAGCCGTGCGATATACAAACCAAGACCGAGGTGGGCCGCATTTGTCTGGGTATGGTCAGCCGCGCGTTTTGACACCATCGAATCAAACAAGGCCTCAACCTCGCCGATATCGCCCGGCAGCAACGGCCCCTTGTTTTCAATCGATATGACGACATTCCCGCCAATCGGGCCGGATGACACGGGGCCTTGCGCCAACACACGCACGGCAACCGGCGAATCAACGCTGGCGAAGTCAATTGCATTTTCAATCAGCTTGTCGAGCATTTGTGCAATTGCATCCGGCGCAACATCGACAAAACAGGCGTCTGTATCCGCTGTGAATAGAAACCGCTGCGAAAGAAACGTCTGCTGATAACCGGCGACACAACCGCCCACCAAGACGACGATGTTAATCCGCTGGCGCTGTGCGCCCTGCAGAATTTGTTCCAGTTGCGTCGCTTCGGACATACGCGAAATAATTTGTGCCAGCCTTGCCACACCTTCGTCCGCTCGCGCCAGGAATTTCCGGTCGTCATCCGGAATTGCCGCATCCCGCAAATTATCAAGCGATGAACGCACCACGGCGACCGGTGTGCGCAACTCATGCGACAAACGCGCGGCCAATTGCTCAAGGTAACTGTTGTAACCGGCCTGCCGCACGACCATTGCGCGCAACGTTTCGTTGAGCGCGCCGATCTCGTCAAGGTCGCCGGTTTGACGAATATCCCCGCGAACACGGCCCTGGGCATCAATGGCGCGGTTTGCCTGAAGCTGCAGCCGTGACAACCTTGTCGCGAGGCGAAACACAAACGCCACCAATACGCCAAACACAACAACAAACACAATCAGTGTCATGGCGATCACCGATTCGGCGGCGCCCCTTGCGACGCTCCGATAGGCGGTGTCTGTCTCCTCGATCACCACCGCGGCAACAATATTGTCCTGCTGCCAAACCGGTGCCGCCACCGACAACAACGCAGCTTTGTCCGGCAACAACAGCCAGCGGGTGGATGATTCGCCGCCTGCCGCGCGTTGGGCCTGCGCCAATACCAGCGGAACGGTGTCGACGTCACGCAGTACATCGGCTACCCGCGGCATCACGTACGGCATGACCAAACGTGAGATCGGCGCCAGCCAGGCAAACCAATCACGTGACGCTTGCGCAACCGGCGTTATTTCCGCGCCCCTGACATTCAGTGATGCCCGCAGTGATCCGCTCAGGCCGCGTACGCGCCCCGCCGCATCAATCACCCAAATGCGGCCGCCCAGCATGCCGCTCTGGTTGAGGATGCGTTCGACCTGTTTGTTTGGCTGGTAGTTGTTGCCGAGCGATGCAACCGTTTCCGGCTCGCTCGCGGTAAAAAAAGCGACGATGCGCTCCCTCTCCAGCGCGGTCGCCGCGGCGGCGGCCACTGCGGCGGCATCCGCCCTGATTTCCGCATCGACGACCGAATTGATGCCGGGCGCCGGCGCTACGGTTTGTCCCCCAGCTGATGAGACCGGTCCGCGAAGATTGATCTCGGGGCGATCGGACAACGATGCCGCCACCAATCTGGCGGCCGCCACCGCCACCTGCTCCTGGCCGGCACGCAGATAAACCGCCAATTCACGCACAAACAGCAAGCCGACAAGCGGAATCAACAACAATACGAGCGACGCCGCCAACACCTTGGCGCGAACGCTGGACAAAAATGGCACGCTGGTCATCGCCGCATTTATCGGTGGGATGGCACTAGGCGCGCCACCGATAGCCCATCCCGTACACCGTCTCGATTGCATCAAATGCCGGGTCGACCAATTCAAATTTTTTGCGGATGCGTTTCATGTGCGACGTGATTGTGTTGTCGTCAACGGTCAACTCCGCCTCGCGCATAAGCTGGTCGCGATTTTTGACGTGCCCGGTAAATTTCACCAGCGCATGAATCATCCAGAACTCCGTGACGGTCAGC
The DNA here is from genome assembly GCA_031368465.1 of Burkholderiales bacterium. Lineage (GTDB taxonomy): Bacteria > Pseudomonadota > Gammaproteobacteria > Burkholderiales > Usitatibacteraceae > UKL13-2. The sequence goes on from JANMNT010000386.1 coordinate 4,583, forward strand.
ACCACCTCCAGATTTTTCCAATGAACCGAAAGACGGTTGATGTCGAGCACCAAATCATTACGGTGCAACACATCCTCGGCACGCGACGGTAGTCGTTGTGCGTCAAGCCGGCGGAACAACGCGGCAATACGCGCGTGCAAATGCGGCATCGATACATCCTTGGTCACATAGTCATCCGCCCCAAGGCGAAGGCCGGCGACAATGTCGAAATCGCTGTCGCGCGCGGACAGGAAAATAATCGGCAAGCCTTGCGACATGCCCCGCAAATCGCGGCAAAGTGTAAAACCACCGTCGATGTCTTCACCCAGACCAATGTCGATGATCGCCAGATCCGGCAATCTGGTCTTGAATGCCTGCATCGCCTCGGGCCGGTTGGCGTAACCGGATACCTCGTAGCCCTGACGTTTGAGCGCGTCGCTGTAGTTCGCGCGGATGGTGGCTTCGTCCTCGACAATGGCGATGTTTTTTTGCATGGATTTACCCGGCGACAATTGGTGGGTCTTTGATAAATCCAATATACCGCAACCAATCCGGCCGACACCTGCTGCCGTCATCGACATCACAAAGTTGCCACTATTGCGCGCCAATTCGGCCCTAGTTCGCACTCGATGCCGCCCCATTTGTTTGGCCAAATGAAATGCATCAGGTGCGCATCGATTTTTCCCGCTGAATCAGGCCGCTTGAAACCATTCTGACAAAGGGGTCAACCATGCGCCTGTTTTCGAAACCACCGCAAAGACATGTTTCACAACCCGCTGGTCCAACCAGCCTGTTTTTTGCGCGGGATTTTGTCCGGATGATCATTGCCGCCGTCGCGGTGGGCGTGGTATTCAGCGCTGGCGCGGCGACCCTGACGCTGCTGCTCTCCGGCACGACCAATGCTACGGTTGATCGGGCTTCGGCGAACGCCACGCAAGCGCTACCGGTGTACAAGCCCGTCCACTTTCCGCAAGGTGTCGACAACATAAAGCCGGCAGCGGGTGCACCAAGCGCTGAGTCCGGCGACATTTTCGATCGGTTTTTACCAGAGACCCTGCCCGCACCCGGCAACCTGTTTGTCATAGACGGGTGCGGCGGCGATCTGATTTATGCGAGCGAGCGTGATATTCAAATTACCGTTGACCGCAACATCGCCGAAATTCGGGTGATGCAAACATTTATGGTCGAACCAAATGACGGGTATACATCGCAACGCGCGCTGTTCCAGGCCGGTCTACCCAACGGTGCTGATTTCCAGAGCTTGCGTGTACAAACAGATCGCATAACGTTGCTCGGCCAATTCAGCAATGGCGCCCCGGGCATCGACACCCCGGACGACGCCACGGAAGCGCGGCGATTAAATTCGCAGGGTCTGGTCCGGTACTTTCAGTCGTCCCAGCCGGCAGCAGAAAATACCATCACGACCGATCTGTTGACGGGGCTCATTGGCGGCGAGTCGCTGGTTGTGGTTTATCGCTATCAGATACCGGTTATGTCTGTGGCAGGCATTGCCGCGATTTCACTGGCACTTGCGGATACACCAAACGCCAACATTATTGCCGACCGGATTGGCCAACCCCAACAGCCGACCGATACCGCAACCAGCATCTGGGTGATATGGACGGATGCGCCAAAAAAAGTGGTAGGTCCTCAGGTTGGTTTGATCGTCGAACGCAGCGGCAATGGTGCGGGGCGCATTGAAGCCGCCTCGTGGCAATCCGCCATCCTGCCGTCAAACGGCAAATTCCGATTGGCCTGGATTCCATAGGCGCAGTCCGAACACGACCCAACCTCGGAGCCGGGCGCCTGACCGTCATTGCCGCCGTCGCAATCCAAACCGACAATGGCATCAGGCGCCCTCTGGGCCAGGGGCAACAAATCAGTTCATATTTGAAACGAAAAGTCCTTTTATATCCTTGCGTTCGGGCAATAAATGCCTGAAACAGAGCGCCAATAAACGACTTCTATAGGAATAGCATCGACTACTCGCTAGCTGCGCGGCCACCAAATCAGTCGCCAGCGCGGCGGCTTTGGCGCTAAAATCATCGCCGGGAGCACAATCAAAAACTTAAATTCTACGTTCGTCCTGGAGGACATATGTCACTGAAGAAAATATCCGCATCGCTTGCCGCGATTGCATTCACACTGGGCACCGGCATTGCACACGCCGCCTATCCGGAAAAGCCAATTACCATCATGGTACCGTTCGCCGCCGGTGGCCCGACCGATACCGTGGCGCGCTCGGTCGGACAGGTGATGTCGAAATCGCTGGGCCAGCCGGTTCTGATTGAAAATATTGGCGGCGCAGGCGGCACCATTGGTGTTGGTCGTGCGATTGCGGCACCGGCCGACGGCTACACCTTGCTGCTCATGCATATCGGTATCTCGACGGCGCCGGCGCTATATCGTACGCTTAAATACGACGTCAACAAGGATCTCGAGCCGATTGGTCTCATCACAGATGTGCCGATGACCATGATCGCCAAGAAGGATTTTCCAGCAAACGATCTGAAAGGCATGCTCGCCTACATCAAGGCCAACAAGGACAAGGTCTCATATGCCAACGCCGGCATCGGATCGGCTTCACACCTTTGCGGTATGTTGTTCATGAGCGCCATCGAGACCGACCTGCTCACGGTTCCTTACAAAGGCACGGCGCCGGCGATGACGGATCTGCTCGGCGGACAGGTTGATTTTATGTGTGATCAGACGACCAATACCACTTCACAAATCAAAGGCGAAAAGGTCAAGGCATTTGCGGTCACCTCAAAAACCCGCGTCGCCTCGCTGGCAAATCTTCCAACCATGGATGAGGCCGGCATGAAGGGCTTTAGTATCGGCGTCTGGCACGGTCTTTGGGCGCCAAAAGCGACACCAAAAGCGGTTGTTGATCGCGTCAACAAAGCGCTGCAGGATGCCTTGAAGGATAAGGATGTGGTCGAGCGTTTTGCCAGCTTGGGAACAACACCCGAGCCGCTCAATCGCCAAACACCCGAAGCCTTGCGCACGCATCTGGCGGCGGAAATCGCTAAATGGGCGCCGATTATCAAGAAAGCCGGCGTTTACGCCGATTGATTTGCCGAAGACAGCAATCGTTCAACAAACGCCCCCTTCGCGGGGCGTTTGTTTTTTCTGACGGCGCGTTAAACTAACGCATGCGAAAAAAATCATTTTTCCAGAACACGATCGCGATGGTCTACGACTTCGACGGCACACTCTCGCCACAGCCGATGCAGGAATACACCGTATTGCCCAAAATCGGCGTCGAGCCCCGCGAATTCTGGGCACAGGTGCATAAAGAAGCGCTCGACACCGGGTCGGACCCGATGCTGACCTACATGCGGCTGATGATGGAAAAACTGTATAAACACGATGATGTGCGGGTGACACGCGAAGACTTTGCGTTGATGGCCAACCGCATCAAATATTTCCCCGGTGTCGAAAGCTGGTTTCCACGCATTGATGACTACGTCAAGCAACGCAGCGGCGGCCAGGTCAAGGTGCAGCATTACATTATTTCCGCCGGCCAAAAGGAAATTCTGGAAGGCATTTCGATTCACAAGTACTTCAAACAAATTTATGCGTCCGAATACCATTTCAATCAATATGGTATTGCCACTTTTCCCAAGTTGCTGATCACCGACACGTCAAAGACACAGTTCCTGTTTCGCATCAACAAGGGCAAAGAAGCGTTGTCGGAATCCATCAACGAACACATGCCGGAACACGAGCGGCCGATCCCGTTTTCAAACATGATCTATCTTGGCGACGGCATGACCGACGTGCCTTCAATGGCGCTCGCAAAAAAAAGCGGCGGCCACGCGGTCGCCGTCTATAACCCGAAGGCGCCAAAAACAAAAACCACCTGCATGGGTCTTCTTAATGCCGGCCGGGTGGACTTCATTGCCCCCGCCGACTACCGTGCCAGCAGCAAACTTTCCTCACGCGTGACGCTGTTGCTCGACTCGGTCATCGCCGGGGTCGCCTACGCCGAAGAAGTGGCGGCGTGCAAAGCGGAACAATCTTGAAAATGGCGGCGCGTGATGCGGCGGCGCCGCCAACAGTTCGCCGCCTGACATTTACATTATTGCGCGAGTTGTCGGCAGATCATTTTACCTCGGGGGCGGTGCTCGCCACCAGACACGGCGTCTCACGCAGCGCAATTTCGGATGCGCTAAAGGACGCCGCTGCGCTCGGCGTGCCGGTTTTTGCGTTGACACGCCGTGGCTACCGGCTGGCGTCGCGCATCGATTTTTTGGATGTTGATGGCGTGCAAGCACAGATGCGTGCACAGGCAAATCGGATCCGCCTGTCGGTGGTCGACACAATTGAGTCGACCAATTCGGCGCTATTGCAGCAGGCGGGGCTCGGTGCTGCGTCGGGCACCTGTCTTGCGGCAGAGTTGCAAACCGCCGGCCGCGGACGGCGCGGCCGCAGCTGGCAATCGGCGGTTGGCGCGTCGCTGACGTTTTCGCTGTTGTGGCGCTTTGAAAAAGGTGTCGCGGCACTTGGCGGTCTGTCACTTGCGGTTGGACTGGCGGTCGCAAATGCGCTGCGCGAGCTGGGTGTGCCGGCGACACTGAAATGGCCGAACGACATTCTGATTGATAACAAAAAATTAGGTGGCATTCTGATTGAAACCCAAGGCGACATGCTCGGCCCGACGGCTGTTGTCATCGGCATCGGCCTCAATTTTGCATTGTCGGACTCACTCAAGAATGCAATCGATCAGCCGGCGACCGATATCGTCGATGCCCTCACCGGCGCAAATCTGCAAAAATTCGTCATGTCACGCAACGACCTGCTGGGCGCGGTGCTTCGTCATCTGGCCGGCACGCTCGACCAGTTTGCAGAAACCGGGTTTGCACCAATGCGCGATACGTGGCGGGCGCTGCATGCGTTTGACGGCCAGCAGGTGGACGTGATCAGCGCGACAAAGACATTTTCGGCAACGGTGGTTGATATTGCCGCCGACGGCGCCCTTATTGTTGATGCCGGCACCGGAAGAATTCCACTCACGGCCGCGGAGATTTCGCTGCGTTTGCCAAAACCGGTGGCGGCAGCCAGGCGATGAAGGATCATTTGCTCATCGATGCCGGCAACACCCGCATTAAATGGCTGTTGCTGTCCGACACGGCCAGACTGGCGGGCGCGGTGTTGACGCATGATGCGCTCGATAATCAAGCGGCGGTCGCCGGCATCAGCGATGCGATCGGTCCGCGGGAACATGTGACGGTCACCGTATCCAACGTCGCCGGCCGCGCCATTGAAGAACGGCTGCGTGCCGCCGTCGGGCCGCACCCGGTTCGCATTATCACCCCAGCCGCACACTGCTGTGGTGTGACCAATCATTACAATGATCCGGCGCAGTTGGGTGCCGATCGTTTCGCGGCGCTCATTGCCGCGCACCATACAAAAACCGTCGTTTCGCCAGAGCCGGGCCGGCTGCAACGCCAATCGGCAAAACTAGTCATCCTGGCCGGTACCGCGCTGACCATTGATGCACTCGCCGTCGACGGTGCCTTCATGGGCGGGGTGATTGTGCCGGGTTTGTCACTGATGCGCAGCGCATTAAATGTTGCCACCGCCCAATTGCCGCCGGTCGATGCCGGTGATAAAACCACAGGCGGCTCTTTTCCGCGCGACACCAATAGCGCGATCATCACCGGCACGATCGACGCGGCAATCGGCGCGATAACGCAGGGCATCAGCCGGCTCAGGCACCATACCGAATCAGATATCGAGATAATCGCCAGCGGTGGTGCGATGGCACTGCTGCAGCCCGCACTTGAACAACAATTGTCCGTGCCGCTGGCTATCATCGACGATTTGGTGCTGCGCGGGCTACACCTGATTGCTGTTGACGCCGAAAACCGGACGGGTGAAACTGGTATGCCCACGCAGCAATCAACCCAACTAACCTGACCAAAATGGCGCGCTTTTTCTTTTTCGTTTTATTACTCGCCAATATTGCTTTTGCGACCCACATCTATCTGACCACAATGCGACCCGGTAATGCCATGCCGGCCGAGGTCAATCGCGACGCGATGAAAGTTATTTCGATCACAGATTCGGTGCAGGCGCAAAAAGAGGCCGGTGAGGCCAAACGTCTGGTCGAAAGCCTGTCCGGCGCGCAATGTATGCAATTGAGTGTCAAACCAGCCGATGCGCCGCGCGCGCAGACCGCCTTTGCCGCATTGGGGCTTGGCGAAAGGTTGACCTCAAAAAATATCGAGGAGTTCACGCGTTTTGCCGTTGCCCTGCCGATTCAACGCGATCGCAAGACGGCTGACACACTGGTTGCCAACCTGAAAAAAGCCAACGTAAAAGATCTATTGATCATGGCCGACAATTCGATTTCGCTCGGCTTATTCTCAAGCGAGGAGTCGGCCAAACGGTTGGTCAGCGAGCTCGAGGTAAAATCCGCCGCGTTTACCAAAGGCATTTCAGTCACGGCAAAAAATCCATTGGCAAAGGAAACCATTTTTATCATCCGCGAGCCGGATGTTGTGTTGATCGCAAAAGCAGCGGTAATGCAAAGGGATTTTGACGGAAGCATGCTCAAAGGTGTGGCTTGTCCGACTGCGCCCGAGGTTGCGGCGGTCGCAACGTCGGCGGCGGCGACCGACACACCGAAAGAGCCGGCAAAAGATGCCGCAAAGGTACCGGTTACGCCGGCTGCATCGATTGCGGAAAAAAATTCCAAGAAATAATCCCCCCGCTTGATGCCGTTCCCCGGCACCAATACAATTGCGCGAAAGGAATAATAATGAATCTGGCAATCCCGACCCTGTTTGAA
>JANMNT010000403.1:0-7155 GCA_031368465.1 Burkholderiales bacterium
ACTGCCGCGATTCCCGCCGTGATCGCCACCCAGCGTGCAAGCCCGCGAACATTTTCGCGACGCGCCAGAAGAATCGCACCGGTTAGCGCGCCAATGCCTACCGCACTGACAAACAAGCCGTGCAATTCCGCGCCTTTGCCAAACGTTTCGACGGCGATCGCCGGCATCAAAATCGAGTACGGGTTGATCGAAAAACTCACCAAACCGACAATCAGCACTAATGGCAGGATGACAGGACTGGTCAGCGCGATGCGCCAGCCTTCATACAAATCGCGTGCCAACGATTGGCCTGTGACGATTCGGCCACTCGCATTCGGCTTGATTCTGCTCAGCTGAAACACCACGGCAAGATAAGAAATGGCGTTAATGCCAAAACACGCCGCCTCACCAACACCCGCGATCAGCAGACCGCCGATCGCCGGGCCGATCAGGCGGGTCGCATTGATATTGGCGGAGTTGAGCGCAATGGCGTTGGGCAAATCGGCGCGGTCTTCAACCAGTTGCACAAAAAATGAATGGCGGGTCGTCACTTCAAGCGCACTCAACGTACCTTGCACAAAGGCAAATGCAGCCAATAGATTGATCGTCATGTAACCGTTAAAGGTCATGATGGCGAGCGCGGAAGCGTGAACGAACAGAATGGTTTGCACGACCATCAACAGCTTGCGACGGCTAACCCGGTCAGATAGTGCGCCGGCAATTGGCGTGACAAACAAAAACGGAATCAGCGCGAAAAAGCCGATGGTTCCGGTTGCGGCAGTTGAGTTGGTCAGCCGGTAGGCAAGCCACATGATGGCGACAGACTGCATCCACGAACCCAGTTGTGAGATGGTCTGGCCAAAATAGTAGCGCCGAAAGTTGGCGGAACGCATTGCCCGCAACGCATATGGGAGACCAATCATGGCAGACCTATCATGGCAGGCCGATCATGCCGTTCCAACGGCCCGCGGCATTTTCGATCGCGGGTGGCTTTTCATTACCCCAGCTTCGTCAGTTGCGCTTGCATCGTCGCCAGTTTTTGTTGAAAACCAGCGAGGCGCTCGCGCTCTTGTGCCACAACAGCCGGCGGTGCCTTGTCGGCAAATGCCGGATTGGCGAGCTTGATGCCGGCCCGCTCAATTTCACCGGTGAGCTTTGCGATTTCTTTCGCCAAGCGCTCACGTTCGACAGCCACATCAATTTCAACTTTCAACATCACACGTGCGCCGCCCGCCACCGCCACGGCCGCGTCGGCATCCGGCAGTTGCGGCACCAGCGAAATTTCGGAGAGGCGCGCCAGCGCTTGAAGATAAGGCAAATATGCCTGAAACGCCTCACCATTGCTGGTGTTGTTGCTTTCCATTGCCATGAGTGCCGGCACTTTTTCAGCCGGTGACAATTGCATTTCGCTGCGCAAATTGCGGGTTGCGTTTGTGATTGCTTTGAGGGTGTCGACAAACTGCTCGGCGGCAGGGTCGATTTTTTCCGGCTGTGAGACCGGGTAGGGCGCCAGCATGATGGTGTCGCCGGACTTTCCCGCCAACGGCGCAATTTTCTGCCACAGCTCTTCGGTGATAAACGGGATGATCGGATGCGCCAGCCGCAACATGACTTCCAACACGCGGATCAATGTCCGCCTTGTGCCACGTTGCGCGGCTTCATCACCAACTTGCGCGCCGTTTTGTAGTTGTACCTTGGCCAGTTCAACATACCAATCGCAATATTCGTCCCAGACAAATTTGTAGATCGTCATTGCGACATTGTCGAAACGGTATTCCGCGAACCCCTTTGCAACATCGGCTTCGGCGCGTTGCAACTGGCTGATGATCCACTTATCCGCCTGCGACAGGGTGACCGGCAGGAACTCATCAAGCCCGATATCCTTGCCTTCAACATTCATCAATACATAGCGCGTGGCGTTCCACAGCTTGTTGCAAAAATTGCGATAACCCTCACAGCGGCTCAAATCAAAATTTAACGTCATCGACAACGGTGCCAATGCCGTGAAGGTGAATCGCAGCGCGTCGGTGCCGTAGGCGGGAATACCCTTCGGGAAATTCTTTTTGATGTACTTTGCCGCTTTTTCCTTGTGCGCTTCGAGCAGTAATCCCCTGGTGGATTTTTCCAGCAGGGCGTCAAAGCTGATGCCGTCGATCAAATCCAGCGGATCGAGCGTGTTGCCCTTGGACTTCGACATCTTGTTGCCTTCAGCGTCACGCACCATGGCGTTGATGTAGACGTCCCTGAACGGCACTCTGTCCGTGAAGTGCAGTGTCATCATGATCATTCTGGCGACCCAAAAGAAAATAATGTCGTTGCCGGTCACCAACACATTTGATGGCAAAAACGCCTGCATATCGGCGCGCGTTTTGGCGTCGTCATTCGGCCAGCCGAGCGTGGTGAACGGCACCAGTGCTGAGGAGAACCAGGTGTCGAGCACGTCATCATCGCGCTTGACCGGCTTGCCACCCGCTTTGGCTTCTGCTTCGGCTTGTGTTCGTGCGACGTACACGTTGCCGGCGTCGTCGTAATAGGCGGGAATCTGATGTCCCCACCACAATTGTCGCGAGATGCACCAGTCTTGAATGTTGTTAAGCCAATGGTTGTAGGTTGCAGCCCAATGGTCCGGATAAAATTTGACCTGACCTGATGCGACGGCGTCGAGGCCGCGTTTAGCGAGGCCATCCATCTTCACGAACCACTGATCCGTCAACATCGGCTCGATGATGGTGTTGGTGCGATCAGAACGCGGCACATTGAGTTTGTGTTTTTTCTCAGAGACCAATGCGCCGAGGGCTGCGAGATCTTTTAATACGACTTTGCGCGCCTCAAAACGATCAAGGCCACGATAGCTGACTGGTGCAGCGTCATTGATCTTTGCGTCGAGTGTCAAAATGCTGATGGTTTCGAGTTTGTGCCGCAGCCCGATCTGATAGTCGTTGACGTCATGCGCCGGCGTGATCTTCACACATCCGGTTCCAAATTCCTTGTCGACATAGCTGTCGGCGATGATCGGAATCGACCGATTCGATAACGGCAACATTAATTGCTTGCCGACCAAATGCTGATAGCGCGCGTCATCGGGATGCACCGCCACCGCAACGTCACCCAACATCGTCTCCGGACGCGTGGTCGCCACGGTGAGCCCTGTTACGCCATTGATGGGGCCATCGGCAAACGGATAATGAATCTCCCAGAGTTTGCCATCTTCTTCTTGGCTAATCACTTCCAAGTCCGAGACTGCCGTGCCCAGTACCGGGTCCCAGCTCACCAAGCGTTTACCGCGATAAATGAGGCCTTGTTCATGCAAACGCACAAATACTTCCACCACGGCCGCCGACATCTTTTCGTCCATGGTGAAGTAGCCGGCCTTGTCGCCTTCGGTATCAGCGTAGTCCCAGTTGGCGGAATCACCCAGACGGCGCATTTGGCGGGTAATCGTTGAGCCGGATTCATGTTTCCAATCCCAGACCCGCTTCAAAAAATTCTCGCGACCCAATTCGGGGCGCGACGTGCCTTCAGCCTGCAACTGGCGCTCGACCACGATCTGTGTGGCGATACCGGCGTGGTCGGTGCCAACGATCCAGTTGGTGTTATCACCGCGCATGCGGTGGTAACGCACCAGCGCGTCCATCAACGTTTGCTGAAACGCGTGGCCCATGTGCAGCGTGCCGGTCACGTTCGGTGGCGGCAACTGTACTGAGTAGGCTGATTTGGTGGCGTCACCACAGTGGGCGAAATAGCCGGCGGCCTCCCAGACCGGATACCAGCTAGCTTCAATCGCATTCGGATCGAAGGATTTGGCGAGGTCACTTGCACTGGAAGCGGCGGAAGCAGTTGCGTCGTTCATGAAATTTTCCGTCCGCATGGTGTGGCGGACTGTTATAACGGTATGAAGAAAAGCCTACTTGTTGCCGGCTGTGATGTCGTTGCGATTGCGCAGCCGGTCGGCCAGCGCAGCGTTGACCGCGTCGCCAATTTCATTGGCAATACTTTGTTTCATATCGGCCAGCACATGGCCCACGGTCGCATTGAGCTGGGTTTGAAATTGTTCACTCAGTCGTGCCTCCAGACTGGTCGCAAGTTCGGCGTCAATACGTTGCGATACCCGCGTAAAAATATCTTGCGACAACTGGTCAACCTCGGCATCTGTCAACTGTGTGAGCAGGTCCGGCTTGTGCACAGCCGGTGCTGTGTTGCCTGCTTCCGGCGCCCATTCTGGTGCCCCAACCAAATCGGTCAAGACTGGAATATTGCGATCGTCCGCTTCGAAACTGCGCTTGCCGACCAACGCATCAACTTTGCCCGCCAGCTTTTCTGCGTTTTCTTTGTCGTGATCCATTATTTCGCCGCCGCCATGTCAAGGTTTTGAATTTCAAATCCGCGGGACTTATAAAATTTCAGACGTTCGCGCGCCTTGGCACGATCGTTGTCATCCATTGAAACAACCTCGCGTAAAAAATCGAACCGGGTGAAATAGGGCGGCGGCTCATCGCCGAGGTTAAGCAACGCATCGTGGTGTGGCAGCGCTGAGTCTGCCTGTGCGATGACGACCGGTGTTGCGGCAGCCAGCGGATGATCCGCGCGCACATGTGGCACAAACGACAACTGCGAAAACGTCCACAGCAGCCGGTCAAATTCGCTCGCCGTTGCTTCGTCGGGTGCATACACAATCAGCCGTTTACCGCCGTCGATTGCCTTCTTGGCCAGTTTGCAGCCAAACGAGAGCTTGTTGTCGACGTTGAAAAAAAACTTCACTTCTGTCATCACGATCCGCCAGCGGGTTATCCGGTGTCGTGGCAGTGACAAAATGAATCGTCACCACCGCGTCGAAAATACATTACAGGCCGGCGCGTTTCATCAGGAATTTTGACAACAGTGGTACCGGTCTGCCGGTTGCACCCTTATCCTTGCCGGAATTCCATGCGGTACCGGCAATGTCCAGATGCGCCCATTTGTACGTCTTGGTAAACCGGCCAAGGAAACACGCAGCGGTAATCGAGCCGCCGGCGCGGCCGCTGCCGATGTTCGGAATGTCGGCGAAATTGGACCTTAATTGTTCGTCATATTCTTCGCCCATCGGCAACAACCAGGCTTTGTCGTGTGCGGCATGGCCGGCGGCGACCAACTCCGCACCAAGTTTGTCATCATTGGCAAAAATGCCCGAGGTGACGTGACCCAACGCAATCACCATCGCGCCGGTCAAGGTCGCGGCGTCAACCACAACCTCAGGTTTGAAGCGCTCGGCGTAGGTCAGGGCGTCACACAAAATCAGGCGGCCTTCGGCGTCGGTGTTGAGGATCTCAACGGTTTGGCCGGACATCGAGGTGACCACATCGCCGGGACGCGTGGCGTTGCCGCCCGGCATGTTCTCGCAGGTCGGTACCAGCATGACGACATTGAGCGGCAGTTTCATCATGCCGACCATTTTCATGGTGCCAATCATCGCGCCCGCACCACCCATGTCGTACTTCATTTCGTCCATTTCGGCAGACGGTTTGATCGAAATGCCACCGGTGTCGAAGGTGATACCCTTGCCGACCAGCACCACCGGCTTCTGACCCTTCTTGCCGCCATTGTGTTCGAGCACAATAAATTTTGGTGGCAGGTATGAGCCTTTCGAAACGGACAGCAGCGTGTTCATGCCAAGCTTTTCCATGTCTTTTTTCTCGAGCACGGTGCACTTGAATTTGTAGTCCTTGGCAAGTTTTTTGGCGGTGTTGGCCAGATATGCCGGCGTGGCGATATTCGGTGGCAAATTGCCCAACTCCTTGGTCAACTGCATCGCTTCACCAATGGCTTCGCCTGACTTGATGGCGGATTTGACGGCCTTCTCATCTACTTTGCCGTTGAGATGAAAGGTCAATGCCTTACCCACCGTTTTTGAGTCGGATTTTTTGGTTGCGGTATAACGATACGCGCCGTCAATCGCCGCAATCACGGCCCGCTCGACTTTGTGCGCCAGGTCTTTGCTCAAATTTGTGTCAAGCGGCAGTGTGACGTCGGTGACGGCGGTTGACTTTAGCGCCTTGAACGCGGCGATGATTGCCTTGCAAAAGCTATGGGTGCCGTATTTGGCCTCTTCGCCCAAGCCGACCAGCAGCACGCGCTTGGCCGCGACGCCGTCCAATTTGTGCAATAAGAGGGTGCTGCCAATTTTTCCGGAAATGTCGCCTGACGCTGCCGCTGCGGCGATGGCACCTTTTGACGATTTGTCCAATGTGGTCGCTGCGAACGCGAGCTTTTTTGATTCCCAGACCCCGACCAGGACACAGTCGGTTTTGTGTTTTGAGAGGTCGCCGGTAGTAATGCTGAATTGCATGTTTTTCTCCAGATGGGTGCGGGGGCGCCGCGCCGAAGCCCTGCCGGAAGGTGGCAATGGATGGCTCTGGCGTGGCCGTAAAGACAAATTATCGCCTGTTGCGACGCCTTGCGTCAAAACTTGTGATCCGCCCAGCCGGCAAGACTGATGTGATGATGATGGCCAGCCACGTTCCCTGCGTCAGAATGGTCTGGGGAGCCGCGTGCAAATAAAACGACCCCTGCCAGCCGCCCAGTCGTCGATTGCGCCCAGGTCGACGTCGAGCGGGCCAAATTCATATCTTGAAAAACGCATTCTGCCCTGTGTTGCGAACATCCGGATGTCGCTGTTGACGTATTCACGCAGCCAAAGGCCGTTTTTCTTGATGACATAGACGCCGCCGGGACTAAACAGGCTGGGACAGGTCTTTTCAATTTGATCAAACAGCGCCGTCATCTTGGCGCGTTCACGATCCAGTTCCACTCGCAGAGGGTTGCCCTTTTGCAGGCGGCAGGCAATGAGTTCGACGCCGTTGGTCAATAGATCCGGCATGTAAATCGGCAGGCAATCTTCGGCGACGATTCGAATATCCCAGCCCGAAATTTGCTGGTCGATGCCTCGAATGGACTTGCCGAGGTTGCCATCCCGGAATGTGCCGGCGACGGTCTCAAATATGACGCGCAGCCGCCCGTCATGTTCTGCCATGAACGCGTTGACACGCTTGCTGCCGGCGCCGTGCGGATCAAGCGGGTAGGTCCCGACCAAGTTGAGCAAGCGCGAATCAGGGTGCAACCGCAAGGCGACCGCGGAGTTGGTGATGACACCGATGGTCAGGTAGCCATAGGGCTTTTCGACAAGCGCCTTGGGAACGTCAA
>JANMNT010000405.1:0-4896 GCA_031368465.1 Burkholderiales bacterium
CGACCGACACGCCGATCATGTGTGCCATATCGACCACCCGGCGGGTGACATCGACGTTGTATTCATAGGTGGCAATTGTTTTGCCGTCGGCCTGCAACGAGCCGTCCATCATCACGCTCGAAAATCCCAGCCGCATGGCCTGCTGGCAGACGCTCGGACTTTGACCATGGTCCTGATGCATTGCCACCGGAATGTTCGGGTAGGTGTCGACCGCTGCTTCGATCAAATATTTCAGGAAGGTCTCACCGGCGTATTTTCGCGCACCTGCACTGGCCTGCATGATGACCGGCGAATCCAGTTCCGATGCCGCCTCCATGATCGCCTGCACCTGCTCCAGATTGTTGACGTTAAACGCCGGTAAACCGTAATTGTTCTCCGCCGCGTGGTCGAGCAGTTGGCGCATGGAAACGAGGGCCATAAAAATCTCCAGATTGTGGCAAGAAAATAGAACCCTGCGGGCTCCAAAGTGAACGCTTATTTTACGGCTATCCGCGCGGCAACGGTAACCATTATTCAGCCTGGGCAAGGGGCAGGCGCATGATGAAATCCTCCATCAAGAAGCCGTTGCCGATATCGATATCCTCCTCGCCGGCGACCGAAAAACCGGCACGCTCATAAAAGCTTTTGGCGCGGTTGTATTTGTTCACATTGAGCGTAATGGCTTGCTGGCTCGGCACAAACTGCACAGCACATTGTCGAACATAAAAAAGCAAATCTTCGCCAATCTTTTTTCCCTGCGCTTCCGGCAGAACATAAAGTTTGTGTATTTTGAGGGTGCCAGAAGCCGGATAGTCATTCTGAAAAGATACAAATCCGACCACGTCTCCATCCCACTCCGCCTTCGCAAACCAATGCGACTTTGGCCCCATTTGCTCAGCCAGCGCGTCGGCGGAGTACATCATGTCGAGCATGTATTCAATCTGCGCAGCCGACAATATGTCGCCATATGCACTCGGCCATGTGCGTCGCGCAATCGATTGAATAGCCGGAATATCCGCCAGCGTCGCGCAACGAATTCTGACGTGCATCCGCTTACGCTTTGCGGTGTTCACCGATACGCACGATTTTCATGGTATTGGTACCGCCGGATTGACCGATCGGTTCGCCCATTGTCAGCACAACAATGTCGCCCATCTCGACAACCTTGTTGGTGAGCAGAACTTCTTCGGCCTCACGCAACAGTTTTTCGCGATCGTGCCCTTCGTATGCGAGTGTGAACGGACGGACATCACGCATCATTGCACATTTGGTCAGGGTGGCGGTTTCCGGTGTCAATGCGTAGATCGGCACCCCGAGGTTCAGGCGCGACATCCACAACGCCGTCGAACCGGATTGTGTCAGCGAGGCGATGCATTTGACACTCAAATGGTGCGCGGTAAACAGCGCACCCATCGCAATCGACTGGTCGACACGGGTGAACACCCGGTCCAAGAATTCGTGATCCAACTTGACCTCGGCGCTTTTCTCAGCCTCGCGACAAATGCGCACCATCGCCTCCACCGTTTCAACCGGATACTGTCCCGAAGCAGATTCGGCTGACAACATCACCGCGTCGGTTCCGTCCAACACCGCATTTGCCACATCGGAAACCTCGGCGCGCGTCGGGATGGGCGATGACACCATCGATTCCATCATTTGTGTCGCGGTGATGGTCAGTTTGTTCATCTCGCGCGCCATACGAATCATGCGCTTTTGCAATGCCGGCACGGCAGCATCACCGACCTCAACCGCCAGATCACCGCGCGCGACCATGATGCCGTCACACGCCTTCATGATGTCCACCAGCGCTTCGTTGGTCACCGCTTCGGTGCGTTCGATCTTGGCGATCAGCAGGGCATTACCACCGGCAGCCCGCATCAATTCCCGGGCCATGTACATGTCCGCGCCATTTTTTGGAAATGACACCGCCAGAAAATCCGCGTTGATGCTGGCGGCGGTCTTGATGTCATCCATGTCTTTGGCGGTCAATGGCGGCGCGGTCAAACCGCCACCCTTGCGGTTAATGCCCTTGTTGTTGGATAACACCCCGCCCTGGCGCACGATACAAAAGATCTCGTGACCCTTGACACTTTCAACCTCAAACACCAGCAGGCCATCGTTAAGCAACAAATGATCACCACGCTTGACGTCGCGCGGCAACTCTTTGTAATCAATCCCAACGCGCTCCTGATTGCCCAGGTCACATTTGGCGTCAAGAATAAATTTTTCGCCGACTTTGAGCGTTATTTTGTTGTCGGCAAACTTGCCGACGCGAATCTTCGGCCCTTGCAGGTCGGCAAGAATTCCAACCGCGCGGCGGTGTTTGGCCGCCAAGGTTCGCACCAGGGTTGCCCGGTCAATGTGATCCTGCGCCGTGCCGTGCGAGAAATTCATGCGGACGACGTCAACACCCGCAACAATCAACCGTTCCAATACTTCCGCCGACGAAGACGCCGGGCCGAGTGTCGCGACAATCTTGGTAGCACGTGGCATGTTATGTCTCTCTGCTCTTCGTGAGCGTTTGCAAAAACGGCATTGGTAAAAACAAATTGCAGGCGGGATCAGCCGGACTGTGCCGCGCGTTGCTCCAAAATCTCAACCGCCGGCAAAATCTTGCCTTCCAGGAACTCCAGAAATGCGCCGCCGCCGGTCGAGATATAACTTATTTTATTCGTAATGCCATATTTGGCGATCGCCGCCAACGTATCGCCGCCGCCGGCAATCGAAAACGCCTTCGATGCCGCAATTGCCTGCGCAAGCTTCATGGTGCCATTACCGAACTGGTCAAACTCAAACACACCGACCGGGCCATTCCAGACGATGGTGCCGGCACCATGCATGATCGCCGCAAGTTTTGCCGAGGTATCCGGCCCAATATCAAAAATCATGTCGTCTGGCAGCACGTCTGTCGCTGCTTTGGTGGTTGCAGTCGCCGTGGCGGCAAATTCCTTTGCACAGACAACATCGGTCGGAATCGGTACCGAGGCACCGCGTGCCGCCATCATTTCAATAATTGCCCGCGCTTCACCGACCAAATCTGGTTCGGCCAGCGATTTACCGATCGGCAGTCCCTGCGCCGCCAGGAAAGTATTGGCGATACCGCCGCCAACCACCAGTTGATCCACCTTCGCGGCGAGCGTTTTGAGGATGGTCAATTTTGTCGAGACCTTGGAGCCGGCAACAATCGCCACCAACGGCCGCTGCGGCTGTGCAAGCGCGGCTGACAACGCATCCAACTCCGCCGCAAGCAGGGGGCCCGCACAAGCGATTGCCGCGTATTTGGCGATGCCGTGGGTTGTCGCTTCCGCCCGGTGTGCGGTGCCAAACGCGTCGTTGACGTAGACGTCACAAAGCGCCGCCATTTTCCGGGCGAGCTCATCGCTGTTTTTCTTTTCGCCCTTGTTAACGCGGCAATTTTCAAGCAGCACCACTTCCCCCGGTTTGACCTCAACCCCGTCAAGCCAGTTGGCTACCAACGGCACATTCCGCTTGAGCAGCAGCCCCATGCGCTGCGCGATCGGTGCCAACGAATCTTCCGCCTTTAGCTCGCCCTCGGTGGGTCTGCCCAGGTGTGAGGTCACCATCACCGCCGCGCCCGCATCGAGCGCGAGCTGGATCGCCGGCAGCGAGGCGCGGATACGCGTGTCATCGGTAATGTTGCCGGCGTCGTCCTGCGGCACGTTTAAATCTGCACGGATAAACACGCGTTTACCGGCGATCGCACCGGTCGCGGCAAGCGTCGTCAGTCTGGCAAAACGACCATCGGTAGTCGCAATAGCAGAGGTCACAGGCATCCCGACAGGCTGCCGTTATTGTCTTGAACACCCGCCGACGCTTCGCTCAGCCGTCTCGCGAACTCAGCGCCGCCCTCGCCTTTGGAAGCCTTGAATTCTTCGAGCAATGCAACAACCGCATCCATGCTTCGCGCCATCGCGTCGCGCCTTGGCTCGGTACATGCCGAGGTTGACGCCGAGACCAGTTCGTTGCGGACTGCCTGCAGCTGCGTTGTTGCATCACCGATTTCGTTCGCCCGCCGTCCGGCCAACTGCTGAAAAAGGCCATTCCATCGACTGACAATCTCGCGCAGGTTGCTGACGTAACGTTCGCGATCAGCGACCTCACTTGCTTTCGCAGCAGCCGCGTCGTTCGCCGCCTTTTGTGCCTGCAGGCGTTCGGCAATCTCACGATTCTGCTGTTCGATGCTGGTGATCGCCGCGGCATCGACCTTGGTCGTTTTGTTTTCGCCGCAGGCGACAAGCGCGGCGGCGATCAGCAGACTGCAAACAAATTTGATTGGACTGGGCGACATGGTCGTTATGCGCGATACGAGGTCACTTGGCCGCCATCAACGCGGTGGTGGTGTCGAGCATACGATTGCTGAAGCCCCACTCGTTGTCGTACCACGAGCTGACTTTGACCAGCCTGCCGGACACCTTGGTCAGGGTTGCATCAAAGCTCGACGAATGGCTGTCGTGATTGAAGTCGATCGATACCAACGGCGCGGTGTTGTACGCCAGAATGCCCTTCATTGCCGGGCTGTCGGCGGCCGCCTTCATGATGCCGTTGACTTCATCGATCGTGGTGTCACGCGCCGCAATAAACGACAGGTCAACCAGCGAAACATTGATGGTCGGCACACGGATGGCGAAACCATCGAGTTTGCCGTTGAGTTCGGGCAATACCAGACCGACCGCGGCGGCGGCGCCGGTTTTGGTCGGGATCATCGACATGGTGGCAGAGCGTGCACGGCGCAAATCTTCGTGCATCACGTCGGTCAACACCTGATCGTTGGTGTAAGCGTGAATGGTGGTCATCAGGCCGGTGGTGACGACAAGTTTATCGTTGAGCGGCTTGACCAGCGGCGCCAGACAATTGGTGGTGCACGACGCATTTGAAATGACCGTCATGGCCGATGTC
>JANMNT010000059.1:0-2664 GCA_031368465.1 Burkholderiales bacterium
CGCGTGAAGGATGGCTTGAGCTACGGTGCGGGATCTCAGCTCAGTGTTGGTTCGACCGATCGCGGCGCGTCTTGGACGGGTTTCGCCATTTCCGCACCACAAAACACCGATAAGGTTGAACTGGCGTTCAAGGACGAAGTCAACAAAGCTTTGAAGGATGGCTTTACGTTGGTTGAAGTCGTCGCTGCCAAATCAGGCATGCTCCAGCAGCGATTGCAGCAACGTGCACAAGACGGCAGTCTCGCTGGTGGCCTTGCCTCTAACGCCTACTTGGGGCGCACCTACGCGTTTAGCGCGGCACTCGACGCCAAGATTGAGGCGTTAAAGGCTGAAGATGTTGCGGCAGCATTCCGTAAGCATATCGACCCGGCCAAGATCACCTTTATCAAGGCGGGTGACTTTGCCAAGGTCGCAAAACAGGCGGCTGCGGGGGAAGTTAAAAAGTAATGCCGTCATTGCATCAGTCAAAATAAAAACCCCCCCGATGAGGTGGGTTTTTTTTTGGTCGGTTGACCAAAGGCCGGCTGAATCGTTTCTTGCCGGGTGGCCTAATTGCAGTCGCGCAACGCCTGCTCGATGGTGCCGATGCTGCCGGTGGGTGTATTCAACTGTGCGAGTCGATATGCGTTGCCGGCCAGATCGGCTCTTGCCTTGGTGTTATCGGCGCTGCTGTTCTTGCTGGCGTCAAAGTTGACGCGGCCGGGTTGTGCGGCGACGACTTTGCATGCGGCGGGTTCGGTCGACATTTCGGCAGTGGCACAAGCGGTCAGGGTAAATCCCATGGCGACCGCCAAACCAGCGGTCAACATACGTTTTTTCTGATTCATAAATCCCTCCTGAAAATAGCGAATATCAAATGGCGCGGTGGGGTGAGATTGAATACTACGCGCCTATTGCTTTACGCGTTGCCCGTATTTCTGGATGACATCAAGTCGCGTCGAGCGACGGTTTTTGTGACTTCCCCGCCAACGTTCCGAAGTGTTTGATTTGTTTCACTATTTGCGGCATAATGGCGGGCTTGGCGCAAACAATGGTCAAGAAAAACCTGAACCCCCTTGCCTGACTGCGGTGCGCATCGCGGCAGGCTTAACCGGCGCTTAAGGCCAAAACGGCTATAAGTGACTGACCCATAAGGAGATTTTATGCGCCATTACGAAATCGTATTCATCGTTCATCCTGATCAGAGCGAGCAAGTTCCCGCCATGATCGAACGTTACAAAGCCATGGTTACCCAAGGTGCCGGCAAAGTCCACCGCATCGAAGACTGGGGCCGCCGCCAAATGGCATACCCGATTGCCAAGGTGTTCAAGGCTCACTATGTGATGCTCAACATCGAAATCAATCAGCCGACTCTCGAAGAACTCGAACACGCGTTCAAATTTAACGACGCCGTTTTGCGCCACTTGATCGTGCAAAAAGACGCCGCTGAAACCGGTCCATCGCCAATGATGAAGGAAGAAAAATCCAAGTCAGTCGATGTCAAAGAATCGGCTCCGGAAGTGGCTGCCGCCTAGTTGGCGCGCCGCAATCGTTATCAACATCTAATTCAAGAGGTTAATCATGCCCCGTCCATCCCCGCGTGGAAAGAAGTTCGACAAAAACAAGAAAGACGTTCGTAACCCGAATCGCGGCTTGTTCCGTCGTAAAAAGTTTTGCCGCTTCACCGCTGAAAAAGTTGTGCAAATCGATTACAAGGACATTGGTGTCCTGAAAGATTTTGTCAACGAAAACGGCAAGATCATCCCGGCCCGTATTACTGGCACCAAAGCCAAGTATCAGCGTCAGCTGGACGTCGCAATCAAGCGCGCACGCTTTTTGGCGCTGTTGCACTACACCGATCTGCATCCAAATCGCTAATTGCAGAAC
Source organism: Burkholderiales bacterium (assembly GCA_031368465.1). Lineage (GTDB taxonomy): Bacteria > Pseudomonadota > Gammaproteobacteria > Burkholderiales > Usitatibacteraceae > UKL13-2. Next base: position 1,867 of record JANMNT010000059.1, read on the forward strand.
GGACCAGGAGAAAAAACATGCAAATTATTTTGATGGAAAAAGTCGTTAATCTCGGCGCCCTCGGCGACGTCGTCAACGTAAAAAACGGCTACGCCCGTAATTTTCTGATTCCGCAAGGCAAAGCCAAGCGCGCAACCGTGGCCGCCAAGGCCGAGTTTGAAGCCAAGCGTGCCGAGTTGGAAAAGAAAGCCCACGAAATTCACAACGCCGCCATGGCGCGTGGCGAAAAGCTCGAAGGCTACATGGTGCAAGTCACGCAAAAAGCGGGTGTTGATGGTCGTTTGTTTGGTTCGGTCACGAACTCAGACATCGCCGAAGCACTCACCAAGCAGGGCTTTGATGTGAAGAAGGGCGAAGTTGTCATGCCAAACGGTCCGTTGAAGACCATTGGTGACTTCCCGCTCACGCTGGATCTGCACACCGACGTCAAAGCGCACATCACCGTCTCGGTGCTGGGCGAACACGTCTAACATTGCTGCGCGCCGGGGTAACCCGGCAATAAAAAAACCGGTCATTGGCCGGTTTTTTTTCGTCAACGGATGGTGGCGGCGATAAAATCTGGCCGACTTATCCACAGCTTATGCGCAACAAAAACACCGACTTGTGCATTGAATGTGGATAACTCTGGGCGCACAATATATGCACCTGATTTTCCGTCCGATTCTCGCCAGACTCACGCCTGACTCTTTTCCCACGCCCGCCCGAAATCGATAAAAAACAACAATGGCCGCCGTCTTTTCACACCCGTCAAATCCACCGCAATACGGCACCGATAGCAGCGTGTCATCACTCAAGCTG
>JANMNT010000074.1:0-3642 GCA_031368465.1 Burkholderiales bacterium
AAGAACGCAAATTTGGGCGAATTTGATGGGCCGGACAGCTGTTTGCACATCGCTTCGCCGGTACGGCGAACGATGGGTGGGTGCGAACAGGGTAAAATCATGCCTACTCTTCCGGATCACCATGAATCAACGCGACCCCAACCTTTTGCCCGATCAAGCCACGACGAACGCGTCTGCCGACATTGCCGACGTGCAGGGCCGTGCCGACGAACGCCATATCGCTATCGACCGCGTCGGGATTCGCGGCATCCGGCATCCACTGATTGTGAAATCCGCCGATGGCAGCGAGCAGCACACGATCGGCACGTTTTCGATGACGGTCAAGTTGCGTGAAGATGTCAAAGGCACGCACATGTCGCGATTCATCGAGTTGCTGGAGGCCGAGCGCGCAAGCCGGATCGCGCTCGACACCGTCGAAATCGCCGCATTGCTGAAACGCATGACAAACAAGCTGGCGGTTGTTGATGGTCATATCGAGGTGACCTTCCCGTATTTCATCGAAAAGACCGCGCCGGTCTCATTGGTCAAATCACTGCTCGATTACGAAGTCACGCTTTCCGGTGAGATTCACGACGGCATCACACGCGTGACCACCAAGGTCTTGGCCCCGGTGACGAGCCTGTGCCCGTGCTCAAAGGAAATTTCGGCATACGGTGCACACAACCAGCGTTCACACATCACGATTACCGCCGAGACCGCCGGTGACAGAATGTCCGCGGACGAAATCATCCGTCTCGCCGAGGACGAGGCATCGAGTGAGCTTTACGGCATTCTCAAACGCGTTGACGAAAAATTTGTCACCGAACGCGCCTATGACAATCCGAAGTTCGTCGAAGATTTGGTGCGCGATATCGCCGCCGCCCTGAATCGTGAAACACGCATCACCGCATATACGGTCGAAGCGGAAAATTTTGAGTCGATCCACAACCACACCGCCTACGCGCGGATCGAACGCCGCAAGTAAAACGCCAGCAACAAAGCGAACCTCCAGGCATTTTGTGCTGAAAACGCCCGCCGATTGGATAGTCTAGCTTTTTGCCGTTAACCGATCCAGCGCTTCCCGATACTTCTCACTGGTACGCCGTGCGATCTCAGCCGGCACATCGGGCGCAGGCGGCTTGCGGTTAAAGCCGATGCTGTCGAGCCAGTTGCGGATGTATTGTTTGTCGAAACTTTCGGGCGAACTGCCGACTTTGTAGCTATCCAGCGGCCAGAATCGTGACGAATCCGGCGTCAGCACTTCGTCGATCACGTGTAACTTGCCATCGCCGTCCAAACCAAACTCGAACTTGGTATCGGCGATGATGATGCCCCTCGTCAGCGCGTACGCCGCCGCTTCCGCATAAAGCCGAATCGCAACTTCCCGTACCTCTGCCGCCCTCGTCGCGCCGATGATTTTTTCGCACGTGGCAAAATCGATGTTCTCATCGTGTTCACCCGCTTCTGCCTTAGTGGCGGGCGTAAAAATCGGCTGCGGCAACTTTGATGCGCGCTGCAATCCCGGCGGCAGTTTCACACCGCAGACGGATTGTGATTGCTGATATTCGCTCCAACCCGAGCCTTCGAGATAACCACGCACCACGGCTTCAATCGGCAGCACCTGGTACTTGTTAACCACAATCGCACGGCCGCGCACTTGATCGCGCTCATCGGGCGCAACAACGCTTTCGGGGTCGATACCAGTAAGCTGATTGGGTACGATGTGTTTGAGCTTTCCAAACCAAAAATTCGCGAGGCCCACGAGGATTTCGCCCTTGTGTGGAATCGGTGTCGGCAGGATCACATCGTAGGCCGATAGCCGATCGCTGGTCACGAGCAGTAATTTGTCGTCGCCAACGGCGTAGATATCGCGCACTTTGCCGCGCGCGACTAGGGGAAGCGACTTAATGTCGGATTGGTACATGGCTCACACAATCGCAGAAATTAAAATGACGCCGCCGGTCATCAGCACCAGCAGCATGGGATAGACGATCCCGAGAAGGGCAAAACGCAATACGGTTACCCACCATCGACCGCCAAAGAAGCGTTGCAGGGCGACGCCAAAATAGACCAATGACAACAGCCACACCCATTCACCAAGCCACCTGGGTAACAGCGCAATGGCAAGCAATGAAAAAAATGCAAACGCATGAACATGCATGGCGTAAACCATGTGTTCCCCAAAATAAAACTTGCGGCGCCGGTAAACCAAGGCAGTCAGCCAGGCAAACACTGGCAACATAAAAAACATCGCATACGGCAGATTCGAAAGCACGCCGCGCGTGAGCGCATCTACCGTTTCCGCGTTGGTTTTTCCCTGCCACTTGCTTTCAAGATGATGTTGCAGGCGCTGGCAAAGCAGATCACTCTTACCGCAATCGATCGCAACCACACGCGCCTTCAATGCCGGCTCCGGCACAGCGGCGGGCTTCGTGGCGTTTGCGGCCGCGCCACTTGCGGACGGCAAAACCCCGGCTACCGGTGCGGCAGTCGATTGACTGCCTGCGCCCGCTATTTTCTCGTTGACTGTCACAAGGTTGCCGAAGCCGGCAACCTTCACCACCAGAAAAAACAAAAAGCTTGCGGTAATGTAAAGCCTTAACGGCGCAACGTATCGAACTTTCCGGCCGGCACGAAACTCCTTGGATAGTTCGCCCGGCTTAAAGAACAACAGCAACAGTGTTTTCCATAACTTGCCCTCAAGCGCCACATAGTGTGTGATGAACTCATGAAAAAACTCCCATGCAGTCGGGGCATGTTCGCGGGTGTCCTGCCCGCATGACGCGCAAAAAGATGGCTTGCTGCGGCCAAATTCGAAACCGCAATTGCGGCAGGCAAACGAACCAACCGGCTCGGTGGCTAAGGGCGCGTCCACTAGCTGGCTAGTTAACAACCTGCTTCAGCTCGCCTTTTGCGTATCGATCCGCCATCTTGGAGAGGGTGATGGGCTTGATCTTCGACGCCTGGCCGGCGCAATTAAATTGCTGGTAGCGCAATTTGCAAATGTCTTTGGCGGCCGCACGGGCGGGCTTCAAATAGTCGCGCGGATCAAAGTGTGATTTATTTTCGTTCAGAAATTTGCGAACGGCGGCGGTCATTGCCAGACGAATATCGGTATCAATATTGATCTTGCGTACGCCGTGTTTGATGCCTTCCTGAATTTCTTCCACCGGCACACCGTAGGTTTCTTTCATCTCGCCGCCATTGGCACGGATGATTTCGAGCAACTCCTGCGGCACGCTGGATGAGCCATGCATCACCAAATGTGTGTTCGGAATACGCACATGGATGGCCTTGATGCGGTCGATGGCGAGAATGTCGCCGGTTGGTTTGCGGGTAAATTTGTACGCGCCGTGCGAGGTGCCGATGGCAATCGCCAACGCATCAACCCCGGTGTTTTTCACAAAGTCGGCCGCCTCGTCCGGATCCGTCAACAATTGATCTCGCGTCATGGTCGAGTCGGTGCCGTGACCGTCTTCCTTGTCACCCTTCATGGTTTCAAGCGAGCCCAGGCAGCCCAATTCACCCTCGACCGACACGCCGATCATGTGTGCCATATCGACCACCCGGCGGGTGACATCGACGTTGTATTCATAGGTGGCAATTGTTTTGCCGTCGGCCTGCAACGAGCCGTCCATCATCACGCTCGAAAATCCCAGCCGC
>JANMNT010000075.1:0-3551 GCA_031368465.1 Burkholderiales bacterium
CACCGAAATCAACGGTCGTTTGACCGGACGCATACTTTACTCGGGCATGATTGTCAGCCGTGCCAGCGCCAAATGTATCGACGTTGAGAACGCAAAACGTGACGACGGGATCAACATCCGGCAGTGGTCGTGTAATGGTACCAATGCGCAGTTGTGGGATTTTTTTGACGTCGGTCGCGGCGAGATGGCCATTGTTGCGCGCGCCAGCAACAAGGTCATGGATGTTGATGGCGCCTCCAGCCAGAACGGCGCCAATATCGCGCAATACGCGTGGAACAAGGGTAGTCACCAACGTTGGCGGCTGGAGCCGGCCGGGCGCGGCTATTTCAAGCTGGTGAGTGTCAATAGCAACAAATGTGTGGATGTGGATGAATCAAATGGCGGCAAACAGGACGGGGCCAATGTCCACCAATGGCAATGTCACGGTCATGAAAATCAGCAGTGGCGTATTGAAATCCTCGGCGCCGGCTCGGGATGGGCAAATTACAATTCTCAACCAAGCTACACCCAACCGAACAGCGGCTATTCAGATCAGCCGCCCGCCTATCTCGTTGGTACGTGGGAAGGTTATAACCCGGTCTACCAATCAAAGATTCGTTTGTCGATCTATTCGGATGGCGCGGCAATGGCCACCATCGATGGCAACTTGCGGGTGAATGGCTATTACCGATCCGACAGACTATATCTTGGCACCGAGCGTTACGACATCCGGGAAGAGCGCCGCGGGTTTCGAACCACCCAAATCGGGGCGCCAAACAATGTGGTGAGCTACACGCGCGTCCGGTAAATCCGCATTTGTATTGCGTGATGATACGATTGGATGGGCGTCATGATTCTGTTTGCGGCGCGTTAGGCAATTTATTTTTTGTTTGGCATCCTGTTGACTTCTCCATCACAAGGTTGCCATCATGACCCGAATTGTTTACCGGTTGCCGTTGTTGTTTACGTTATTGGTTTGTGTCGTGGCGCTTACCCACGGACCGATCGAACAACCCGCCAATTACCACGACTTTGCCGACCATTCAACATGGCTTGGTATCCCACACGCGGCGGACGTTCTTTCAAACATCGGTTTTGCGGTGGCCGGTGTTTGGGGCTTACTTGTACTTCGCCCGAGACGCGATCATGCCGCGATCCGCGACGGTTGGATTGGCTATCAGCTGTTTTTGATCGGGCTGGTTCTGACGTCGCTCGGCTCGGCGTTTTATCACCTTGCACCGGATAACGCGCGATTGGTCTGGGATCGGTTGCCGATTGTATTGGCCTGCGCCGGTTTGCTTGCCGCAGTGCGGGCCGAAACTCTGAAGAACACAAATATCACCCGTGACACCATGTTGCTCGGCATGCTCGCGGTTACGAGTGTTGTCTGGTGGTTTGTGACCGACCAACGCGGACAGGGCGACCTGCGGCCGTACTTGATTTTGCAGCTGCTGCCGCTGGCACTGATTCCAATGTGGCAGGCGATTTATGTTGCACCGCGGCGCGACCGCATTTGGTTTGGTTTTGCCTTGCTGTTGTATGTGTTTGCCAAGGCAGCGGAATTGCGCGACCATGAGATCCTCGCGGCAATGGGCTTCATCAGCGGGCACACCATCAAACATCTGTTGGCGACGGCGGCGGCCGCTGTAATTGTTGCGTGTTTGATTGGTCGCACAAACGACGCTGCCGGTATCGGGCCAGGGTTCCAAGCGCGCTGACAAAACGCAGTACAACAATTTCTGTATTGGTAAGCCGGTGACGCCGAACGATCGCATAATGGCATCTCGTTCAATTTGAGCTGGGAATTATCGTGGGCATAGTTGAATCGTTCAGCTTCCGGATGTCGCTGTTGGTGCTCGTCGCGCTGTTTACAGCATTTGCGTTTTCGGGCAATGCCGCCTTTGCGCAAACAACCATTGATCAGGCCACGCTGTCGGCGCGTATCGACAAACTTGGCGTTGAAATTGATAAAGACGTACGCGACGGACGTTTGCCGGGCGCGGTCTTGCTGGTGGCACAAAACGGAAAACTGGTTCAGGCGCGTATGTTTGGTGTGCAGGACCCCAAGTCGCCGCAAGCTATGCCCCGCGACGCGATTTTCCGCATCTATTCGATGACCAAACCGGTCGTGGCGGTGGCGACGATGATGATGGTTGAAGAGGGGAAATTGCTCCTCGACGATCCGGTTGCCAAATACCTGCCATCGTTAGCCGATCTGAAGGTTGGCGTTGAACAGCGCAATGCGGCCGGTGAAGCTGTGCTTGCATCCGTACCCGCGATACGCAAGATGACGGTACGCGATTTGTTGCGCCATACCGCCGGCTTGACCTACGGCTTTGAGGGCCGCTCAATGGTCAAGGACGAATACAAAAAGTATCGTCTTGACGGTGCCGATCTACCCGCATCAGAATGGCTGACCACGCTGGCAAAGGTCCCGTTGCAGGCGCAACCCGGCAGCAAGTGGGAATACAGTATTGCCACCGATGTGTTGGGGGTGTTGCTGGAACATGTCGCCGGCCAATCACTTGAGGCCTTGTTGCGTGAACGCGTCTTTCGCCCGCTGCGGATGAAGGATACGGCGTTTTTTGTTGAGTCTTCGAAACAAGGTCGTATCGCCGAACCACTCGAACTTGACCCGGTGTGGAAAAGCAAAATTACGCTGAACGATATTCGCAAACCACCCGCACGTTTCTCGGGCGGTGGCGGCTTGGTTTCGACTGCCGACGATTACCTGCGTTTTGCACAAATGCTGCTCAACGGCGGCACACTCGATGACGTCCGACTGTTGTCAGCCAAGACCGTTGAAGAGATGTGGCGCGATCAACTCGCCGAAATGCGCGCGTCCTTACCGCCAGGAAGTATCATGACAGGGCCGCGTCCGGGTTATGGCTTCGGCCTGGGTTTTGCCATTCGCAACGACATTGGTGAGGCAAACACGCTTGGTTCAATCGGGATTGCCGACTGGAATGGACTGGGCGGCACCAATTTTTGGATCGACCCGAAAGAAAAACTCGCGGTGATCTGGATGGCACAGGCGCCAGGGCTGCGCCCCTATTACCGTCAACTGGTTCCCAACATTTTGTATGGCGGCAAGCCGAAATAGCCGCGCATAACGTTCGTTTAACCCTTACGTTGTGGCGGCCAAACGCCGTAAATCGGCCATGAGCGCGTCGGGAATTTCAACGCCGCTATGCTGCAGATCGTCTGCAACCGCTGCACGACGATAGCCGGGCAAACGAACGCCCTCCTCGGCCAGCATCGCCGCCACCAGCGTTTCAACGCGGGCGTAAAACACCTCGCGTCCGGCCAGCGCGGCCGGGTCAATTATCAGAAATGCTTGGCCGAGATGCGGCTGGTTGCCGGCATCAACAAAAAACGAATCTGCTTCAAATCCAAACGATGCGCCGGTCAGTGCACAACATAACAATTCAACAATCATCGCCAGCATTGCACCTTTGACGCCGCCGGCCGGCATCATGGTGCCCGCCATACCAGCTTTTGGATCGGTGGTCGGCTTGCCGTCTTGATCAAGCGCCCAGCCGAGTGGAATCGATTCCCCCTTCTTGGCGGCA
>JANMNT010000110.1:0-4375 GCA_031368465.1 Burkholderiales bacterium
ACACAAAATTGTCGGCCACACCTGCGTCATCACACTCAACAATCCGCCGGCCAACACCTGGACACCCGAGTCACTCGCCGCGCTGAAAGCGTTGGCGCACACACTCGACGCCGACGACAACATCTATGCGGCGGTCCTGACGGGCAGCGGTGAGAAGTTTTTTTCGGCGGGTGCCGACTTAAAACGTTTTCAAGGTGGCGATGAAAAAGGTGTGTTGGCGGCGCGGCATTTTATTCATACCTTTGGCGCTGCGTTTGAAGTGTGGATGAACACGCGTTTTGTCACCATTGCCGCCATCAACGGCTACTGCATGGGTGGCGGGCTCGAGGGCGCATTGGCGTGTGATATCCGCATCGCCGAAAGCCACGCACAAATGGCCATGCCAGAACCCGGCGTGGGATTGTTGCCCGGCGGCTGCGGCACACAAAATTTACCGTGGCTGATCGGCGAAGGCTGGGCCAAACGTATGATCCTGACCGGTGAGCGCGTCAATGCCGAAACCGCATTGCGCATCGGGCTGGTCGAAGAAGTGGTCGAAAAAGGCAAATCACTTGATGCGGCGATGGCCATGGCTGAACGCGTGGCGGGCTTGTCTCCCAAGTCGGTCGCATTCTGCAAGTCGCTCATTCATAACGCGCGCAATGGCGTGCCGCGCAATGCCGGATTGGCACTCGAGCGTGAACGTTTTATGGATTTATTCACGTTTGAAGACCAGGCCGAAGGTGTGGCTGCGTTTCTGGAAAAGCGCAAACCGAACTGGAAGAACAAATAAATCCCCAATACCGACGGGCATTTCCAGACACAATTGTACGGAAACGCCCGCCCTTAAACGACTTTCCTTGTTGACGATGACCTCATTACCAACTGACGAACTCATCGTCGATATTCACAATCACGTCGCACACATCACATTTCACCGGCCACACGCGCTCAACGCACTGTCGCTGGAAATGCTCAAATCCATGCGCCGGTTGTTTGACGAATGGGCCAATGATGCCGGTATCTTTGCCGTTGTGTCCCACGGCAGCGGCGAAAAAGCCTATTGTGCCGGCGGCGATGTACGCGGCCTTTATAACAGTGTGACCGGCGCCGGCCCGCGCGTGCATGAGGATTTTTTCAAGACCGAGTACACGCTCAATTACCAGATGCACCGCTTCTTGAAGAACACCGGCAAGCCTTACATCGCCATGATCGACGGCATCGTCATGGGCGGCGGCATGGGTGTCTCACAGGGTGCGACGTTACGAATTGCCGGTGACCGCACCAAGATGGCGATGCCCGAAACCAAGATTGGCCTGTTTCCGGATGTGGGTGGCACCTATTTTTTATCGCGTGCAACCGATTCGACCGGCCTCTACCTTGGCCTGACGTCGAACGTCATCAACGGCGCAGACGCATTACATACAAAGCTGGCGGATCTTTACATGTCACGCGATGCGCAGATACGATTTCGAACCGGCCTGGACAACATGGTGTGGACGGCTAATCCGCTTGGCGATGTGGTGCGGCTGGCCAAACAACTGGCGACCGCTGATGCCGACCTTCCCGCGTCGCCATTGGCGGACGTTGGCGACATGCTGGCGGGACACTTCACCGGCAAAACCAACGTTTCCGCCATCATTGAATCGCTCAATAACGCGCAGCCCCATCACGCGTGGGCGGCAAAAACGGCGCACGACCTGAGCCTGCGATCACCAACCTTGATGGAAGTCACCAAACGCCAGATTGAACACGGTGGCAAGATGGCGCTGGCGGATTGTCTGCGCCTTGAATACAACATGATGATGCAGGTATTTGATCACCCGGATGTGGTCGAAGGTATTCGTGCACTTGCCATCGACAAGGACAATCAGCCCAAATGGTCACCCGCCGCGTTGAGTGACGTGACACCCGCCATGATCGATGCATTCTTTACGTCACGTTGGAGACCGCAGGAACATCCGTTGGCAAATCTTGAAGCCCAATATGGGTAATCCATCAAGGACAGTCAATGAAACTTGTCACCTACCAACTGCTTGACACGACCGGCCTTAAAACCGGCATCCTGATATCAAAGGATGAGGTACTGGATATTGCCGCCGAGGCTGCCGCGCGAAACAACACCGCCAACGTCAACACCATGCTCGACATCATCGAAGGTGGTGCCGCGACCATGGCGCTGCTGCGAGAGATTGAAGCCGCGCCGAAAACATCACCGGTCATGCTCAACACTGCGTTGCTCAAGGCGCCGATTCCACGGCCGCGCAAAAACGTATTTTGTGTCGGCTGGAATTACCTCGAACATTTTCAGGAAGGCGCGTCACTGTCGCAAGACGGGCGCGAGTTACCGAAGTGGCCGGTGTTTTTTTCGAAAGCACCGACTGCTGTCAACGGGCCTTACGACGTGATTCCGTTTGATGCAAGCGTCTCAACCCAACTCGATTGGGAAGTTGAACTCGGTGTGGTGATCGGCAAAAGCGGCAAAAATATCACCGATGTCGACGCATTGGACTATGTGTTTGGCTACACCATCATCAACGACGTGACTTGGCGTGATATCCAACGCCGCCACGGCGGGCAATGGGATAAAGGCAAGTCACTCGACGGCACCTGCCCGATGGGGCCGTGTATTGTCACGGCCGATGCGATCGACCCAAACAATCTTGAAATTGCCTGTCGCGTGTCGGGCGTGGTCAAACAACAATCCAATACCAAGCATCTGTATTTCAAGATCCCCAGATTGATTCACGACCTGTCACTTGGGCAGACGCTTGAGGCTGGCGATATTATTTCCACAGGCACGCCCGAAGGCGTCGGCTTTGCCCGCACACCGCCTGAATGGATGAAATCCGGCGATTTGCTGGAAACCGAAATCAGCGGTATCGGTGTGATGCGCAACCCGATCGGCGTGCTGTGATGCGCGCCAAGCGACGTTTCATGGGAACGGCGCTTGGCATTTGGCTGGCTGTGCACATCGCCACAGGCGCCGCCCAAACGTCACCACCCCACCCGTTTCAATTGGTGATGATCGATGCGGCGGCCGAGGCCAGATTCGGTGCGTTTCCGATTGACCGCAGTCACATTGCCAACGCCATCAACAACCTGTCGAAAGCGGGTGCAAAAGCGGTGGTGTTGAAATTCTTCTATGATCAGCCATCAGCCAATGCGGCAAGCGATATCGCGCTTGCCAGCGCCATGGCCGGTACAAAGGTGTTGCTGCAGGCACGTATTGACGACAACGAACCTAAACCCAACCCGCTACCGGCGCGTTTTTTGTTTAATGCGCCGGCCGGACCGGTTGCCATCGGCGGGCTGTCCGGCTGGTTACCGTTACCAATATTGGCTAACGCCGCGCATGCGATTGGATTTGTCGACGTAATCAGTGTCGACAAGGTCCCCGCCTACGAACGTTATCTGGATCGCAACGTGAAGTCGCTGACCGTCGCCACATTGCAGATGGCGCTTGACGATGTGCCGCTGGTCATTCGTCCGGGCAACGAGGTGGTATTCGGCAACAAACGTCTGGCGCTCGACCAAACCAGCCAAATATCGCTGACGCCGGTTGCGCTGGACGACAAACGTGATGTCAACAAGATCAGCGCATTATCGTTGGTTGATATTGTTGACGGCACATTTAAGCGCGACGCCGTCGACAAAAAAGTGGTTGTCATCGCTTACGACGGTGGCAAAATGCCGCAGCTCAAAACACCGTTTGGCCAGATGAAAGCGCACCACATATTCTGGCTGGGGCTGATTGACTGCTGGCGCCAGTTGCAAACAAATCGACAAACAAAGTAACCAGCATCACAAGAAAGCTGTTTCACAACTCAAGAGGGACTGTGATGTCAATTTCAATACCAAACAACAACCCGCCGTTCTTGTCATGCCTACTTGTTATATTCGTTGCCACCATGCTGACGCCAACATGGTCGTTTGCACAAAATACACAAATGCCCCCCGGCCGCACCGCCCACAGCGGCAATATCACCAATGCCGCGAGCGGCCTGTGTGTGGACGTCGCGCGTCAGTCGGGCGACGATGGTATCAACGTGCAACTCGGCCAATGCAGCAATCGCACCAGTAACTGGGACTTCATCGACCTGGGCGGTGGTGAATATGCCGTGCTCAATCGGCAAACCCGGCGCGTGCTGGACGTCGCCGGTGGCGGTTACTCCGACGGCACGAACGTGCAGCAATACACCTGGAACAACAGCGCCGCACAACGCTGGCGCGTTGAATCCATTGCCAATGGCGGCGCCTTCAAAATCATTAATCAACGTAGCGGCAAATGCCTTGATATCAGTGAGCAGGGCACCGCGCCCGGCACAAATATTCACCAATGGCAGTGCCACGGAATGGAGAATCAGCAATGGCGGCTGAATCGCGCCGGCGGATC
>JANMNT010000123.1:0-18738 GCA_031368465.1 Burkholderiales bacterium
AATAATTGGAAAGAGACCCAGAGTGATTGGTATTACCGGCTCCAACGGAAAATCGACAGTGACGGCAATGGTCGGTGCAATGTGCGCCGCCGCCGGTCTGAAGACGGTTGTTGCCGGCAATATCGGCCTGCCGGTGCTCGACGCGCTTGCGGCAGCAGTTGACGACGGCGAACCGGATGTATATGTCATTGAGCTGTCGTCGTTTCAACTGGAGACAACATTCAGTCTGCGTCTTGATGCGGCAACCATGCTGAATCTGTCACAGGATCATCTTGATCGTTATACATCGATGGCCGACTATGCCGCGGCCAAGCAGCGCATTTTTGCCCACGCAGCGCGGCAAATTCTGAACCGCGACGATACGGCCTCGATGTCGATGAAGGCGGCAGGCCCAGACGGTGCGGTCCAGTGCGCCAGTTTTGGCATGGATAAACCGCACCAGGCGAAAAATTTTGGTATGGCGGCGGGATGGTTGTTGCACGGTGAGCGGCAACTCATGCCGATCAGTGAGATACCAGTAGCCGGCTTGCACAATGCGGCAAATGCACTTGCTGCATTCGCCTTGTGTGATGCCATCGGTGTTGACACCAGCCTGGCGGCAAACGGCCTGCGGTCGTTCAAGGGGTTGCCACATCGCAGCCAGTTGGTCGGTGTCATCAATGGTGTGTCATTTCTTGACGACTCCAAGGGGACCAACGTGGGTTCGACGGTCGCCGCACTTGACGGCATGACAGCACCAACAATCTTGATCGCCGGGGGCGATGGAAAACAGCAGGACTTTGTGCCGCTTGCAGAGTCGGTTCGCAAACGCGCAAAGGCGGTGGTGTTGATCGGCCGTGATGCAAAAGCAATCGCGACGGCCATCGCCGGCGCGCAAGTCGATTGTCACTACGCGGCGTCAATGGAAGAAGCGGTCAAACGCGCCTATACGCTTGCCGCGCCGGGTGATGCCGTGTTGTTGTCGCCGGCGTGTGCGAGTTTTGACATGTTTCAAAACTACAAACATCGTGGTGATGTTTTTGCCGCCTGCGTGACGGCGCTGCAAAAGTCACGGGAGGCGGCCCATGCTTAGCAGTATCAGAGGCCACCTGTTCCAGCCGTCGGCAAATCCACGCCCCAGCGGTCCGCGGTCGCCGATTGACCTGACATTGTTCTGGTGTGTGGTGTTGCTGCTGTCGATCGGCTTGGTCATGGTCTATTCGGCATCGATCGCTATTTCCGAAGCGGAGAAATCATCAGCCAACCGTGCCACGTATTACATGACCCGGCATGGCATCTATTTGCTGGTCAGCGTGGTCGCCGCAATCGCAACCTTCCAGATTCCCATGGCGCTCTGGCAACGCGCGGCACCATTTCTGTTCATGGCAGGTGGATTTTTACTTGTGTTGGTGTTGATCCCGGGTATCGGTCGCGAGGTCAATGGCTCGCGGCGCTGGATACCGCTCGGGCTGATGACCATGCAACCATCAGAATTGATGAAGCTGCTCACGGTGATTTATGCGGCTGACTACACGGTGCGCAAGGCCGCGTTCATGGATGATTTTAAGAAGGGCTTTCTGCCGATGTTCTCGGTGATGGTATTCATGGCGGCATTGTTGTTACGGCAGCCAGATTTTGGCGCACTGGTTGTTATCACCAGCATCGCGATGGCCGTGCTGTTTCTCGGCGGACTCAATTGGCGCGTGTTTGCCGGACTGCTGGTGTTGCTCGGTGTCGCATTCACGGTGCTCATTATTGCGTCGCCCTACCGCCTGCAGCGCATTCTCGGGTTCATGGATCCGTGGGCCGATCCGTTCGGCAAGGGCTATCAACTTTCACATTCATTAATTGCCTTTGGACGCGGTGAGTGGTTCGGCGTCGGGCTCGGTGCGTCGGTCGAGAAATTGTTCTACCTGCCGGAAGCGCATACCGATTTTGTGCTGGCGGTGATCGCCGAGGAAATGGGTTTTATCGGCATTAGCGTCGTCATTGCATTGTTTGTTGTGTTCGTCTACCGGGCGTTCATGGTGGGACGCGAAGCGATGATGCGAGAACGTTATTTTGCCGCGCTGGTCGCACAGGGCATCGCAGTCTGGCTGTCGGTGCAGGCATTTATCAACATGGGTGTCAACATGGGCTTGCTGCCCACAAAGGGTCTGACCTTACCGTTTGTGTCGTTTGGCGGCACCGGTATCGTGATGAATTGTGTTGCGGTGGCGATATTGCTGCGGATTGATTTTGAAAACCGCGCCACCGCCACCCGCAACGGGGTGACGCGCCGATGAAAACCGCGTTCATCATGGCCGCCGGAACCGGGGGACATATCTATCCGGGTATTGCCATTGCAAAAATCCTGGTCGGCCAGGGCTTTCGTATTGTCTGGCTTGCCACCCCGGGTGGCATGGAACACAAGCTGGTCGGTCGCGAAGGTTATCCGATTGAAGTCGTCGCCATGACCGGTGTGCGCGGCAAAGGCAAGCTGGCATGGCTAATGCTGCCGCTCACGTTGTTGCGTGCTTTTTGGCAGGCACTACGTGTGCTTGGCCGGGTGAAGCCGGACGTGGTGATTTCAATGGGCGGCTACATTGCCTTTCCCGGCGGGATGATGGCCGTATTGCGCGGTATACCTTTGGTGGTGCATGAGCCCGGTGCACACGCCGGTTTGACCAACCGGGTTCTGGCGTTGATCGCGGATCGTGTATTGGTCGGGTTTCCAAAGTCATTTGATGAGGAACCGCACAACGCCATCGCACGCATGTTGCCAAAACCAACGCGGGTGGACTGGCTCGGCACACCGGTGCGTGATGACATCACCAGGCTGGCGGCACCCGATGCAAGGATACAAACACATGGCGGTCCGCTACGTTTGCTGGTGGTTGGCGGCAGTCTTGGCGCCAAGACTATGAATGATCTGATTGTCGCCGCACTGGCGAGCATACCCGCCGACGCACGCCCCGTGGTGACACACCAGTCGGGCGAAAAAAATCATGCCGAACTGGTCGCGGCATATCAGGCGGCAAACGTGAACGCAGAGGTCAAGCCGTTCATCGATGACATGGCGGCGATGTACACGTGGTGCGACCTCATCATTTGTCGCGCCGGTGCGATTACCGTCGCTGAACTTGCTGCGGCGGGCGTGGCGAGCATTCTGATTCCGTTGCCCTGGTTTGTTGCCGAGGAGCAGTTGGCCAATGCGCGCTTTTTAGCCGACAAGGGTGCGGGGATTCTGGTCGATCAAAAAACCGAAACGGCCACCGGTCTTGCCGCAAAAATTTTGTCGGTGACGCGCGAAAAAGCAATCTCGATGGCAGCCATCGCGCGCCAACTCGGAAAACCCGATGCGGCGGAAGCGTGCGCCAACGTCTGTAAACAATTGGTGGTCGCATGAAACAAAAGGTCAAACGCCTGCACTTCATCGGCATTGGTGGCTCCGGCATGTCGGGGATTGCCGAGGTGCTGATCAATCTGGGCTACAGTGTCAGCGGCTCGGATCTGTCGGCCAACGCCGCCGTCAAGCGGCTGCAGTCATTGGGCGCGACCATTGTTGTGGGTCATGCGGCCGGCAATATCGCCGGCGCTGATGTGGTGGTCACATCGAGCGCCGTCAAGGCCGACAATCCCGAGGTGGTGGCCGCCAAGGCCGCGCACGTGCCGGTGGTACCGCGTGCCATGATGTTGGCCGAACTGATGCGTTTCAAGCAGGGCATCGCCATTGCCGGCACCCACGGCAAAACCACCACCACCTCGTTGATCTCCCATGTGCTCGCCGAGGCAGGATTTGACCCGACGGTGGTCATCGGCGGCCGCCTGAATTCGATCGGCTCCAACGCCAAACTCGGTTCGGGTGAATATCTGGTTGCCGAGGCGGATGAATCTGACGCGTCATTTTTGTATTTGCAGCCGATCATGGCGGTGGTCACCAATATCGACCAGGATCACATGGAAACCTACGAACACGATTTTGCAAAATTAAAATCGGCGTTTGTTGAGTTTCTCGAGCATCTGCCGTTTTACGGACTGGCGGTTGTTTGTGCAGATGACGCCAATGTGCGCGAAATCATTCCGCGCCTGACCAAGCCGGTCCGCACCTATGGATTTACTGATGGTGCCGAGTTGCGCGCGGTAAATGTCATTGCCGTCAACGGCCGCATGCGGTTTACGGCGACATCGGCGCGCGACAAAAAAGTGCTCGACTGTGAGTTGAATCTGGCCGGAACCCACAACGTCTTGAATGCCTTGTCGGCCATCGCAATCGCACGCGAGATCGGTATTGAAGACAGCGTGATTGCGCATGCGCTGTCGACCTTCGGCGGTGTCGGACGCCGCTTCCAGCGTTACGGTGAAATTGAATTCGGTATCGGAAAAGATGCCGGTACCTTCACGTTGATCGATGATTACGGTCACCACCCGGCCGAAATGGCGGCGGTGTTGGCGGCCGCGCGCGGGGCATTTCCGAATCGCCGGATATTGCTTGCCTTTCAGCCGCACCGGTACACCCGCACGCGCGATTTGTTTGAGGACTTTGTGAAGGTGCTGTCGACCGCCGATGCGGTGGTACTGGCTGATGTCTACCCGGCGGGCGAGGCGCCGATTGTCGCTGCCGACGGCCGCGCCTTGATGCGCGCCATCCGTGTTGCCGGAAAAGTGGAACCACATTTTGTTGCGACGCCTGCCGAGATTCCGGAAGCGATTCGTGCCCACGTGAAGGCGGGTGATGTTGTCATCACCATGGGTGCCGGATCGGTTGGCGGCGTGGCGCCGGCCTTGGCGGCGGGCCTCGCCATGACAGCGGGCGCGGAATGATGCAAACGGTATGAATATGAGTGAACAACAATCACTGACCCCTGACAACCAGCAGACACCAACACGCGGTGGGTTTTGCCACGACGAGCCGATGGCGCGCCATGTTTCGTGGCGGGCGGGTGGTCTGGCGAAGTCATTTTTCAAGCCGGTTGATCTGAATGATCTGCGCGCCTTCCTGCCAACGCTGCCGCCAGATGAACCGATCCTGTTTGTCGGTCTCGGCAGCAACTTGTTGGTGCGTGGTGATAACAACAGAGGCGGCTTTAATGGCACGGTGATTCTGACGGCGCCGCAGCTTGGCGGCATTACGCTTGATGCACACGACAAATTGATTGTTGCGGCGGGGGCCGGCGCGGCATCGCCACATGTGGCGAAATTTGCCGCAAAAAATAATCTTGCCGGCGCCGAGTGGCTGGCCGGCGTTCCCGGCACGGTTGGCGGTGCGCTGGCAATGAACGCGGGCTGTTATGGCACCGAAACATGGCAGCAGGTTGTTGACTGTGTGACGGTCGACCGTGCCGGCAACTTGCACACACACACACCCGCGGATTTTGAGATTGGCTACCGCCACGTATTGATGAAGCCCTCGGCGGGCGGCGACGAATATTTTGTGTCGGCGCGTTTTCGCTTTGCGGCAGGTGACGCGCAAATTGCGCAAGCGCGTATCAAAGAGCTGCTTGCCAAACGTATGGCGTCACAACCGCTCGACAAGCCTAATGCCGGTTCGACCTTTCGCAATCCGCCCAAAGACTTTGCCGCACGACTGATCGAATCATGCGGGCTAAAGGGCCACACCATCGGCGGCGCACAGGTTTCACTCAAACACGCCAACTTCATCGTCAACCTTGGTACTGCAACCGCAAAAGATATCGAGCATTTGATTTGTCACATGCGCGACACGGTGCGGTCAGAGACCGGCGTGGAACTCATTCAGGAAGTAAGAATTGTTGGAGAGGCGTCGTGAGCGCGGATATGAAAATGCTCGGTAAGGTGGCAGTGCTAATGGGGGGCCCAAGCAGTGAGCGCGAGATTTCGTTGCTTTCCGGCAACGGTGTGCTCGCGGCGCTAAAGGAGAAGGGGGTTGACGCGCATGCCTTTGATCCGGCCGTGCATTCCATTTTCGACTTGCCGAAGGAAAAATTTGACCGCGTGTTTATCGCCCTCCACGGCCGCTTCGGTGAGGATGGCACCGTACAGGGCGTGCTGGAAACGCTGAAGATTCCGTACACCGGCTCGGGTGTGATGGCGAGCGCGCTCGCAATGGACAAGTGGCGCACCAAGTTGGTGTGGCAGGCGGCGGGCATCCCAACACCGCGATATCACCTGCTGGATGCCGAGAGCGACCTGACGCGTGTGCTCGATGATCTCGGCCTGCCGTTGGTCGTAAAACCGGCGCGTGAAGGCTCCTCGATTGGCATCACCAAGGTCAACACCGCAAGCGAGTTACCTGCGGCATTCGCGCTGGCGCACAAGCTTGACCCGTTGGTTATCGCAGAGGAGTTCATTGCGGGCCAGGAGTTGACCGCAACGATTGTTGGCGAGGAGGCGCTGCCGCTGATTCGCATCGAAGCGCCGGAAGGCAAGTACGACTATGCCAACAAATATTTCACCGACGTCGTGCATTACCATTGCCCGGCTGGCGTGCGTCCCGCGTTGGAAGATGAAATTCGTATGGTGGCCATGCGTGCGTTTCGCGTGCTCGGTTGCACCGGCTGGGGGCGCGCCGACGTCATGCTGCGACCAGACGGCCGTTATTCGTTCCTGGAAATGAACACGTCGCCGGGAATGACGGGGCATTCGCTGGTGCCGATGGCGGCACGCGCCGTTGGTTTGAGTTATCCAGACCTGTGTGTGCGTATTCTTTCACTCGCAAGGTGCCAGCAATAATGGCAACCACCCGCCCAACCCGCCCTGTCCGGCCCGCAATGCAAGCGCAGGCGGCAACGCCATTGCATTCGCAACGCATGGTGGTGATCGGCGCGACGATACTGGCGATGCTGGTGGCAGCCGGCGGCGTGTGGGCCGCGCTAGGGGTGATGCCCGATGTGGGCAAATCACTGCCGGTACGCGAGGTGGTGTTTGTCAGCGCGACCAAGGCACCATTGAGTGAAATCGACGCCGACAGTCTGAAGCGTGTGGCCGACGCCTTGCAAACGCGCGGCGCACGCATGTTGCAGTTGGATTTGATCGCGCTGAAAAACGGCGTGAAACAAATCGCCTGGGTGCGCGATGCCAACGTGCGACGGCAGTTTCCATCGACCATCGTGGTTGCCATCGAAGAACACCGGCCGGTGGCGACGTGGGGATTTGCCGCAACACCCGCACCGGTCGCGGAGGACGCTGAAATCAATATGCAAAGTTCGCTGGTCAACAGTTATGGCGAAGTGTTCCGCGCGGTCATCAGCGATGAACGCAAGGCGACATTGCCGATGCTCGACGGTCCGGACGGCAGTGCCACCGAGGTGCTGGAGAAATATGCCGCGATGATGGTGCCACTGGCGGCGATTGAACGCACACCAAAAAAACTGTTGATGACCGCGCGGCGCGCCTGGCGGGTGACACTTGACGACGGCGGTACCTTGCAATTGGGGCGCAGCGATGACGAGGCGCGGCTGTTGCGCTATGTCAGGGCTTATCCGCAGATCACCGCATTACAAAAGGCAAATGCCGAAGTTGACTTGCGTTATCAGGGTGGTTTCGCCATTCGTGGTGGCGACGCCGCCAAAACGGCTGCTGATTCGTCACGCAAAGCCAAATCGGGTTAACTGAAAATAATGTGGGCAATTCAAAAATGATGGGAAAAAACATGAACCGCGAAACAAAGAATCTGTTGGTCGCCCTTGATATCGGCACCTCGAAGATCGTCGCGATTGTTTCTGAAATCACGGCCGAGGGCAATCTCGAAGTACTGGGGATCGGGCAGCACCCGTCACGCGGCTTGAAAAAAGGCGTGGTGGTGAATATCGAGGCAACCGTCGCCGGTATTCAGCGCGCCCTCGAAGAAGCCGAGCTGATGGCGGACGTCAAGATCCGTGACGTCATCACCGGTATTGCCGGCTCGCATATCAAGAGTTTCAACTCACACGGCATGGTGGCGATCAAGGATCGCGAAGTGACCCAGTTTGACGTCGATCGGGTGGTGGAGACGGCGCGCGCGGTCAACATCCCGATGGATCAACAGATCCTGCACATCCTGAATCAAGAGTTCATCATCGACGGGCAGGAAGACGTGCGTGAACCGGTTGGGATGAGTGGTGTGCGACTTGAAGTGAAAGTCCATATCGTCACCGGTGCGGTGAGTGCGGCACAAAACATCATGAAATGTGTGCGCCGCTGCGGGCTCGAGCCGCGTGATCTGGTGTTGCAGCCACTGGCCTCGGCCATTGCAGTGTTATCCGCTGATGAAAAAGACCTCGGCGTATGCCTGGTCGATATCGGCGGCGGCACCACTGATATCGCCATCTTTACCGGCGGCGCAATCCGCCATACCGCGGTGATCCCGATTGCCGGCGACCAGATCACCAACGACATCGCGATGGCGCTGCGCACCCCGACCAAGGATGCCGAAGATATCAAGATGGCGCACGGCTGTGCGCTCAGGCAGATCGCCAGCGTTAACGATGTGATCGAAGTGCCCGGCGTGGGTGATCGCGGGCCGCGGCAGATGTCACGCCAGACACTCGCCGAAGTGATCGAGCCGCGCGTCGAAGAACTTTATTCGCTGATCCAGCGTGAACTGCGCGCAAGCGGCTTTGAAGAGTTGTTGTCGAGCGGC
Source organism: Burkholderiales bacterium (assembly GCA_031368465.1). GTDB lineage: Bacteria > Pseudomonadota > Gammaproteobacteria > Burkholderiales > Usitatibacteraceae > UKL13-2. The sequence goes on from JANMNT010000123.1 coordinate 8,558, forward strand.
ATTGTGTTGACCGGCGGCAGCGCGGCGATGGCCGGCATGGTTGAGCTCGGCGAGGAGGTATTCCATATGCCGGTGCGGCTGGGTGTGCCGAGTTATTCAGGTGGGCTTTCGGAAGTGGTGCGTAATCCGCGCTTTTCGACCGCTGTCGGACTGTTACTCACCGGCGTCGAGCAGCGCAAACGCGACGACCACGTACGGCTGCACGCAAGCAATTTCAAGAATGTGTTTGAACGAATGGCAAGTTGGTTTAAAGGTAATTTTTAATTTTTTTTAAGTTGTTCCACCAGCAGAGGAGAGTCATACCATGATAGAAATATTAGACAACGCACAACCGGAAGCGGTCATCAAAGTGATCGGCGTGGGAGGCTGCGGCGGCAATGCAGTTGACCACATGATCACCCACGGTGTCGCCGGGGTTGAATTTATTTGCGCCAACACCGACGCACAGGCGCTCAAACGCAACCAGTCCAAGACTGTGCTGCAGTTGGGCGGCACCGTTACCCGCGGCTTGGGTGCGGGTGCCAACCCGGAAGTCGGGCGCGCCGCGGCAATCGAAGATCGTGAACGCATCGCTGAAATGATCCAGGGTGCCGACATGTTGTTTATCACCGCCGGCATGGGCGGCGGCACCGGCACTGGTGCGGCACCGATTGTGGCCGAGGTTGCGCGCGAAATGGGCGTACTCACGGTTGCGGTCGTGACCAAACCGTTTGCCTTCGAAGGTAAGCGCATGAAGGCGGCGCAATTGGGTATCGAGGCACTCAAGCTCAACGTTGACTCACTCATCATCATCCCGAACGATCGGTTGATGGAAGTATTGGGTGAAGACGCCACGTTTGAGGACGGCTTCAAGGCGGCCAATGACGTGTTGCACGGCGCGGTCGCCGGTATCGCCGAAATCATCAATTGCCCGGGACTGGTCAACGTTGACTTTGCCGACGTGCGTACCGTGATGAGTGAAAACGGTGTGGCCATGATGGGCTCGGCCACCGCCACCGGCGCCGATCGTGCACAGGTCGCGGCAGAACGTGCTGCGGCATCACCATTGCTCGAAGACGTCAATCTGACCGGTGCACGCGGCGTGTTGGTCAACATCACCGCATCAAAATCCTTGAAGTTGAAGGAGGTGCATGAAGTGATGAACACCATCCGCAGCTTCACCGCGGAAGATGCCACGGTGATTTTTGGCCAGGTGTTTGACGAGTCGCTCGGTGAGGCGCTACGTGTCACGATTGTGGCAACCGGTCTGGGCGGACGTATTGCCAAGCCACAGCCACAAATCGTCTATTCGCAACCCGCCATGCAACGTACCGGCACCGATGACGCAGTCGGTGCGATGCAATCCACACCGGCTGGCGCAATCAACTACGCCGAACTCGATGCGCCTGCCGTGACACGTCGCCGTCGTGATGTCACAGTGTCGGCGCTGCAAAGTTCCGGTATGGACACCTACGACATCCCGGCGTTTTTGCGCAAGCAGGCCGACTGACGTAGCAAGATGAGATAGGCGTCTGCCAGCCAGTTGTCGCCATGCTTGGTGGCGTGGTGTGGGTTGGTGGATGCGCGGCACTGCAAGCAACCCGACGGGAACCTCTGCCCCGTCGGGATGTTTGCCCGACTGCAAATAAATAGAAAGTAGAAGTCGTTTATCCACGGGTATTTCCAAGCAAAAATGTCTGAAAACGCCCGTGGATAAACGAGTTTTAAAGTGAGAAATTGTTAAGCATTGACGATGCAAATTCGGGCTCGTTAATAGAATTGAAGCAACCGGCCAGAAGCGGCTGTTTGTGATCGTGGTCCGATTGTAGGTTTCGCCAAGGGCAATGCAATGAAAATCGCTCGACTCTCCCGATTGAGTCACAAGTGCAATTTGCAGCTGTAATGACCTCCCCCTTCGGAGATGCCGCATGGCGGGCAATCAAGAAGCGGTAAGCAAGTTGACCACATGAGAGCAGAACGCAAGTGGCGCTCCTTCCTCGCGGCACGCGCTTGGGCGCGAAAGCGAGGAATTCGCTCAGAAACCGAATGGCGAGACCGACGCAGGCAAGGTGAAATACCAAACGATATTCCGTCTACGGTTAGCAGAACATATAAGGACGAGTGGATATCTTGGGGTGACTTTCTCGGCACGGGAGTCGTGGCCAGCCAAAAGCGCATTCATCGCTCGTTCGTAGAAGCGCGCAAATGGGCCCGTTCACAAGGATTGAGATCCCAGAAAGATTGGATTGCCCTAGCGGCTGCTAATAAACTCCCGGACGACATACCCCTAGGTGTCAGATCGGTTTACGGTTCCGAGTGGCAAGGAATGGGCGACTTTTTGGGTAGCGACTATGTCAGCCCACACCTCCGGAGAAAAAAATCATTTGCTCAAGCAAGACGATGGGCGCGTAAGCAGGGCCTCAAATCTGAACAAGAATGGCGTGACCAGACTAAGAAGGTAGGTTGGTTGCCATTTGATATACCGGTGAACGTCTACCAAACGTATAAACGAAATGGTGAATGGACCTCGTGGGGCGATTTTCTTGGGTCAGGCAACGTTTACAATCGAAAGCGGCCCCGCAGAAAAAAGGTGCCCTACCGCTCCTTCGACGATGCCCGAAAATGGGCACGAGCTCAGGAGGTAAAGTCGAAAGCTGGGTGGCTAAAGCTGAAGTTGCCTGATGACATTCCAGTCAACGTCTCGCAGGATTACAAGGACGAATTCGTATCTTGGGGTGATTTTCTTGGTACTGAAAATATTGCTCCATCAAAGTATGATTGGCCACCGTTCAGTGAGGCTCAGGCGTGGGCCCGAAGCAAAGGCGTTACGAGTGTGGCCGAATGGCGCGAACTGGTGACGTCGCTAAAGGCAAAGCAGCAGTGGCCGAAAAATATTATCCCGACGAATGTCCAAGTCGCGTACAAATCAGAATGGAAAGGGTGGGAGGATTTCCTCGGGGTTGCTAGGATGACCAAACTGTCCAAGGTCGAAATAAAGTTAAGACATGAATTGGCTAGCGTAATCCCAGAGATCAATCTCAATAACAGGAGTATTTCGATTCAGGGGGAGAAGAAGCAAGACGTTGATATACATGCTCCTGCGCTTCACTTAGTGATCGAGTTTGATGGTAATCATTGGCACAGTGGGAAAGATTCGACCGCTCGCGACCGGAAGAAAACCGAGCTTCTACAGAAGGCCGGTTGGACGGTGGTGCGAATTCGCGAGCACCCGCTGGAACCCATTACGGCAACCGATGTGCAAGTGCCGACTAAGTTAAGTACATTCAACCTGGCGCTTTCTGTACTCAAACATCTAGCCGCGCTAAAGTTTGTAGAAAAGGATGTCGTTGCTCGTTATGAAAAAGTGGGCCGACTACTCGGTGCACAAAGTGCGTCGCTGGCCATACGAGAAGTTACATTGCCATTTGAAGAGGCTCGGGCTTGGGTCAGGGCGCAGGGAATTACGTCACAGTCTGCATGGGCAAAAGCGATAAAGCAGGACGGCTGGCTACCCAAAAACATCCCGCGGTATCCCTTGGAGAAATATCGGGACGAGTGCGCCACTTGGGGCGACTTCCTTGGAACGAAGCGCAAGGCCACCTGGCTCAGAATTTATCTACCCTTCAAATTGGCACGGAAGTGGGCGCGGGCTATGAAGTTGAAATCACGGACCGATTGGAACTCACTGGTGAAGAAAAAGGGGTGGCTTCCAGAAGACATCCCTGCGAATCCTTACCAAACCTATATGCGAAAGGGTGAATGGACAGATTGGGGTGATTTTCTTGGCACTGGGAATTCCTCCCCGCGCGCTCGAAGATGATAGGCTCTTATTATTAATCGTTCGATCATAGGAGCAATTTATGACCATGCGTTTCGATTTCTCTTACCGTCCTCTCACATATTGGCCCACTCAGGTCTCGGCAGATGGCGCCCTAAGTGAGATTAGCGAAGCAAAGCCCCGAGTGATCGCTCGCCTATCAATGGATGGATACATGAGCGGCTCCAATATCAACTTGGCCGCCCAACGCGTCGGCCAATCGCGAATTTTCTATTCTGTTTACGACGACGAACCAGACTGCGAACTTAAGTACACCTTTTCTCCGGTTGAGTCCCAACACCCGATCACCATGGGTGAGGTCATTACTCTTTTGAAAAGCACCGTCTGCACTGACGCGACGCCCGAATATGGACTCGTTATTAAAGGCCAGCTGCAATACAACACAGATTGCGAAGTGGAGGAAATTCCTTCGTTTATAAGAGTGACGTCAGCTTACTATTCACAGCTGCAAACCTACTTTGCAGAGCGGATTCCTGAATGGCTGGTCGAATGCGAAAGGAGCAAAAGGCAACTTTTCTCTGAAGATGATTTTTCGAAGTACCTTCCTCACCTTCGCGTAGTCAGATAGATAGTCGCTTTGGTTGAAGCGCTGAACACTGTTTTTCCGCCTACGCCTTCTTGGGCGGCGAGGCGGTGTGAAATCCGATATGGTGAATATGTGCAAGGTGGGTCATTCAGAATCGCCCGCGCTCTCGGGTGCCTTCTTATTTGGATTGGCAAGGGGCCGCAAGCTAACACGGCGCTCAGCCGGACGCCGACAGGGCCCATTACTCAGCAATATCCACTGCGCGCCGCCGCCGGGTAGTTCCACGTTAGCGGAGTAGCCAATGCGCGTCTCACTCGTAAAAAAGCAGGATCTTGAGGCTGCGAGGCTCGACTATCTGACGCATCGATTGTTTGCGCCCGAGCACGAGCTCGATACCAGTCAGCGCTCCGTGTGGCACCTCGAAAGCTACTCCCCATATCTGTATGCGGTGGTTCTCAAGGACTCCGGCCAAGCAATCGGGATCATCTATGCCGCTGGACCGAGCCATGCTATTGATGCGTCGTGGTGGATTGATTCAAAGTATCGTGGTCAAGGGTACGCTGCAGAAGCTGTAGATGCACTGGCTGATTACCTGAAGGGCAAGGGAGCGACGGGGATAGGAAGTATATTGATCACTGCATACGGCGACAATCATGCTGCGTCGTCCAAACTTGTCAAACGCCTGGAGAGTCGTTTCAAGTGAAAGCAACATCAGGTTCCTGCAACACCAAGGGTCAAATTGTTTTCAGCGGATAGCCATCCGATCTGAGCCAGCTAAGACTATTGCGCGACCAAACCTAGGTCGGCTTTCGGGCAATCGTGATGTCCGCTTCGGGTCAAACAAAACCGCGTGCCGGAGGCCAAACAAAAACTTGAGGCGTTGATCAAAATCACGCCAAATTCGGATGGGGCGGTGATTACGAAAGAGATTTTGGCGACCGCTGGGGCGATAGGCAGATAATTTGCCTGGGGCGCTACGGCTTTTTGCCACCAAATACGAACAGCGCTGCGCCAATCGCAATGGCACCAATCCCCACCCACAACGGCACATTGATGGTCTCGCGTTCCTTGACGGACAACTCTATCGGGCCGAGTTTCACGGCGGTGGTGTCTTTGGTGTAGCTGAATCCGCCGTAAGCGATGCCCAGCGCACCAGCGATGATGATTGCCAGCCCTGCCATTTTGAGACTATTCATCAGACGAACCTTTCGGGCGAGTTTGCGGGTTTGTGTGCGATACGTACCTGCCACCTGCCGCCAGCCGATGGCGAGTGGCGTTTATGCGTAATGAACATTCGAACATACGTGCCACGATCCATTCAGTGCGCTGGCGTACAAATCGATTGTTCGGATGGCCCGACTTGTGCGGACAAGCACCTTGAAATCCCAGGTTGAGGCTTGGCTGTAAAATAAGGCTATTCATGAGCCAGTCAAGATGATCAAACAACGCACCGTCAAAAACAAAGTCCGCGCCACCGGCGTGGGCGTGCATCTCGGCCACCGGGTCGAGATGACCATTCGTCCCGCGCCGCCGGATACCGGCATTGTTTTCTGCCGCACCGATATGCCGGGTGCACCGACCGTGCGTGCGCACGCCCTGAATGTCAACGACACACGCATGTCGACACGCATTGAAGACACCAAAACCGGGGCCAACGTCGCCACGGTTGAACACCTGATGTCGGCCTTCGCCGGGCTTGGTATCGACAACGCCTATGTTGATTTGAATGCGGTGGAAGTGCCGATCATGGATGGCAGCGCGGCGCCGTTTGTATTTTTGATGCAGTCGGCCGGTATTGAAGAGCAGGCCAAAGCCAAAAAATACATTCGTGTGTTGAAGCCACTTGAGTTGAAAGACAAGGATCGGCTGGTGCGGCTCGAGCCGTTTAACGGCTTCAAACTGAAATTCTCGATCGACTTTGATCACCCGGTGTTTCATGGCCGGCAGAATATTGTCGAGGTGGACTTTGCCGACATCCCGTTTGTCAAGGAAGTGGCGCGCGCGCGCACGTTCGGGTTTACCCATGAGGTCGAGGCGATGCGGCAGGCGGGCTTGGGGCGTGGTGGTTCACTCGATAATGTCATCGTCATCGACGACTTTCATGTGCTGAACCCGGACGGCCTGCGTTCCGAGGACGAGTTTGTTAAACACAAGGCGCTTGACGCTGTGGGTGACTTGTATATGCTGGGTCATCCGTTGATTGGTGCGTTTACCGGGGTGAAGTCCGGCCACGCGATGAACAACCAACTGGTGCGGGCGTTGCTGGCCGACGAATCTGCGTTTGAAATGGTGACCTTCGACAAACGCGAGGCACTGCCGGGTGCGTTTGGTGCAATGGCACTTTCCGCCGTTTGAACGTCCGTCTAAACCATATTAAGAACAGGGGCACGATGCCATGTTGATCGGACTACGGTTTTTGTTGTTGTTTGCGGTGATGGCCGCATCGATTACCTTTCTTGGCTATCTATTTACCAAGAAGCCGCGTTTTCTTTATTACACCAAGCTCATCATCAAGGTAACGCTCTCGTTCGCGGCGCTGATTGCCATCATCTATATCGCCGAACGGCTGTTGCTGGTCTAGTTTTTCTTGGCTGCGTCCTTGTTGGCAAGTACCCGCTTACTGGTGACAATCCGTTTGGCCTGAATCTTCTGGATCGCCTTTTTTAGCGGCGAATCGGCTAATTTCTCTGCCAAATCATCAAGTTGCGCCCCGCTAACGGCGGTCTTTTCCGCGGCCAGCCGGATTGAGGTTGGGGTCGGCGCCCGCCAGGTCGACATTTCCGGTTGCACCACGATGCGAATTCCGGTAACCTCTTGTTCCTGCTTTGTTTTTTTCTCAAGAACGCTTCTGAATTTCTCAAGCAGGCGCGGCGAAAAGGCCTTTAGATTGGTTGCGATTGCACCATTGGCCGCCGCAATAATGACTGTTGACCCCTCCAATGCAGCAACCCGGCAGAGTTTTTCCCAACCGGGTGGCAGGACGTCCGCAAAAGAATGTTGAAGGCGAGCAAGCCGCCGATGTTGCGCCACTAACGGCGCCATGGTGTCGTCCTCGCCGAACAGGGTACTGATGGGTTTGAAGCTGGTCTTCAACTGATTGGTGCCCGCTAAAAGGATACGATGAATATTATTTTAGTCTCGGATAGTTTGGCCAAAAGCCGAATCGTCACGATTTCACAGTCGCAGATCATTATGGCGGCAATGGGCTTTGTCAGCGCAGGATTCATGTTTGCGCTCGGCACCTACTGGGTGACCATGAAGTACGCGGTTGATATCCAAAACCCGTTTATCCAAAGCCTGATTTCCACCCTGACCCAACAAAACACCCAGCAAGCCGAACGCGACATGCGCGAACAGCTCAATTCGCTGGCGGTGAAACTCGGCGAGTTGCAGGCGCGCATGATGCGGCTGGATGCATTCGGCGAGCGCCTGGCAAAGGTGGCCGGCGTCAAAGGCGAATTCAACTTTTCTGAAACGCCCGGCGTAGGTGGCCCGGCGCCGACCTCGGGCATGACCGGCGACGTCAGCTACAAAGATTTCACCACCAAATTGTCCGAAGTATCGCGTGTGCTCGATGATCGCGCCGACAAGCTTGGCGTGCTCGACTCCGTGTTGATGGAAGGCCGGCTTGCCGCCAAGGCCATCCCGACCATCCTGCCGGTCGCCACCGGTTATTACTCGTCAAACTTCGGTTTTCGGATTGACCCGTTCAACGGCCGCAGTGCATTTCATGCCGGTGTGGACTTTATCGCCGCGCCGGGTTCACCAATTCTCGCTGCCGCCGGTGGTGTTGTGGCCGCCTCCGAGTGGCATACCGAATATGGCAATCTGGTTGATATCGACCACGACAATGGTCTGACGACGCGCTACGCGCACCTCGCAAGAAAGACCGTAAAAGCAGGTGATGTGGTGCTGAAGGGTCAGCGCATCGGCGACCTCGGCATGACCGGTCGTGCCACCGGCCCGCATTTGCATTTTGAAGTTCGCGAAAACTCGGTTCCGCTGAATCCGAACCGGTTCCTCAATTTCGCCCGCGCGCAAGAGCCTGCCCAGGCTGTCAAGACCGCCCGCGCCCCGTAGTTCCCCTGACATCGCCGGGCCATTCACGCCAAGCGTGTGAATGGCTTGTGATGTTTTGCGCCGCCCGCATATTTTCAACGCGTGGCAGCGTGGCTGTGATGCGCCAATACAGCCAAGGCCTTTGGGGATACAACCTTCAGGTTGACAACATCACAAGCAGACATGCCCGGTGGTTCGCAATGCCGTGACACGGCAACTCCCATTCGTTTCAACCATCTCCAATCAAGCCGCTTTACTGCAGCAACATTACTGAAAGCACCAAATGTTAGACACATTTCTGAAAGCCATTTTTGGCAGCCGCAATGAACGACTCCTGAAACAATATCGCAAGCGTGTCGTGGCAATCAACGCCCTGGAGCCTGAAATGGCGGCGCTGTCTGACGACGCATTAAAGGCCAAAACACAGGAATTCAAAGACCGCTTCCAAAAGGGTGAGACACTCGACGCCCTGTTGCCGGAAGCGTTTGCGACGGTACGTGAAGCCGGCAAACGTTCACTCGGCATGCGCCACTTCGACGTACAGTTGGTCGGCGGCATGGTGCTGCATGACGGCAAGATTGCCGAAATGCGCACCGGTGAAGGCAAAACCCTGATGGCGACGCTGCCGTGTTATCTGAATGCGATTTCCGGCAAGGGTGTGCACGTGGTGACGGTCAACGATTACCTTGCCAAGCGCGACAGCGAATGGATGGGACGGCTGCATAATTTCCTCGGCTTGTCAGTCGGCTGCAACCTGTCGCAGATGGAAGAGTCTGACAAACGCGTCGCGTTTCAGTCCGACATCACCTACGGCACCAACAATGAATTCGGCTTCGATTATCTTCGTGACAACATGAAGACGACCAAGGACGAACGTGTCATGCGCGGGCTGAATTTCGCCATCGTCGACGAGGTCGACTCGATCCTGATCGACGAGGCGCGCACACCGCTGATCATTTCCGGCCAGGCCGAAGATTCAACCGCCATGTACGTGAAGATCAATGTATTAGTGCCGCATCTGACCAAACAGGAGGCCGAGGACGGACCTGGCGACTATTGGTGTGATTTGAAGCAACATCAGGTGACGCTTTCCGAGCAGGGTCATGAACGCGCCGAAGAGTTGATGGCAGAAAATGGCTTGTTGCCGGCGGGGGCTTCATTGTATGACCCGGCCAACATCATGTTGATGCATCATCTTTATGCCGCGGTCCGTGCCCACGCGCTGTATCACAAGGATCAACATTACGTCGTGCAAAACAACGAGATCATTATCGTCGACGAATTCACCGGCCGCATGATGACCGGCCGTCGCTGGTCGGAGGGTCTGCACCAGGCGGTCGAGGCCAAGGAGGGTGTGAAGATTCAGAATGAATCACAGACCCTTGCGTCGATCACATTCCAAAATTATTTCCGCATGTACGGCAAATTGGCCGGCATGACCGGTACCGCCGACACCGAGGCGTTTGAGTTCCAACAAATCTACAACCTGGAAACAGTCATCATCCCGCCGAACCGCCCGATGGTGCGCAAGGATGAAAACGATTTAATCTATATGACCATGGCCGAAAAGGATCGCGCCATTGTTGAGGCCGTAAAGGATTGTTACGAACGTGGTCAGCCGGTGTTGCTCGGTACCACCTCGATCGAAAATTCAGAGCTGTTGTCCGAGCTGCTGAAAAAGGAAAAACTGCCGCACGAAGTGCTGAACGCAAAACAGCACGCGCGTGAAGCCGATATCATTGCGCAGGCAGGCAAGCCAAAACAAATCACCATCGCCAC
>JANMNT010000159.1:0-8845 GCA_031368465.1 Burkholderiales bacterium
AACATCCGGCTCACGTAGCAATGCACGGGCAATCGCAACCCGTTGCGCCATGCCGCCGGAGAGTTCCTTTGGCAAGTATCCACCGGCTTTTTCAAGCAAAACCTCGTCAAGAAGGCCGTCAATAGAGGACTTTCTCGAATCAATGTTGATGCCAAATCCAATATTTTCTTCAACAGTCAACCATGGCAACAGCCGCGGTTCTTGGTAGACCATGCCAATCACGTTTTGATCGTTGTGCGTGCCATGAATGGCAATATTGCCGTCAAAGGCCCGGTCGAGACCGGCAATCGCACGAAGCAACGTGCTCTTGCCACAGCCGGAGGCGCCAAGTAAGGCCACAATTTCGCCCGCGTCGACATCAAAGGCCACGTTGCGAATCACCGCCCGTCCGGCAAATGATTTTTTTTGCAGATTGACCTGTAAACGCGGACTCATTGCGGCTCACCTTGCATATTGGCCACGTCGCGCCAACGCAACAACCGATGTTCCACCGCCACCAACAGGCTATCACTGATTTTGCCCAGCAATGCCAGCGTGATTATGGCGACAAACACCAGATCAGCCCGGCCGGTTTCACGCCCATCGGTCAGCAAATAACCCAGCCCGGATGTTGTGGCAATCAGTTCTGCCGCAACCAGAAACATCCAGCCGAGTCCGAGGCTCGATCGCAGTCCCGTGAGCAAGCCTGGTAATGATGCAGGCACGTAAATAGTGCGCAACAGTTGAACAGGTTTAAGGCCCAGCTGCATACCGACCTCGACCAACTTGCGATCGACATTTTTGAGACTTGAAACCGTCGCAAGGTACATTGGAAAAAACGTGCCAATGGCGATCAAGGTCAGCTTTGGTGCCAAATCGATGCCCAACCACAACAGCAGCAACGGCACCCATGCCAACGACGGCACCGCGCGAAGCGCCTGGAAACTCGGATCCAGCAGCGACTCGACCAGCCGATTTTGTGCAACCGATGCGCCGATGATTAGTCCCATCGAGCCACCAATGACGAACCCGGCCAGCACGCGGCTGCTGCTGGCAAGTGTATGGGTGAACAAGCTGCCGTCACGCGCCAACACATAGGTCGTCTCGATCAGGGTGGAGGGTGGCGGCAACAGATGTGGTGCTACCCATCCCAGTCGCGAAATGATTTCCCACACAAACACGAGCAGCCCCGGAATGACAAAACCCAGCAGGTGGTTGGCACCAACCATTTTTTTGGTTGACAACGCCAGTGCTGCCGTCGGGCGGGTACCAACGGTCGGATCGCCCAACGGAGCCCCGTGGGATTGAACAATGGCATTCATGGCAGCGGGATCCCTGAAATCTCGGGTTGCTAGCGGGTTGTGCCGTTGGGAAAGAGAATGGCAACTTTTGCCGCCGGCGCCGCGGTTACCAATTCGTCAATTACCCGGGCGACATCGGTGCCAGGTTTGACCAGACCTTCGTCAAGCAATATCGGTGCGGCGGCCTTCAGCGCAGTACGATGCGTTTGTGACGGAATGGATTCGTCGAAGCCGGTCCGCCCGAGCTGCCGCTTGGCGACGTCGAGGGAAATTTTTGCCTCTTCCGCAAGCAGACTGGCGGCCTCGGCTGGGTTTTTCTGAATCCACAGGCGGGCACGCTCATAGAGTCTGACGGTGCGTTCAACGGCCTCCGGGAATTGTTTGGCAAACTTTTCGGTCGTGTTGAGAAAACCGTAGGTATTGAAGTTGACGTTGCGATAAATGATACGGGTACCGGCCTCGAGTTCGCTCGATGCAAGCAGCGGGTCGAGCCCGGCCCACGCGTCAACACGTTTTTGCTCAAGCGCAACCCTGCCGTCGGCGTGTTGCAGATGCACCAGTTCAACATCTTTTTTGCTCAAACCCGCGACCTGCAGCGCCCGAAGGGTAAACAAGTACGGATCTGTGCCCTTTGTTGCTGCAATTTTTTTACCCTTGAGATCAGCCAGCGTCTGGATGGGGGAATCTTTTGGCACGGCCAGCGCGGTCCACTCAGGACGGGAATAGACAAAGACTGTTTTGATCGGGTTACCGTTGGCGCGCGACAGTACCGCTGCCAAGCCGGCGGTGGAGCCGAAATCAACCGCATCTGCCGCCAGGAATTCGAGCGCACGATTGCTGCCGGCTGATTGCACCCAGCGAACCTTGCTGCCCGACTTGGCGAATTCCTGCTCGGCCCAACCGAATTTACGAATTACCAGGCTTGGTGGCGAATAAAAAGCGTAGTCGAGGCGCACTTCAGCGGGGCCGGTTTCGGCGTATGCCGATGGCAGCAACGTGCCCGCAGTCGCAAAGACGGCGAGCGCGGCGAAAGATAGAATTTGGCGTCGGTTTGGGCTGGTGGTTTTCATGGGGCTCAGTCAATTTCAATGTGAATGAACAGGATATTGGGGCTTATCGTATATAAGAAAAAGGACTTAATAGCTATTTAATATGTTATTTGCGTATAATCAATTTCCCCGCCACCACTGTTGAACCATCATGAATCTCCAACAAATCCGCTATGTGCGTGAAATCGCCCGGCGTGACTTGAACCTGACACATGCCGCCGAGGCGCTGCATACCTCGCAACCGGGTGTGTCGCGACAGGTGCGTGAATTGGAAGACGAACTTGGCGTGGATGTGTTTGTGCGTCAGGGCAAGCGGCTCACCGCATTGACACCGGCGGGGGTGGCCGTGGTGGCGATTTGTGAACGATTGCTCGGTGAGGTTGACAGCCTCAAGCGTATTGGCAAGGAGTTCTCCGACGCCAATCGTGGCGAGTTGGTGATTGCCGCAACCCATATGCAGGCGCGCTATGCCTTGCCACAGGTGGTCAAGGCATTCCTGAAAAAATATCCTGATGTCCGGTTGAGTCTGCGCCAGGGCGCCCCGCGCGAACTTGCTGAAATGGTCACATCCGGCAGGGCGGATATCGCCATTGCCACGGAAACGCTTGACCTCTATCCGGATCTTGTCACCGTTCCCCTGTACCGCTGGCATCATTGTGTGATTGTGCCGAAAAGCCATCCATTGGCCATATTGAAGGGTGCGGAACAAAAACTCACGCTTGCCCAAATTGCCAAGTACCCGCTGGTTACATACGACGCGGCGTTTTCAGGTCGCTCGGCACTCGACACCACCTTTGCCAATGCGGGCGTCGAAATCGATGTGGTGTTGACGGCGATCGATACCGATATCATCAAGACCTATGTTCGCGAAGGACTTGGCGTCGGCATCATTGCCGGTATTGCGGTTGACGGCAGCGACACAGATTTGGTGGCGTTGGACGGGGCGAAACTTTTTCCGGAACGCGTGACCAAACTGGCATACCGGAAAAACGCCTACTTACGCGGATTCGTGCGTGACTTTATGGACAACCTTTCAACGCACTTGGCAAAAAAATGAACACCATTGAATCCAGCATCGGCAACACACCGCTTGTGAAATTGCAACGCATCCCACAGCGCTCGGGGATTTCAGCCAGCAATACGTTATTGGGCAAACTTGAAGGCAACAACCCGGCCGGATCGGTGAAAGATCGCCCGGCAATGTCGATGATCGTCGGTGCCGAGGCGCGCGGCGAAATCAAACCGGGTGCGACGTTGATCGAGGCGACCTCGGGTAATACCGGTATCGCGCTGGCAATGGCGGCGGCGATCAAAGGTTACAAGATGGTATTGGTCATGCCGGAACATCTATCGATTGAGCGCCGGCAAACCATGCGCGCATTTGGTGCGGAATTGATTCTGACGCCACAGGCCATCGGCATGGAAGGTGCCCGCGATACGGCTGAAACAATTCAGCGCGAGCGTGGCGGGATGATTCTCAATCAATTTGCCAACCCTGACAACCCGCTGGCGCACTACCGGGGAACCGGGCCGGAAATCTGGCGACAAACCGGGGGCAAGGTCACGCATTTTGTTGCCACCATGGGTACCACCGGTACCATCATGGGTGTGGGACGATTCCTCAAGGAAATGAACCCCGCCATTGAGATCATTGGTGTGCAGCCCGCCGATGGTTCAAGTGTGCCCGGCATTCGTAAATGGCCTGAAGCTTATTTGCCGGCGATTTTTGACCGCAGCAAAATCGATCGGGTTTTGGAAGTGAGCCAAACCGAAAGCGAAGAAATGACACGCCGCCTGGCCGCCGAGGAGGGCGTTTTTGCCGGCGTATCGTCCGGCGGCGGTTTGGTGGCGGCATTGCAGGTCGCGCGCGACGTCAACAATGCGGTCATTGTGCATATTGTTTGTGATCGTGGCGATCGTTATTTGTCAACCGGCGTGTTTCCGGCTTGATTTCCGCGACTCGGAATAATTGTTGTTGTCCTTTGTGATGCATGCCGAAAACGCAAGTCGGGCAAACTCGTAATTCACAGAAAAACGTTGATTAAACGTCGATGTGTGCGACGATTCCGGGTGGTACTGAAATGCGCCAATACATGCGATTGTTTGCGGCTGCGCCGGCGGCCAGCCAGATCCGGTTGATGAGCTGAAACACCCTTTTGGCAATGATAGGGCAGGCCGGGCGCCGACAGGTTGGTCGGTAAACGATATATGCGCGATTGGACAAAAAAAATAAGTTGCAAAAATAAGGTGCGAGAATACGTTTTTGCAAACGATTCCCGGCCCACATGACGCCTATTCTGGTTTTTGATATCGAAACAATCCCTGATGTCGCCGGCCTGCGTATCCTGCACGAACTCGATGCCGGCCTGAGCGATGAAGCCGTGGCGGAATTTGCTTTTCAACGGCGCCGCCAGGCGAGTGGCAATGATTTCCTGCCACACTATGTTCAGCGTATATGCGCCATTTCCTGTGTTTTGCGAACCGACGACGGCTTGCGCGCCTGGACCATCGGCAAACCCGAGGACAGCGAAAAGCACCTGATCCAACAATTCTTCAAGGGCATTGAAAAATACACGCCGCAAATGGTGTCGTGGAATGGCGGCGGCTTTGATTTGCCGGTGCTGCATTATCGCGGTATGGTGCACGGTGTTACCGCGCCGACTTACTGGGATATGGGCGAAGACAATCGCGATTTCAAGTGGAACAACTACATCAGCCGTTACCACATGCGGCATCTGGACTTGATGGATCTTTTGGCCCTCTATCAGCCGCGCGCCAATGCACCGCTCGATGCCATGGCGCAGCTGTGCGGCTTTCCCGGCAAACTCGGCATGGATGGCAGCCAGGTTTGGACTGCCTACCAACGCGGCGATATCAATGCGATTCGCGACTATTGCGAGACCGACGTCATGAATACCTATCTGGTGTTTTTGCGTTTCCAGCTCATGCGTGGCGCGTTGACCGAAAGTGCCTGCGCCACCGAAATTGCAGTGGTGCGCGAGTTCCTGACGTCGAATAGTGGCGTCGAACACTGGCAAAAATTTGCTGCCGCTTGGAAATGAAACACGTTTATTTAAGGATGCTTGCAGCCAAATATGGCCGGACAGCCTTGCCAGGTAATGACTTTTTAAACTGAAATTTGAGGGCGTATATGCGGATGGTCAGAATTTCCGGCTTGGTTGTGTCGGTATTGTTTTCATTGGGTGCAGTCGCGCAGACGTCGGCCGTCCCCGCTACACCAACGAGCAACGCGGTGGCTGGCATCGCCGACACCAAGCCGCCGCAGGAAATCAAGCTGGTCGAAATCAACAGTGCTGCGCGGGTGGTGTTTGTTGAAGGCACAGTGTCGATTGTTGGCTCGAATAACCAGCGTCGGGCGGCCAAGGTCGGCGATACCATTTTTGAAGGCGACAGTCTGGTCACCGGCAAAGACGGTGAATTGCACATGGATATGGAAGACGGCGGCTACATCGCGGTTCGTCCGAATACCAGGATGCGCATCACCAAATATCAGGCGCGAGGTGATGAAAATGACACCAGCGTGATCGGCTTGTTACAAGGCAGCTTTCGTGCGGTGAGTGGCTGGATCGGCAAGTTCAACCAGCCCAAATATGTGGTGAAGACGCCGAATGCAACCATCGGCCTGCGTGGTACCGATCACGAACCGCTGGTCATCCCCAAAGGTGCGGTTGATGCCGAAGGCGAGGCGGGTACGTATGACAAGGTCAACATCGGCGGCAGCACCATCAAAACCGCTCAAGGCAAGGCGGAAGTGGTTCCCGGTCAGGCGGGTTTTGTCGGCCACGACGCAAAAGCACCGCGCATTTTGAAGGACACGCCAAAATTCTTTCGCGTAACACGCAACGAAAAATTACTCGACGGCAAACACGGCGCGGTCCAACAACGTATCTTGGAACGACGTGACGCGCGTCGCGCCGAGGTCAAATCACGGATCGAGAATGCCGGCAAGATTGCCGCCGAGCGCAAGGCCGAGTTTGTTGCGAATCAGAAAAAGCAGCGTGAGGAGCGTCAGGCAAAAATCCAGGAACAGCGCCAACAAAGGCTTAAGGCGCGTGAGGAGCAGAAGCAAAAAGCGGCCGATGCGCAGAGTGAGAAGAAGCAGGCTGCACAAAGTAAGGCGGCCGGTGACGACAAAAAAGCGAAATCAGAAAAGCCTCACAGTCCGAAACACGGCGGCGAAAAATAATACGGCAGTTCGAACGTGTTGGATCGCTTCGAAACGCTGACGCGTCGCGCGTCGCGATAACGTTAGTCGACCAGAGCCAATCCGTAATCGGCCCGGCGTGATTTATGACGCGGCAAACGCGACGACGTGGTCAATTTCCAGTTGGATGCCAATTTTCTGGCCTAACTCGTGGTTGTGGTGCGACGGCACCAACGACAACACCTCGGTGCCGCTGTCGAGTTTGAGTGTGTACAAAATGTCGGCACCACGGAACGCTTTGTGCACCACCTGCGCTGTGGCGGGGCTCGCGTCGTCGTGCTGGATATCATCCGGACGCAGCAATACATCGTAGCTTGCGTTATTAACCACGTCGCTTTCGGCAATGTTGGTCGGATGCATGAGTCCCAACTCGGTTGCAACAAGCCCATCCGCATTACCACGACCGCTGATGAGCACCCCCTGACCAACAAAGTCGGCCACAAAACGGGTTGCCGGGCGGTGATATAGGTTATATGCGGTGTCGGCTTGTTCAATCACACCCTGGTTCATCACGCTAATCTGGTCGGCAATCGAAAATGCCTCGTGCTGATCGTGGGTGACAAACAGGGCGGTGGTGTTGAGTTTTTTCAATAGCGCGCGTACTTCGAGGGCGATTCGTTCGCGCATTTCGACGTCCAGACTTGAGAACGGCTCATCCATCAACAGTAGTTTTGGTCGGGGGGCGAGGGCGCGCGCAAGTGCAACGCGTTGCCGCTGTCCACCCGAAAGCTCGTGTGGATAGCGTTTTGCAAAAGCGTCCAGGCCGACCAGCTCGAGCATTTCAGCACAGCGTTCGCTTCGCTCTTGTTCGCTCAAGGTATGCAGGCCGAAAGCAACGTTGTCTTGGACCGACAGGTGGGGGAACAAGGCGTAGTCTTGGAAAATGTAGCCAATCCCGCGTCGTTCCGGTTCGACAAAGGTGTGTTGATCTGTCATAACCATGCCGTTGACAGAAACAGACCCGCTGACCGGCCGTTCAAACCCCGCGACCAGCCTGAGGATGGTGGTTTTGCCACATCCACTTGGTCCTAAAAGGCATGAAATGTCGCCTCTTTCGATGGCGAAATCGAGGTTTTGGCAGATTGGTTTTCCACCCGGGTAGGCAAAGGTGGCGGCTTTGATTGAGAGCAGGTTTTCTGGATTGACCATGCCCAATTATACCCATCTCAGCTGAATAATTTGACAAATGCGAATCATTCGCATTAATATTAAGCCAATGCGAGAAATATTGCCAATCTAACAAAGACCCGTCGCCGCCAACGCCGTTGGCCCAGCGTCCGAACCAGTCCCCACAATCACCCAAAAAAACCAAAGGAATCATCAGTGAAACGACATCTTTTCAATCTTGCCGGCGCAGCTAGCCTTGTACTACTCACCACTGCCGCTGCCGCACAACAACAGGTATTGAATCTTTATTCTTCGCGGCACTATCAGACCGACGAGGCGCTGTATGCAAACTTCGAGAAAGCAACCGGCATCAAAATCAATCGTATTGAAGGCCCGGAAGATCCATTGCTCGACCGCCTGAAAAATGAAGGCGCACGCAGCCCGGCGGATGTGTTGATCACGGTCGACATGGGTCGATTATTGAAGGCGCAGGAGTCCGGCCTGTTCCAGCCGATCAAATCGGCAAAACTGGAGAGTATCGTGCCGCTGGATTTGCGTGCGGCAGATGGTTCATGGTTCGGCTTTTCAGTGCGTGCGCGACCCATCTACTATGCAAAATCCAAAATTGATGCCAAACAGTTGCCGGATTACGAAAGTCTGGCGGACCCGAAATGGAAAGGCAAAATCTGCACCCGTTCCGGCGGTCATCCCTACAACCTGTCGATGATGAGCTCCATGATTGCAGCGCATGGCCCTGTCAAGGCCGAGGAATGGGCGCGTGGCGTGGTGGCAAATATGGCCAGACAACCGATGGGTGGCGACACCGATCAAATCAAGGCTGTCGCCGCGGGTGAATGCCAGATCGCAATCGGCAACACCTATTATTTTGTGCGTTTGATGAAATCCGACAAACCAGACGACAAAGCCATCGTTGAAAAAGTCGGGGTGATTTTCCCGAACCAAACCGGACCCAACGGGCGCGGTGCTCATATCAATATTTCAGGTGCAGGCGTCACCAAATACGCGCCTAACAGGGACAATGCGATCAAATTTCTCGAGTATCTCGCCAGTCCCGCCGCGCAGGAATATTTTGCCAACGGCAATAATGAGTATCCGATTGCGGGTAAGCCGGCCAATCCACAACTGGCGGCGTTGGGACCGTTCAAGCGTGACCCGCTAAAGAT
>JANMNT010000192.1:0-5068 GCA_031368465.1 Burkholderiales bacterium
CAAGAAAATATATGTTCACACGCATCATTGAAAAAATCACCGCCACCGAAAAAGCGGCTAACAATAAGCTGGCTATTCTTGGTTTTTCATTCCTGGTCGCACTGGCGATTGCCGCGGGGGCAATGCTCTACGCGCTTAACAAGCTTTAGACACCACATCGGCGCGGGCACAATCTGCGGTCCGCCGCATGGCGACAAACCGCAGAATTGTCATCAGGGTTGATTTGCCTGGGGTCAACCGGTCTTGCGACGCGCCAAACTAAAACGTGTGGCGCAAGCCAATCGCAAATCCGCGTGGATCCTGGCCGGCCGCAATCGTCAGGTCGCCCGCGCCAAAGTTACCACGGCCAAACGTATTGTTCTTGACCGTTGCATACAGCGCAACCAGCGTGGTCCGGCGCGAGAATCGATAAAAATAGCCGACTGAATCCACTTTTGCTTCCGGTTCTGTCAGCGCCGCTGCGGCGTTGGCGCGGGTTGCGCCGTCTTTCGAACGTTGCATCTGGTAAACAAATTCGTTTTTACCCACCGTATACGAGAGGCTTAACATCTGCGACCGCTGGTCGGACGTCACCGTTGTCCCACCGCGATTTTTGTTGAATTTTTCGACCAGTGCACGCAATTCAAACGCGCCCAATTTGACCGCTGCACCCAACATTTGACCGACCTCGCTGGCACCGGCAACGTTGGCGACACTTCCGGTGTAATCCTTGAAAATATCTTTGTGTTTTTCGTATGCATACGACACCGAGACGGGACCGCGGTCATAGTTGACACTGAGCGACGTGACCACCGGGTTCACTGTTGCCGTCTTGCCTTCGTTGGCGGTGTAACTTGCGCGCGCCTGAAAGCCTGAAAACTCCGGCGACCAATATTCAACAACGTTTTGCTCGCGGCGGCTGAAATTGCCGCTATCCGCCATGACGGCGGTATAACCTGCCAGCGTGGTATTGCTGAATTGATCGAACCGTTGCCCGACGGTCTTGTAAGGTGCGTCCCAACGACCCAACACGATGGTACCGAAGTCACCCTTCAAACCAACGCCGCTGTTGCGGTTGCCAAAGGTCGAATTATTGTTATCCGGACGAAATTCGGTTTCCAATTGGAAAAAAGCCTGCAGACCACCGCCCAAATCTTCAACGCCCCGAACGCCGAGCAACGAGGAGCCGTAGTTTTGAACCCGGTTTCGACTCGCAACCGGTGCCGCCGTGCCGCCGTCAGCCTTGACGTTTTCGAATGCCACATAAACCCGGCCATACAAGGTCACGGGGTTTGCCGTTTGTGCCATTGCCGCCGGTGCCACAGATGCCGCTGCAACGGCTAGCGCGATTATTTTTGTTTTCATGTGTTCCCCCTTTTGATCGTTTTATTTTGTGATGTGCAATGTACTTAAAAACTGCACAAAGCCACCACATGGTTGCATTAAATTTTGCCAGATATGCACTGTGCGGTCACTTGAGCCAGGGCGAAAAGGCGGCCCAACGCGCGGTTGTTGCGCAAAAACCACAGCCTCAGCCACTGCCACCACGTTTGGTACGGCGCAATATCGCCTATTCCCCCAGCAATTTCCGAAACGCCAGATTCAATTTCGTCTGGGCTTCAACCAACTTTGCATTTCGCTCATTCAGCCAGATGTTATCGGCCTTCAACGTGTCATTCGCCAGTCCGAGCATGCGTTTGACTTCAGCCGGCTGCGGGCCGCCGATACCGACGCGGGTGCGCACCATGTTTTCCGCGGACAACGTCGCCTTGAACGCCTTTTCGTCGAGCGGGAACGCCGACGCAGGCAGCGAAAATTTTGCCAGCGACTCGGCAAAAATCTTCACCGCGTCGGCATACGGAAATTCGGCAGGCTTTTGGTTTTTTGCCTTGGCCCGCGTCACCACCTCGCTGGCAAAATGATGGCCAACCCGGAACGGAATTTGATTGACCCGCTGCAGGGTATCGGCAAGTTCACTTGAGGTGGTCCAGTCGCCGTTTAGTTCTTCGAGCGCCCGTGCCTCGTCAATGTTCAGCGACTTCATCACGTTCGAAAATTGCTGGAGCAGCTCCACGCTCAACACAAATGGCTTCGGCGTCTGCCATGAATCCTTGTAATCGGTCATGCCCGGCTGAACGTTGTGCGCACGCATGGTCACCCATTGCGCCGCCGCAACCACATCCGACGCCTTGCCACGCGCAGACATGATCACGCCCGGATTTTGTTTTTGCGGCATAGCGCTGCTGGTGTAAGTGCTGCCGGCGCCGAGCAAGAGCCACGGCCGCGTTTGATGATATTGCGTATGCACGTCGGCCATCATGGCGCCGATCCGGATCGCCATCGAACTGACAATGTTGGCTGCCTCGATCGGGACGTCATACGTGATCACCTGGCCTGAATCGTATGAATTAACCACCAGGCGGTCAAAGCCGAGTAATTCAGCCAGCCTGTTTCGATTTAACGGCCATGCTGAATTGGCCAGTACCGCGGTGCCCATCGGGCTCAAATTCAGACGTGCATACAACTCACGGATGCGCTGACTGTCGCGCGCAAACGAATCGGCAAACGCCAGCAAATAATGCGCGTAGCTGATCGGCTGGGCTTGCACACCGTTGGTGTAGGCCGGAATGAGTGTGTCGATATTGCGCGCGGCAATCTCGAGCATCGCCTTGCGTGCCTCGAGCAACGCGGCGGCGGTATCGAGCATCTCGGTTCGTAGCCGCATCACCCGTACCGACGCCAACATGTCCTGGCGACTGCGTCCGGCGTGGATCAAGGTGGCATCAGGTCCGGCTTTGTCGGAAATGATTTTTTCGATCTGCAAGACATCGGTCGGACGCTTGCCGCCGGGTTGGTCGGCTTGTGCAATCGAGTGGGCAACGCCTTCGGCGATTTGTCGCGAAAGGTTTTTCGGGACAACACCCTCCTCGACCACCATCACGGTGGTCGCCATATTGATGCGCCCCAGCCAATAGAACTGGTCTTGCGCCTTGGCAAGTGCGCTGGTGGCATCTTTGGCGGAAAGGCCGCGTAGTTTGTCGGCCTCGGCCTGACACTCTGCGGTGGTGCGGCAGGCGGTGTCGCGAATATCGGCGGCAAATGCGCAGGCAGCGGATAGCGTCAACCCGAGTACGGAAAGAACCTTTATTTTTGATGTCATCACATTCTCCAGATGTAAATACGATGGCGGGTAGCGCATTCAAGTATCGCGGAAATCCGCCGATACAAGACAGACAGGCGCCGATGGTCGTTTCCCGGCTGCCCCTTCATCCCCTCATACGGTATCCGGAGTATAAACAAATGCTGGCGCCAATCGATCCCGAAAACGAACACGACAGGCTGTGCGCATTGCAGTCGCTGAATATCCTCGACTCGCTGCCTGAAGAGCGGTTTGACCGCCTCACACGCCTTGCCAAGCGGTTGTTTGGCGTGCCGATCGCGGTGGTCAGCCTGGTCGATGCGGACCGGCAATGGTTCAAGTCTTGTGTCGGCTTGGCCGCAACCGGTACCTCGCGGGACGTCTCATTTTGCGGCCACACCATCCTCAACAACGGCATCATGCAGGTTGAAGACGCCCGCTGCGACGACCGTTTCAGCGACAATCCGCTGGTCACGGGTGCGCCACATATCCGTTTTTATGCCGGCTGCCCGCTGCGTATTACCGGCGGCTGCAAAATCGGCACCCTGTGTTTGATCGACACGGTGCCGCGTGTGCTCGACGATGAAGAGTGCAGCCTGCTGCAGGACCTGGCCAGAATGGTCGAACAGGAATTGTCAGCGGTGCAACAGGCAACCATGGACGAATTGACCATGTTGTCGAACCGCCGCGGCTTTGAGTCGCTGGCGCAACACTCTCTCAACACTTGTAAGCGCATCGAGGTGCCGGCATCGTTATTGTTTTTTGACCTGAACAAGTTCAAGCAGATCAATGATCACTACGGGCACGCCGAGGGCGACGTTGCGTTAAAGACGTTTGCCGATGTATTACGCATGCAACTGCGTGAGAGTGATGTCATCGGCCGTCTGGGTGGTGATGAATTTGTCGCGCTGTTGACCGGTCTCAATGGCTTCAGCGCCGGTGAAATTGTCGATCGTCTGCAACAGGCACTCGCCGAGGTGGGCGAAATCGACAACCGCGGATACGAAATTGAATTCAGCGTCGGCCAGGTTAACTACAATGTCGACCGGCACGTATCCATCGCTTGCATGTTGGCCGAGGCGGACAAGGCAATGTATGCCAACAAACGCGCTGCGAGCAGCAAGTCCGTCTATCAACGCAATCATCAACCCGCCGCCGGTGCATCACAAGCCCAAACGGGTGTCTAGCCTGTTCGGGGGCTGATGCAGGACCTAGCGGGGATGGTGAATGACCACCCTGGACAACACCCAGTCGGTAACCGCTTGATACGCTTTTACTTCACTGCCGCCGAACTCGTGTGCGCTGTTGCTGCCACAATCACGCGTTGCGGCGGCGGGCCGCGGTGGTCCATCGATGGTGACAAACTCGTACTGACGCGCAATATTTTTGATGTCATCGTATGGCAGACAACTGTCGTCTCGATGGTGAACCACCAACACCGGCACGGTCGACAACGCCGACATACGTGCCTCGGCAAACGCCGCGGGCGCACACGACAACAGTGCAACCCCCTGCAGCCGGGCGCCCCAATGCACACGTTCCGATGCGCTGATGTTGGTGGCCGAGCGGCAACCGTTGCTGAAGCCAAGCACCGTCACGCGCGCCACCGGAAATTGTTTCATTACAACGTCCATCACCGCACGCACGTCAGTGATATGTGATTTGCCCTCACGCCAGTCCGTCGAAATCCCCCCGGCGTGATCACCCGGCGCACCAACCGCAACCAGTGCGCCGAGTTTTTCGGCAAAAAATCCGCGTAACGCCAATCGTTCGGGCCTTTGCTGTTTGATACTCTCGGACGCCGGCGAAATGATCCCCGCACCACCGGTCAACAACAACACGATATTCTTTACCTCGTGCCGCTCGATGTTGCTCTTGTCGGCATTGACCGCAATGCTGAGTACGTAGGGCTGTTTGACACCGGGCCGGCTTTCAACCGTGCCGCCGGTC
>JANMNT010000212.1:0-2988 GCA_031368465.1 Burkholderiales bacterium
TTCGACAAGCTCACCACGAACGGGTTTTGAGATTTTTAAATGTTACTGAAATATGAAATCCCTCATTCCACAACCACTTTCAGCCATAAATGCCTGAAAGCGCTTACCAATAAACGATTTTTACGTTTTAACAAAACAAAGGAAACAACATGGCAAGGCCAATTGCTCACACCATCGGCGCGATTTCCGCTGCTGACTTCGACAACAATGTTCGCGCCACCGACCCACTGTTTGACACCTACAATCTATTCTTTGCCGAAGGCGATAGCTGGTTTAACAAGTTCTACCCCTCACGCGGCAACTTACTCGAACAACTCGACCTGCCGCGCGGCTGCCACATGCTCGACCACTCATGGTCGGGCGACAAAGCCGACGACATGTTCGCGCCCAAGCGCATCAGCGCCGCCGCACAATACCTCGATGCCTACCCGTTCAAAGCAATACTGCTGAGTGCTGGCGGCAACGACATCATCGGCAATATCGGTGCGCTGCTCAGCGGCACAGGCAATACCGCCACACTTTCTGCTGCAGCGGTGAACACCGCATTTGATAATGTCGAATCGCTACTACGCAATTTCTGTGCCGCACGCAGCAACTCGACACGCAACGCCAACACGCGCATCTTCATCCACGCCTACGATTTTGTCACCCCGCGCAACGCCCCCGTCAAAGGCAAAATCGCCGGGCCTTGGGTTTATCCGCGCTTGATGGCTAAACAAGTAGATAACCCAGCCGTACAAAAAGCGCTCGTCACCGAACTCCTCACCCGTTGGCTTGCCCGCCTAACCGAACTCGCCACCCCCGGCACGCCGAAATACATCGTTGGTTTTCACGTGTTAGTCTCACAAGGCATTCTTATTGCCGCCAAAGCAAATGACACGGCACGCTCAAACGACTGGGAAGATGAAATTCATCCCAGCGCGGCGGGTTATCGGAAGATGGCGGAGAAGCTGGTTAATCCGGTGTTGCGGGGGGTGTTGGCGGGGGCTTAGCGCAATTGATGGGGCAGCGTCGACTATTTTGGCGTCGACCAGTGAATCAAGCATCGAAGGGGCCAGGTTGGACTATTTCCCTCGCCAGATCAGAAAATACGAGCCTGCCCCCTTTAACGCCACTTTTAACCCGGCCCAATATCACAATGGCGCAACATCACAACCCGCGCCCACACCTCCGCAGCCAATGACGCCGACGTCAAACACACCCGACCGCCCCACCGCCATCGCCTTTGCTGATTGCGCCCTGCACTGCCTCGCGCAACGCTACCCATACGCATCACAACATCTTGAAAACGGCGAGGATGATCGTGCTGCACCACACGTGCTACATCCGATTTTTTTCGGCAGCTACGATTGGCATTCGAGCGTGCATATGCACTGGTCGTTGATTCGTTTGTTGCAGTTGGATGCAACGTTGCCGCAGCGGCCCGCGATTCATCGGCATTTCGCGGCCCGCTTCACGGCGGCCAACGCGCGTGCCGAAGTGACTTACCTGCAACAGCATCCCGGCTTTGAGCGGCCCTACGGCTGGGCGTGGTTGTTGCAATTGCACGGCGAATTGTTGGACTATGCCGGTCAACATGCACCTGCCAGACGCTGGGCAAATTGCATCGCGCCGGTTGTGGCGCAGGTAATCGAACAATGGTATGAATTTCTGCCGCTGTCGCACTATCCCCAGCGCGCCGGCACCCACGTCAACAGCGCCTTTGCCATGACGCTGGCACTGCGCTACGCAAAAAAGCAGCGCAATGCCGTTTTACAACGCGCACTCGTCGCCGCTGCGCGTCGCTGGTTTGATGACGACAAGAATTATCCGGCGCAGTATGAGCCGAGTGGCAGTGATTTTTTGTCTGCGGGGCTGTGCGAAGCGATGTTGATGAGCGAGGTGCGCGGCGCAACCTTTGCCGATTGGTGGCGGCAATTCAAACCCACCGCCAAAACAATGCAGGTCTGGTTGACGCCGGTGACGGTCGGTTCACGCACCGACGGCCAGCTGGTGCACCTTGATGGTCTGAATCTGTCGCGTGCGTGGTGCCTGCGCGCGCTTGCGGCCAGACTGCCGCAACACAGGGCGGCATTTGATGCCGCCGTCGATCGCCACCTCGCCGCCGCCATGCCGCACGTCACCGGCGGTGATTTTGTCGCGACCCACTGGCTGGTGAGTTTTGCGTTGCTGGCGTTAACGGATTCGTCGAAGCGTGGTCGCCGTGTTGCAGGGCGCTGAATCTGACCTGCAAATTTTGATCGCTGTGTACCATTGACTTCGACAAACCAACCCCAACATCAACACCGCGCCGCACGCTTAATGCACATTCCACACAGATTTCGTATTTTCCATCGACGCCCCCTCTTCTTCTCATCCCCCTCAGGACCACCATGTCAAAATCCAATCTGTTTTCCCCGTATTCAATGTGCAATATGGCATTGGCCAATCGTGCCGTGATGTCACCGATGACCCGCAGCCGCGCAGTGGACGCCAACACGCCCAACGCGCTGATGGCTGAATATTATGGTCAGCGCGCCAGCGCCGGCCTGATCATTACCGAAGGTACCTCGCCTTCCGCCAATGGGCTTGGTTACCCGCGTATTCCGGGTTTGTTTAACACCGCGCAGGTGGCCGGATGGAAACTCACCACCGACGCGGTGCACGCCAAGGGCGGCAAGATTTTTATTCAGTTGATGCATACCGGCCGTGTAACCCAGGCCGCCAACCTGCCGGCCGGTGCCGAAGTGGTCGGCCCGACCGATGTGATCTGCCCCGGCGAGATGTACACCGACAGCCACGGTATGCAGCCACACAGCAAACCGCGTGCGATGACCCAGGCCGATATCGACCACGCCGTGGCTGAATACGCCACCGCCGCCAAACTCGCCATTGAGGCAGACTTCGACGGCATCGAGTTACACGCGGCAAACGGTTATTTGATCGAGCAGTTCCTGCACGCCAACGTCAATACACGTACCGACGGCTATGGCGCCTCGATCGCGGCGC
>JANMNT010000397.1:0-3768 GCA_031368465.1 Burkholderiales bacterium
GTTTTTTCGCGATCCATCCCGCAGTTGGCCGAGGATTTTCGGATTGTGCAGCCGACGGTCATTTTCTCGGTGCCGCGTATCTACGAAAAATTCTACGCGGCGATTTATGACCAGCTGAAAAAGGCATCGCCATTCAAGCGGCGCCTGTTCGAATTTGCAGTAGCCACCGGTTGGGCAAAGTTTGAATATGAACACGGTCGCGGACGCTGGCAGCCGGCGTTTTTGTTGTGGCCGCTGCTGCAAACACTGGTCGCGAAGAAGTTACTCGAACGGCTCGGCGGCAGGTTGCGGTTTGCCATTTACGGCGGCGCGGCCTTGTCACCGGCCGTGGCCAAGGTTTTTATTGGGTTGGGCCTGCCACTTTGTCAGGGTTATGGCTTGTCCGAAGCGTCGCCATTGTTGACGGTCAATTTGATCGAGCATAACAATCCGGCGACCATCGGTCCGGCGGTCCCGGGCGTCGAGTTGCGCGTGGGAGAAAACGGCGCATTGTTTGCACGCGGACCAAACATCATGCTTGGCTATTGGAACAATCCCGAGGCAACCCGCGCGGTATTGTCCGACGACGGCTGGCTCAATACCGGCGACCAGGTGAAGATTGATGAACACGGTTTTGTCACCATCACCGGGCGCCTGAAGGAAATCATCGTGCTCGGCAACGGCGAAAAAATTCCTCCGGGCGATATGGAATTGGCCATCCAGCTCGATCCGTTGTTCGAACAGGTGCTGATATTCGGCGAGGCAAAACCTTACCTGTCAGCAATCGTCGTCTTGAACGACGAAGAGTGGGCGCGGACGGCGGTCGAGGCGGAAATTAATCCGGCATTGGCGAGCGACGGCAAAGCCGAGAAATTTCTGGTGCAGCGCATTACCAAACGTATCAAGCAATTCCCCGGCTACGCGCAGGTTCGCAAGCTGACGGTGGCGAAAGAAAAATGGACCATCGACAACGGCTTGATGACCCCGACCATGAAGCTCAAACGCAATGTGGTGTTTCAGAAATACGCCGGCGCAATCGACGACATGTATAAAGGACATATGCTGTGAGTGCGAGTGAAAATTCCAAAGTCGGCGACGACGGCGCCGCCTATTGCCCGATGGTCGATCTGCCAAAAGAACGGATGCCGACCATGCGTGTGATTCCGATGCCGGCCGACACCAACGCCAACGGCACCATTTTTGGCGGCTGGGTGATGGCGCAGGTTGATCTGGCGGGAAGTGTGCCGGCATCCGAGCGTGCCATGGGACGTGTTGCAACCGTGGCGGTGAACTCTTTTGTTTTCAAAGAGCCGGTGTTTGTCGGCGACCTGGTGAGTTTTTACGCCGACGTCATCAAGACCGGTCGCACCTCGATCACCATTGATGTCGCCGTCTATGCGCAGCGCAATCGTTTTGGCAGCGAGGTGGTAAAGGTCACCGAGGCGCAGCTCACTTACGTTGCCATCGATGAACTCGGCAAGCCGCGCGCATTGCCGTTGATCAAATAAAGTTGTTTATTGGCGGGCATTTTCAGGCAAAAAGGCCTGAAATAGACCGCCATCATTAGGGTTTCTATTTTGAATTTGCAGGAGCGTGAAGTGAGTCATTTCCATATTCGTAAAGTTGCGGTGCTCGGCGCCGGTGTCATGGGTGCGCAAATTGCCGCGCATTTGACCAACGCCAATGTGCAAACCATTTTGTTTGATTTGCCGGCGAAGGAAGGGCCGAAGAATGGCGTGGTGACCAAGGCCATCGACGCCATGATCAAAATGTCGCCCGACCCGTTTGCGGTCAAATCCAAGGCGGCGCAAATTGTCGCAGCCAATTACGACGAGCACCTCGAGTTGTTGCGAGGCTGCGAACTGATCATCGAGGCCATCTCAGAGCGCATGGACTGGAAAAAGTCGCTATACGAAAAAGTCGCACCGTTTATCAGCGAAAAGTCCATCTTTGCCTCGAATACCTCGGGCTTGTCGATTACCGAATTGAGCAAGGTGTTTCCCGAAGCCTTGCGCCACCGCTTTTGCGGCATTCATTTTTTTAACCCGCCGCGTTACATGAAACTTGTCGAATTGATCCCCACGGCCGTCACCGAGCCGTCGATCCTCGATCAGCTTGAGACATTCCTCACCACCACCATCGGCAAAGGCGTGGTACGCGCCAAGGACACACCAAACTTCGTGGCAAATCGCATCGGTGTGTTCTCGATCGCCGCCACCATGTACCACACACAACAGTTCAAACTCGGTTTTGGCGAGGTCGATGCATTGACCGGCCCGGCAATCGGCCGCGCCAAAAGTGCAACCTACCGCACCGCCGACGTGGTGGGCCTCGACACACTCGCCCATACGTTCAAGACCATGGACGACAATCTGCCAAATGATCCATGGCACGCACATTACGCGGTTCCGCATTACATGAAAGTCATGATTGAAAAGGGTCTGCTCGGACAAAAGACCAAGTCGGGCTTTTATACAAAAAAGGGCAAAGACATTTTGGTGCTCGACCTCGCCAAGACCGACTACGTTGCCAACGAGGGCAAGATTGCCGATGAAGTCGCCGCGATATTGACGATTAGAAATCCGGCAGAACAATTTGCCGCACTGCGTGCTTCGTCGCATCCGCAGGCGAAATTCCTTTGGGCAATCTTTCGCGACCTGTGGCACTACTGCGCCGTGCAACTCGCCGATATCGCCGATTCGGCACGCGATATCGATTTCGCCATTCGCTGGGGATTTGGCTACAAGATGGGGCCGTTCGAGACTTGGCAAGCGGCGGGGTGGCAACAGATTGCCAAATGGATCGCCGAGGACATTGCCGCGGGTGAAACCATGGCCAATACGCCATTGCCGGCCTGGGTGACGGAACCCGACCGCAGCGGGGTACATGCCGCCGACGGTTCCTATTCCGCGAGCACCAATAAAACCGTTGCACGGTCAGCGTTACCGGCCTATCGGCGGCAAATTTTCCCCGAGTTGATGCTGGGTGAAAAAGCCGACAAGGGCACCACCATCGTTGAAGGCGATGGCGTGCGCATGTGGATCACCGCCGGATTTGACGACGTCGCAATTGTTTCCTTCAAATCAAAAATGCATTCGCTCGGCGAAGAAGTGCTCGACGGCGTATTGCAGGCGCTTGATCGTGCCGAGGCAGACTTCAAGGCGGTGGTGATCTGGGACGAAGCGCCGTACGCGGTTGGTGCCAACCTCGCCAAAGCGCTGGAAGCGTTACAGGCGCAAAAGTACGATGAATTCGAAGCAATGGTCGCCAAGTTTCAGGCGACCTCCATGCGCATCAAACATTCAATGGTGCCGGTGGTATCTGCCGTGGATGGGTTGGCATTGGGCGGCGGTTGTGAATTTGTCATGCACTCGAACAAAGTGGTGGCGTCGATCGAAAGTTATATCGGGTTGGTTGAAGCCGGCGTCGGGTTGTTGCCGGCCGGTGCCGGCTGCAAGGAGTTTGCCTTGCGTGCGGCGTTGACGACAGTGAACGGCGACGTGATGCCACAATTGCAAAAGGTTTTTATGCGCATGGCGATGGGTGAAGTCTCCAAAAGCGCGGAGCACGCCAAAGAGATGGGTTATTTGCGTGAGTCGGACCGTATCATTTTTAACAAGGACGAGTTGTTGTTTGTGGCGCTCACCGAGGCACGCGCCATGGCGGATGCCGGCTTTCGCCCTGCGCTGCCGGCCGCGCCGTTTGCCGTGGCGGGTTACACAGGTGTGGCAACCATGAAAATGGTGCTTATCAACATGAAAGCCGGCGGCTTCATTTCAGATCACGATT
>JANMNT010000323.1:0-9131 GCA_031368465.1 Burkholderiales bacterium
CCCCAACACCACACCCAGTCCCTCGCGCCCGCCTTCTTCAAAGCTGCCCCGCCAGGGCTTGATACGAACATCTTCGAAACATGCCACGATCAACGCACACATCAACCGGGCAAAGCGGCGGTCGGTGATATCCGGTACAAAAAAATCACGGGCCGTCTCGAGCGTCAGGGTGCCCGCATCAATGCTGCCGGACAACACCTCCAGCATGGCATTGCAACCGTAGGCGGCGGTTTCGCGCAACAGGTCATTGCGCACCGGGAAGTAATAGGTGATATGGCTTTGCCGGACGCCGGCTTTTTCGGCCACGCGGGTTTGGGTGAGCGCACCAAAACCGTCGTCGTTGAGAATTTCCACCGCCGCGTGCAGGATTCGATCGCGCGCGGAAACCGGTCGTGGCAGCGCCGCCACCGCGGCCTGAAAGCCGGGTTTTGACTCTGGGATTGCCTTATTCTTTGCGCGTTTATTCGCCAGCGACGCACCGGATTCGACGGTTAAGGTCGGCGGTTTTCCTGATTTGGCTGATTTGGGTGGCATTTGGTAATAATACCAAATGTTTGGTTAATTTACCAAAACAACATTTTCGTTTGTTGCCGCGCGCCGATTGGTGTGTTGCCCGGCGCTGTGTGCAAATAAAAGCGCCCTCACGTGAGGGCGTTTTTGTTCGATAAAAATCAGGTGCGACCGTTTAAATCGTTACCAGAGCTTCCACCATGGTTTGGCATTGCCGCCGGACGATTTTGCAATCAGGCTGTTTTGCGGGAAATTCTTTTCCAACACGCGGCGCGATGTATCGGCAAGTTCCTTGAGCCCCATCTTGTCGTATGACTCGATCGAAATAACCAACGCTTCTTCGGCAACCGGTGCCTGCGGGAAACGGGTAATGACGGTTTGCGCACGATTCACGGCAGCCAGATAGCCACCGCGGTTGAAGTAATAGCGCGCAACCGACAGGTCATGCTTCGCCAGTGTGTTTACCAGGAACACCATGCGTCCACGTGTGTCATCGGCATAAATGCTGTCGGGGAAACGGGTGATGAGTTCTTTGAAGACATCGAACGAATCACGCAACGCCTTGGGGTCGCGTTCTGCCTGATCGAGATTCAGTACTGCACCAAAAAAACCCAAATCGGGTTTGAAATACGCAAGTCCCTTGAGGTAAAAGGCGTAATCAAGATTTGGGTGGTTTGGATGCAATTTGATGAAGCGGTCGACCGCTGCAACCGCCTGCGCGGTTTCGTTGTCCTTGTAATTGGCGTAGGCAATATCGAGCTGTGCCTGTTGTGCGTAACGGCCGAACGGATAACGCGCCTCGAGCTGTTCATACAGTTTAATCGCGCCCTGGTTGTTGCCCGAGTCGAGTTCAGCCTTCGCGTTTTCATAGAACTGTTCGACGGTCCAGTTTTTTTGGTTGCCGAGTTTGTCGCCAAACATGCTGCAACCAAGCAAAAAGACCGGCAGCAATGTGATGGCCAGCGCAGAGCGAAACAGGGAAATCATAGGGGGACGTGTCATACTTTCAACCATGCAATCAAACGATTTTGAAGACGACGATTATAGCCTAGCGCCACCGACAAACGCCGGCGCCGCTGTCACACCAATTGTTGTCAAGGTGCCGCTCTCGCTGTCGGGCA
Organism: Burkholderiales bacterium; assembly: GCA_031368465.1. Classification (GTDB taxonomy): domain Bacteria; phylum Pseudomonadota; class Gammaproteobacteria; order Burkholderiales; family Usitatibacteraceae; genus UKL13-2. Next base: position 1,632 of record JANMNT010000323.1, read on the forward strand.
GCCGGTTGGATGCCGCATTGGCCGTTTTGTTTCCGGATTTTTCGCGCAGTCGTCTGGCGGTGCTGATCAAATCCGGTGATATTTTGGTCAACGGCGTGACCGCCACGCCGAAGTCGAAGCTGATTGGCAGCGAGACCATTACCGCATCGCTGAAACCGCGCGACGAGGACAATGCCTTTGCCGGCGAAGATCTGGCCCTTGACGTTGTTTTTGAAGACGACGACGTCATTGTCATCAATAAGCCGCCAAATCTGGTGGTGCATCCTGCCGCAGGCAACTGGTCCGGCACCGTCTTAAACGGCATTTTGTTTCGGTATCCGGAAACCGCGAGTGTCCCGCGCGCCGGCATCGTGCACCGTCTGGACAAAGACACCAGCGGCCTGATGGTGATTGCACGCAATGAAGCGGCGCAACTTGCACTGGTGCGCCAGTTGCAGGCGCATACCGTGTCGCGCAAGTATGCGGCGCTGGTTCGAGGTCACGTCCTTGCCGATGGAACCGTCGACGCGCCCATCGGGCGCCATCCGCGTGAGCGCGTCAAGATGTCGGTGGTCAACAGTTTTGGCAGCGGCAAACCGGCTATTACGCATTACCGGGTTGAAGAATCGTATCAATACCATACACTCGTTGAATGCCAGCTTGAAACCGGCCGCACCCATCAAATCCGTGTGCACATGGCGTCCATCGGCTTCCCTTTGGAGGGCGACGCGGTTTACGGCAAGGGTCTCAAGGGGCTGGCACCGACGCTGCATGACGCCGTGACCGTCTTTGGTCGCCAGGCACTGCACGCAAAGGCACTTGCGTTCGAGCACCCCAAAACAAAAAAACTGGTTGCGTTTGAATCGCCCATTCCCGAGGATATGGAGACCCTGATTCAAGCTGTGGCGGACGTTTAATGCTGCGGCTTGACGACTGCATCGTTGCCGGATGGGCGGCACAGCGAAATGTAAAGGCGTTATTTACGACTCGTGCTGGTGGCGTCAGTACCGGCGACCTTGCCAGTTTGAATCTGGGCCGCAGTGTTGGCGATGATCCGGCGGCCGTGGCCGAGAACCGGCGACGGGTAGAAACATTGCTCGGGTATCCACCGCGGTGGATGAGTCAGGTGCATGGCACCACCGTTGCCCACCTTGACCAAATCCCCATCACCACACCAATTGAGGCCGATGCGGCAGTCGCGTGGCGTCCTCATACCGTGTGTACTGCAATGGTCGCCGACTGTTTACCGGTTGTTTTCACCGATCGTGCCGGCACAGTTGTCGCTGCGGCGCACGCCGGTTGGCGCGGGCTGGCCGGTGGCGTGCTCGAGGCGACCATCGCATCGATGCGGGTTACGCCACAGGAAATCTTGGCCCATATGGGGCCGGCGATCGGTCCGAACCAGTTCGAAGTGGGTGAGGACGTGCGGGATGCGTTTGTTGGCAAACATGCCAATGCCAGCGCTGCCTTTGAGCCGGTTGAAACAAGCGGGCCACCCAAATATCTGGCGGATATTTTTGCCCTTGCGCGCATGCGCATGATTGCGGCCGGCATGACCCCTTCCAACATCACCGGCGGCGGCCTGTGCACGGTGACGGATGAAACACGATTTTTTTCCTATCGCCGCAGCACAAAATTGGGCGGGCAGTCAGGGCGCATGGCCGGCTTGATCTGGCTCGACTAGCGGCGCCAGACCAGGTTAACGGGCTCGTATGGTAATATATTGCAATTAAGTTGCAATAAACGTCCTTCATGACCCTTGTTTACATCATCATCGCAGCGCTGTTCGGCGGCATCATTTCGGTGTCGTTTGCGGCGTTGATCGCCTGGCGGACGCAGCCGCGTTTGATCCCGCTGTTTGTCAGTTATGCCGTCGGTGCCTTGCTCGGCGTGGTTTTTCTTGATTTGTTGCCGCATATTTTTGAGACCACCACGGAATACAGCAAAGTCGCGGCGTGGATCCTCGCCGGCATTTTGGGCTTTTTTGTGTTGGAAAAAATGGTGTTGTGGCGTCACAGCCATGACCACGGCGCACAATTTGCCGAGCCACCGGTTACGACGGGCAAGCCGGATGAATTGCCGGGTCTGCCGCACAGTCACGGGCACCATCATCGCCACGAGGGTGATGACAAGGGCAGCGAATCGTCAGCCTGGATGATCATCATCGGCGACGCATTCCACAACTTCACCGATGGACTGGCGATTGCGGCGGCGTTTGTTGCCGATATCCGGTTGGGCATACTGACGTCAATCGCCATCATCGCCCATGAACTGCCGCAGGAGTTGGGTGACTTCTTGGTGCTGATTCACTCGGGTATGTCGAAGCGGCAGGCGTTGTTCTGGAATATGGTGTCAAGCTTGGCGACGCTGGTCGGCGCCGTCCTCGCTTATTTCCTGTTGCAGGTTTTCGAGGCCTACACCTATGTGTTTTTGTGCCTTGCGGCGGCGAGCATGATTTATGTCGCCATTGCCGATTTGATCCCCGGCCTGCACCGCCGCACATCGCTGCGGGATTCGTTAGGACAGTTTGCCTTGATCGGTCTTGGAGTCGGCTCGATCGTGCTGGTGCATATTTTTGTCGGACACTGATTCCGGCAGGTCATCGGTAACGCTTGGTTCAGGCGGCGGGTCGGTTTCGACCGCGGCCATATGTTGCAGTTTTTGAAGGCGTTTGGCGCGATTACGAGACGGGCCGCCAAACAACCAGACCAGCAAAGCACACGGCGCGAGCCCCATCAATAAAAACGTCAAAACGCCTGCCGTGATGCTGCGTTCCGTAAACGCCATGAGCAACACAACATAAAGCCAGGCAATCACAACGATATACATTTAATTTATCCGCGACGGTTGGAAAAGTTCTGGCTGTCATGCGCAATTGGTTTTTCAGTGCCAAAATAGCCCGACACCCGGCATACGGGACAACCAACGTATAGCGCAATGGCCATCAATAATCCAGCAGATTTTCAGAAAATGCTCGCGTCGATGCAGGTGTCGAGTGCGGATGATAAACGTTTTTCCAGCCAGGCCTGGCAGTCACAGGCGCCGTTCAAAATGCTGGCGGATGCATATCTGACTTCGAGTCGTGCGATGCTGCAGAGCTTGGACGCCGCGCAACTTGCCCCAGGCGAAAAGAAGCGCGCGCAGTTTTTTCTCAAGCAGTATCTGGATGCCGTCTCGCCGTCCAACTTTCTCGCCACCAATCCGGAAGCGCTGCAACTCGCGCTCGATACCAAAGGCGAATCGATCCGCGAAGGGGTGAAAAATCTGCAGGACGATATCGCAAAGGGTCACGTCTCGATTACCGATGAATCGGCATTTACCATCGGCAAAAATATTGCGGTTTCATCCGGTGCGGTGGTTTTTGAAAACGACATTTTTCAGTTGATTCAATATGCGCCGCTGACGCGTGAGGTCTATTTACGTCCATTGCTGCTGGTGCCGCCTTGTATCAACAAGTTTTACATCCTCGATCTGACGCCCGAGAATTCTTTTGTGCGTTACGCCGTCGAGCAGGGGCATACGGTGTTTGTGATGTCGTGGCGCAACGTTGACGCGTCGCTCGGCCACCTGACCTGGGACGACTACATTGCCAACGGCGTGGTCAAGGCGATCGACAGCGTCCGGTTGATCACCAATGTTGACAAGATCAATCTGCTTGGCTTTTGTGTCGGCGGCACGTTGCTGGCCTGTACGCTGGCGGTACTGCGGCGGATGGGGCACGACGTGGTCGAAAGCGCGACATTCCTGACCACCTTTGTGGACTTCGCCGATGTTGGCGATATCGATGCCTACATCGATGAAGCGTTTATTGAGAAGCGCGAACGCGAGGTCGGTGACGGCGGGATCGTCAACGGGGCTGACCTGGCGATTGCGTTTTCATCGTTGCGCGCCAACGATTTGATTTGGAGCTACGTCGTCAGTAACTATTTGAAGGGTACCAAGCCGCCGGCGTTTGATTTGCTCTACTGGAATGCCGACAGCACCAATCTTCCGGGCCCATGGTATTGCTGGTATGTGCGCAATACCTATGTGGAAAATAATCTGGTCAAACCCGACAAGGTGAGTGTGTGCGGTGTGCCGGTGGACATGAGTTATGTCGATATGCCGGCGTTTGTTTATGCATCCAAAGATGACCACATCGTACCCTGGCGCTCCGCGTTTACCAGTGCCGAGTGCTTCAGCGGTGATGTCGAATTCACCCTCGGTGCTTCTGGGCATATCGCCGGTGTGATTAACCCGGCATCAAAACACAAACGCAGTTATTGGTCTGGCGGCGGCGTCGATCTTGCGCCGGATAAATGGGCCGCAACCGCGAGCGAGGTGCCCGGCAGCTGGTGGGGTCGTTGGTCAACCTGGCTGGGTGGTTTTGGCGGCCGCAAGATCGCCGCACGTGCCACGCCGGGCAATGCCGACTTCCCACCGATTGAGGCCGCACCTGGCCGCTACGTCAAGCAAAAGGCGTAGGGAAGCTCTGATTAAGTCCAATTCGTTGCCATACGTTGTTGCCGCAGTTGGCAAACACACAAAAATTCCTCCTGACATATCAAACATATGCCGCGTCGAAATTTTTGTATTCACGCCTAGTCTGGCTTAGAACAGTACTTAATCAGAGCTTCCCTAGTTGGATTGCTGCGCTGCGGTGCAAATCGTATTTGAAACACCTTAAACTGACATCACAACGATAAACTCAAGAGGAGAGTGGTGATGCCGGCGACACAACGAATTGCATTGGTTACGGGCGGGATGGGCGGGCTTGGCGAGGCCATTTGTATGAAACTCGCCAGAATGGGGATCAAGGTTGTGGTCACCTATTCGCCATCAAACACCAAAGCGGCCGACTGGCTCAAGGAAATGGCCGGACGCGATTGCCATTTCCATGCATACGCGGTTGACGTCGCCGATTTTGATTCATGTGCCGCCGCGATTGACAAAATCCAAAAAGAAGTCGGGCCAGTTGATATTCTGATCAACAACGCCGGAATTACGCGCGACATGACTTTCAAGAAAATGACCAAGGTCGACTGGACGTCAGTCGTCGCCACCAATCTCGACAGCGTCTTCAACATGAGTAAGCCGGTGGTTGACGGCATGGTCGAACGCGGCTGGGGTCGTGTGATCAATGTCTCGTCGGTCAATGGACAGAAGGGCGCATTTGGTCAGACCAATTATTCGGCCGCCAAGGCAGGCATGCATGGTTTTACCAAGGCATTGGCATTGGAAGTCGCCAAAAAAGGCGTGACCGTGAATACCATTTCGCCCGGTTACATTGGCACCGCCATGGTTCGTGCCATTCCTGAAGATGTTCTGAACAGCAAGATCATTCCGCAGATTCCGCTCGGCCGCCTCGGCAAACCCGAAGAAGTTGCCGGCCTGTGCGCCTATCTGGCGTCGGATGAAGCGGCGTTTATCACCGGCGCGAACATCGCCATCAATGGCGGCCAACACATGCAGTAGCGACGTGTCGGCGGCCCGCCGCGCCTTTGTGGGCGGCTATTGGTAAAGATGTACGCCGCCGTTCACCGAAAGATTGGTGCCGGTAATGTAGCTCGAGGCATCGCTGGCCAAGAAGGCGACAGCATTGGCGATGTCGTCCGGCATGCCCATGCGATGGGTGGGTATCGATTGAATCACATCCTGACGCGCCGCTTCCGGCATCGCCTGCGTCATTGGCGTATCGATAAAGCCGGGTGAAACGGCGTTGACCGTCACGCCTTTTTTGGCGACTTCCAGCGCCAACGCCTTGGTAAATCCCAAAATGCCCGCCTTGGCGGCAGCGTAGTTGGTCTGGCCAAAGGCGCCTTTGACGCCGTTGACGCTGGATATATTGATGATGCGACCCCATTCGCGCGCGACCATGCCTTCGATCACGTGTTTGGTCACATTAAATGCGCTGTCCAGGTTGGTCGACATCACCGCGCGCCACTGATCGAGTGTCATTTTGCGAAAACTCGCATCGCGCGTGATGCCGGCGCAGTTAACCAGCACATCGACACGACCACTTTTGGCCTCAATGGTCTGAATCATCCGTTCCGCCGCGGCGAAGTCGCTGACGTCGGCTTGAATCGATTCGCAGGTGCCAGCGCCAAATCCGGCCGCCGACATTGCCGCATGCCAAGGTTTCTCAGAATCAGGCACCACAAAGTTGGCAATGACATAGTAGCCATCCGCCGCCAGTCGTTTTGAGATGCCGGTGCCGATGCCACCAACACCGCCGGTAATGAGTGCGATTTTTTTCATATTTTTATTTTCCGGGGCAAAAAGCCGACTGGACCGAATTGAGGCCAGCGGTATTCTAGCGGCCCAAAACGAAAAAACCCCAAGAGAACAAACTCTTGGGGCGAAGTCCCTAACATGACGTTAAGGAGGAGGAGACGATATTACTTGCGCTTGGCGGCTGGTTTGACGGCTTTTTCAGCGGTTTCAGTCGCGGTTTTGAACGCGGTGTCGGCAAATGTCGTGGCCTGCTTGGCAGCCTTCGAGAAGCTGTCGGTTGCGGCGGTGGTGGCAGCCAGACCATTTTTAATGGCGGCAACAAACACGTCGGAACCGGCCGGTGCAGACTTGGCAACCTTGTCCAGATTGTCGACAACCGACTTCTGGAACTGACTGACACCCGCTTCAACCAAGGCGCTGTATTGCGCTTGTGCGCTGGTTGCGGCAGCGTAGAAATTCTTGCTGTAACCCATCATGAACTCCATGCCGACTTCAGCGGCGTTGGCACGCAGGGCGTTGAGGTCTTGTGCGTCCTTGACGGTGGTAACTGCTTTTGCATTTCTTGCGGTGACATCAAAGCCGGTTTTGAGTGCTTCGAGGTTGAGCGCAACCATGTGCTCGGTGCTGTTCATGCCGACTTGTGCAAACTTCATTGCGGCGTCAAGCGTGGACTTTGAGAAATCGCCGAATTGTTCGGTGGTGGTGTTGAATGTGTTCATTGGGAACCTCCAAATATGGTGATAAAAAGGGTTGGGCAGCAATTCGTTATTCGTCTAAAATGCTGCGCTGCACAAGACATATATTATGGGCGGGTTGCTCAAAAGTCAAGCAATTTTGTTGCGCTGCACCAAAATTCGCCGGCAGTCGGGATTGATGGCCTAAAATAGCAAAAAATGCTAATATATTCAATATGATATTTGCAGCATTGCCGGACAGTTCAAGGGCTGAGTTTGTGCCTTGCCGCAATTCCGGTCTGTTGCTTTGCGCACCCACAGCGCCCTTAAATTGTGTACTGCAACACCACCAACATTAGGTTTTTGCCACCGAGGAGTCTTTATGGCACGTGTCATCAAAAAATACCCAAATCGCCGCCTTTACGATACCGAGACCAGCGCCTACATCACGCTCGCCGAAGTCAAGCAGTTTGTGTTGAGTCAGGAGACCTTTGTGGTGCAGGACGCCAGAAGCGGCGAAGACCTGACGCGCAGCATCCTGTTGCAGGTGATTCTTGAAGAAGAGTCGGGTGGCGTGCCGATGTTTTCGTCGGAAATGCTCGCCAACATCATTCGCTACTACGGCCACTCCATG
>JANMNT010000343.1:0-6528 GCA_031368465.1 Burkholderiales bacterium
ATTGCATTGACTGACGACATCGAAGCCTATTTGCGCGCGTCGGAAGTTTCACGCGAACGTGTTGAAGATATGCGCGCACACATGAAAGAAGGCGATGAAATTGAAGCGGTGATCATCAACGTGGATCGCAAGACCCGCAGCATCAATCTCTCGATCAAGCAGAAAGATGCGGTCGAAGAGAAGGATGCAATGAAGCGCATCGTCGACGATTCACCGTCAAATGCAGGCACCACCAACTTGGGCGCGTTGTTAAAGGCCAAGCTCAAGCAGGGCGCAGATCAGTAAACCGATCTGTAAAGATGTAAGGTTGTTTGCTGCGGGTATCCTGCCGGATATCTACTGATTCCGGCAGCCCCCGCACAAACAACCGGCTGTTTATTCGCGTTTTCTTTGTTACGTAAACACTTGAGTGGATCCGCCTCTTGAAATCCATGACCAAATCAGAATTGATTGAGATCCTGGCAACACGTCACAATCAACTCGCACCAAAAGATGCCGAGCTTGCCGTCAAAACGATGCTCGATGCGATGGCACACACCCTGTCACATGGTGATCGTATTGAAATACGCGGTTTTGGCAGCTTCGGATTGAACTATCGGCCGCCACGGACCGGGCGCAACCCGAAGACCGGGGAAAAGGTGCTGGTACCGAAGAAGTATGTACCGCACTTCAAAGCCGGCAAAGAGTTGCGTGAACGCGTAGACGAGGCTCTGGAAGCGGCAGAGCGGGCCGAGGCCGCAAAGCTTGTGGATGCCGACGGTTCGTCGCACGCCAAGCCGATGCTTCGTACCGGGACTGAGAACGACTGAGATGACGATGCAAGAAAAAGCCGGGTATCGCAAGGTGCCCGGCTATTTTTTTGCCTGCAACAAATGATCCGGTGATGACCGTCGCTGCGACGACTTTCAAACCTAAAATACCAATATGAATATTCTTGTCTGGATTGTTCGTGTTTTTGTGGTTTTGCTGCTGGTCTGGTTTGCGGCAAAAAATGCCGAGGTCGTCGCATTGAACGGCTTTGGTGCTTCGCTGAGTGCGCCGCTTGCGTTGATTCTTCTGGCGTTTTTTGGTGCGGGATTGCTGCTGGGGCTGATGTCGGGATTGTTGGTTATCTTCCGGCTTAAACGCGAAGTCCGCACATTGAACCGTTCATTGCAACATCGCCTGCACACCGATGCAACGTCGCTTCCCCCGGCGAGTCCGGCCATAGCCGGCGGCACAACTGCGCCGGCAAAGGACAATCCCTGATGGACGGATTGTTCAGCTGGCTTCCATGGGCGTTTGTGGCAGCCGTGGGCTTTTTTGCACTCGGCTGGTTGGGCGCCCGGATCGACGTCAAGCGGCTGTTGTCTGAATCGCGCGCCTTACCCCAGTCGTATTTCAGGGGACTGAATTTCCTGCTTAACGAGCAGCCGGATAAGGCGCTTGAGGCCTTGATTGAAGCAGGTAGACAGCATCCAGAAGCCATCGAATTGCAGTTTGCGCTTGGTAGCCTGTTTCGTCGTCGCGGCGAGGTCGACCGCGCTTTGCGCGTGCATAAAGGGTTGTCGGAGCGTAGTGGCTTGTCACCAGAGCAACGCACCTCGGCACTTTATGAAACAGCACTCGATTATCACAAGTCGGGATTGCTCGATTACGCGGAGCAGATATTGCGCGACCTCGTCCATCGGCGGGCGGGCGCTGACAGCCAACACAGGCTGGCGCTCGAACTGCTGCTGGATCTTTACGAGCAGGAACGGGATTGGCGCAAGGCGATTGATGTGGCCCGCATGCTGGACGCGGATTTGCCGAACGAAAGGCGCCGCTTCATCAACGAAATTGCCAACTTCTATTGCGAATTGGCGATCGAATGCCGCGCGTCTTCGGATCACGGTGAGGCAGAGCGGAACATTGCGCTTGCGTTGGCGGAAAAGCCGGGTTGTGTCCGCGCAAACCTGCTGAAAGGAGAATGGCTTGCATGCGACGGCCGGCATTCGGAGGCAATAACGACCTGGACGAAAATTGAAGCGCAGGATCCGGCATATCTGGGCTTGGCCGCCGAGGCAATGTTTGCCTCGTTTGACGCGATGGGTGATAGTCGAAAAGGGCAAGCCGAAATGCGTCAACTGCAGCAGCAGTATCCGGGCCTTGACCTGCTCAATGCGCTATTCAAGGCGACTCTGGCAAGTGACGGCCCGGACGCGGCATATCAACTGGTGAAACATGAACTGGCCCATCAACCGACCCTGGTCGGGCTGGATCGTTTGCTCGAGGCGCAGGTGTTGGCTGCGCCGGATGACAAAAAGCAGGAACTTGAAATGTTGAGCGCGTTGGTACACGCCCATGCCAGTAGGCTGGCGGTCTACCTATGCAAAAGTTGCGGCTTTAAAGCAAAACAGTTTTATTGGCATTGTCCGGCCTGTGGGGGCTGGGATACCTTCCCGCCACGGCGCACCGCCGAATACGATACCGCCGAGCGGCATTTGGCGCAATTGCAGGTTGATCACATCAATAAGAAGTAAGCGGCAACGTTACTTTTATGCGCAACCAAAAGGGAGTCTGATTGAATCTCAAAAATCCAAAACCGATTATTGTTGCACTGGATTATCCAACCACCACCGCTGCGCTGGCGCTCGCTGAGCGACTTGATTCGCGACTTTGCCGCGTCAAAGTTGGCAAGGAACTGTTTACTGCGGGTGGACCGCAAGTGGTCGATCAACTGATGAAAAGGGGATTCGACGTATTCCTCGACTTGAAATATCACGACATCCCAAATACGGTGGGTTCAGCCTGTCGCATCGCAGCAAGTCAGGGCATCTGGATGCTTAACGTACACGCCGCCGGCGGCCGAAAGATGCTGGAAGCCGCCGCCGCAGGGACACTCGCCGGCACCGTGCACGGCCGCGACAAACCGCTGTTGATTGCCGTCACCATGTTGACCAGTCTGGCCCAACACGAATTACCCGAAATTGGCCTCGAAGCCGATACCGAACGGGTTGTTGCGCGGTATGCCCAATTGGCATTTGATGCCGGTCTTGATGGCGCAGTTTGTTCCGCGCAGGAAGCGCCGTGGCTCAAGGCCAGATTCGGGCCGGCGTTTAAACTGATCACACCCGGCATTCGTTTGCCGGATGACGCCAAGGGCGATCAGACCCGCGTGGTGACACCGGTTGATGCGATTAAAATGGGTAGCGACTATCTTGTCATCGGTCGTTCAATCACCGGCGCCAAAGATCCGATTGCCGCGCTCAATGTGATTGTCAATATGTTGGAAACAGTCGGTGCTTCTGATGTGGGTATGGCGGTGTGAAGGCGTGCCAATTGTTGTCGAGTGGCTGCCGCGCCATTGGGTTGCCGGTGATGCTCCGGCACATTAACCAAGATTGAATTATGAAACTTTCGGTAATTGGCACTGGCTATGTTGGGCTCGTCTCTGGCGCGTGTTTGGCTGATGTTGGCAATCAGGTGTTATGCCTCGACCTTGATGCGCGAAAAATTGAAACATTAAATGCCGGCGGCATTCCAATCTACGAACCCGGACTGAAGGAGATTGTCGCCAACAATGTCGCTGCGGGTCGGCTGCGATTTACCACCATTATCGAGGAGAGTGTCGGTTTTGGTGACATCCAGATGATTGCAGTCGGCACACCTCCCGGCGAAGACGGATCGGCGGACTTGCAGTACGTGGTTGCAGCGGCGCGCAATATCGGCCGCCATATGACCGGTCGAAAAATTGTCATCGATAAATCGACGGTACCGGTCGGAACCGCCGATATGGTTGGCGCGGCGATTGGTGAGGAACTCGCCAAACGTGGCGTAACGGCAAAATTCTCAGTTGTGTCAAATCCCGAATTCCTGAAGGAAGGCGCGGCTGTCGAAGACTTTATGCGGCCCGACCGGATTGTCATTGGCGTCGGTCATCACGATGGTTCGGATGATCCGGAAACAATCGAGACGATGCGCAAGCTTTATGCGCCGTTTCAGCGCAGTCATGACCGTCTGATGGTCATGGATGTACGTTCTGCCGAACTGACCAAATACGCGGCAAATGCAATGCTCGCAACCCGTATTTCCTTCATGAATGAATTGGCGCTGCTTGCTGAGAAACTTGGTGCCGACATCGAATCCGTCCGCAAGGGAATGGGGTCGGATCCGCGTATCGGCTACCATTTTTTGTATCCCGGTATAGGTTACGGCGGGTCGTGTTTCCCGAAAGATGTGCAGGCATTGCAACGTACAGGTGCATCGGCTGGGATCGAAATGAAACTGCTCGATGCGGTTGAACGTGTGAACTACGCGCAAAAGCACGTGCTGACGCAGAAAATTGTGCAGCAATTTGGCGAAAATCTGGCCGGTAAAACCATTGCGCTTTGGGGCCTGGCATTCAAACCAAATACCGACGACATGCGCGAGGCACCATCGCTGGTATTGATTGACGATCTCACCTCCCGGGGTGCCAAAATCGTTGCTTTCGATCCGGTCGCAATGCACGAAGCCAAACATCTGCTTGCAACAAATGCCAATGTCCGTTTTGCTGAAGGCGCAATGTCGGCGTTAAGCGGTGCCGATGCACTGGCGATCGTTACCGAATGGAAAACGTTCCGAGCCCCGGATTTTTCTGCAATCAAGGCGGCGCTAAAAAGCCCGGTTGTATTTGACGGCAGGAACCTGTACGAGCCGGCAACCATGGCCGACAATGGCATTCGGTATTTTCCAATCGGCAGAAAGCAGGCGGGTTGACCATGCCGTTGATGCTGCCAAATTGTGACAATGCGCGGGTGCTGGTGGTCGGCGATGTCATGCTTGATCGATATTGGTTTGGAGAGGTCTCGCGTATTTCGCCGGAAGCACCGGTACCGATTGTGCATGTCAAAAAAACCGAGGAGCGCCCGGGTGGCGCCGCCAACGTCGCCCGCAACATCGCCTCCCTTGGTGGAAAGGCCACGTTACTTTCTGTCGTCGGTGATGATGAAGCCGGCCGTGTGCTAACCGACTTGTTGGGCAAGGAGAATGTTACAACCCATTTTCACAAAGATGCGTCGCTACCAACCACGGTCAAGCTCCGGGTGATCGGACGCCAACAACAGTTGATGCGCATTGACTTCGAAACACCGCCGTCACGTGAAGTGCTGGAAGACAAGCTTGATGACTTCGAGTCCATGGTCGACGCACACGATATTGTCATTCTGTCGGACTACGGCAAGGGCGGTTTGACGCACGTTACCAAGATGATTGACGCCGCCAAGCGCCACGGCAAACGCATCATGATTGATCCAAAGGGTGACGATTATTCAAAGTATCGCGGTGCCACCCTGCTTACGCCAAACCGGGGTGAATTTCGTGAAGTGATGGGACGCTGGCGTGATGAAGCGGACCTGGAGGCGCGCGCGGCAAAACTACGCGATGACCTCTCGCTTGAAGCCTTGTTGGTGACCCGGTCTGAAGAGGGTATGTCGCTGTTCACCGCCTCAGGTGCAATGCACGAACCAACCCAGGCGCGCGAAGTATTTGATGTTTCCGGCGCGGGTGACACCGTTATTGCCACAGTCGGCTTGATGCTTGCCGCTGGCGTGGACATGACGGGTGCCGTTAAAATTGCCAATCGTGCAGCCGGGGTCGTCGTCGGCAAACTGGGAACTGCAACGGTCTCACGTGCCGAGCTGGCCGCCGCATTGTGATTACAACCTAACGAAAACGCCCATGACCTACATTGTTACCGGCGCGGCCGGTTTTATCGGCAGCAACATCGTCAAAGCGCTCAACGCTCGCGGCATCAGCAATATCGTCGCCGTCGACAATTTGAAGCGGGCCGACAAGTTCAAAAACCTGGTTGATTGCGAAATTGCCGAATATGTCGACAAGCAGGATTTTTTGTCTGTTGTCGAATCTGGCGAACTACCCGGAGATATCGAGGCGCTGATCCATCAAGGCGCCTGTTCAGACACGATGGAAACCGACGGTCACTACATGATGGAGAATAACTATCGATATTCGCTGTCGTTGTTTGAGTGGGCGCTGGAGGAAGGTGTGCCGTTTATTTACGCGTCATCTGCCTCAGTCTATGGCGGTGGAACAACCTTCAAAGAGGCGCGTGAGTTTGAGTCGCCGTTAAACGTGTATGGTTATTCCAAATTTTTGTTTGACCAGGCCGTGCGCGCCCGCGTCGGAAGCGATTTCTCGGAAGCGCCGTCGCAGATTGCCGGCTTTCGCTACTTCAATGTTTACGGCGCGCGCGAATCACACAAAGGGCGGATGGCGTCTGTCGCCTACCATTTCTTCAATCAATATCGCGCAACCGGCAAGGTGCGCGTGTTCGAGGGTAGCGACGGCTACGCCAATGGTGAACAACGACGTGATTTTGTTTCGGTTGAGGACGTCGTCAACGTCAATTTGTATTTCCTTGATCATCCCGGTGTTTCCGGTATTTTTAACCTAGGGACGGGACGCAGCCAAACGTTTAATGACGCGGCCGTGGCAACGGTCAACGCATGCCGTGCACTCGAAGGCGGATCGGCTCAAACATTGGAACAAATGCTTGCGGCGGGAACC
>JANMNT010000357.1:0-5045 GCA_031368465.1 Burkholderiales bacterium
AATCCCGTTTCGGTGTCGGCAGAAACGAGGTCGTCGATTCCAATCCAGCGACGGTGAGCGGCATCACCAGCGCCGCCACGGTGACGATCAACGGCGGCCTCATCAGTATCGACGGTGGTGCGTACTTTGCAGGCCCCGGCACGCATCATGGTTTCAAATTCGTCAAACCGTAACGGCCGGTTGTCCATCGCCGATGGCAGACGAAAACCGAAACCAACTAAATTTTCCTTGCGTGCGCGGTCGCCCTTGTACATCCCGCCGACCTGCGGAATGGTCACATGGCTCTCATCGATGATCATCAGCGCGTCTTTTGGCAGGTAATCGACCAGTGTCGGCGGCGGTGACCCGGCAGGCCGGCCGGTCAAATGGCGTGAATAGTTTTCAATCCCCTTGCAAAAACCGATCTCATTGAGCATTTCCAGGTCAAACGTGGTGCGTTGCTGAATACGTTGCGCCTCGAGTAACTTGCCCTCCTGCTGGTAATACGCGATGCGTTCACGCAATTCGGTTTTGATGCCTTCGATCGCGCCGAGTGTGCTGGCACGGGTGGTGACGTAGTGGCTTTTTGCGTACACCGTGTAACGCGGCACCTTTTGGATGGTGTGGCCGGTCAATGGATCAAACAACGTCAGCCCGTCAACCTCGTTGTCGAACATCGAAATACGCAGGGCCGATTCGTTGCTTTCAGCCGGATGTACATCGAGCGAATCGCCGCGCACGCGAAACGTGCCACGCTTGAAATCCAGTTCGGAGCGGCTGTATTGCATGGCAATCAGCTGTTTGATCAAATCCTGCGGCGAAACCTTGTCGCCCTCGCGCACCATCATGCGCATATCGTAATAATCGGTCGGGTCGCCGATACCGTAGATACACGACACGGTCGCGACAATGATCGCGTCAGGCCGCTCGAGCAACGATTTTGTCGCAGACAAGCGCATCTGTTCGATGTGTTCGTTGATCGAGGAGTCTTTCTCAATAAACAAATCGCGCGACGGCACATAGGCCTCGGGCTGGTAATAGTCGTAATACGAAACAAAATATTCCACCGCGTTGTCGGGGAAAAATTCCTTCATCTCGGCATACAACTGTGCCGCGAGCGTCTTGTTTGGCGCCATCACCAGTGCGGGCCGGCCGATCTGCGCAATCACATTCGCCATGGTGAAGGTCTTGCCGGAGCCGGTCACACCCAGCAGCGTTTGAAACGCCAGACCGTCATTGATGCCTTCGACCAATTTTTGAATGGCTTGCGGCTGATCCCCTGCGGGCAAAAACGGCTGGTTGAGCTTGTATGGCGAATTCGGGAAGGTGACAATAGGCATGGCGTCATTTTATCAGTCATGCCGTGCCTCACGCCCCTTTTAAAAATCCACGCGCAGCCCCGCCCGGATTCCCCGCCCCGGCAGCGGTGCCAGGCCGCGAATCGTATCAATTGACGCGGCGTTGAATGCGCGCGCGTTGGTGAGATTGGTACCGCGCAGAAAAAATGTCGCGGTTGAGCGCGATCCAAGATTGACATTCGCCTGTGCGGTGGCATTCAGCAAGGTGTAGCCCCCGGTTGGCCCAAATGTATCGGCTTGCGGAACACGGCTTTGTCTTGCCGTTCGTTTGAGTTCGGCGCTGAATAAAAAGCGCTGCCAATCGATGGTCGCGCCGATGGTGATACGCAGTGGCGAAATGCGCGGCAGCGGTTCACGGTTGGTGCGATCTTCGGCCCGCACGGCATCAAGTTTTGCGGTCAAATCCAACGTAAATCCGCGACCCTTGTCACGTTCCAGCAGACGTAGGTTGGTTTGCGCCTCGACGCCAGACAGTCGTGCCGACACCGCCTGACATTGATACTCGGGCAACACCCCGGCTGTGCAACCGGATTCGACAGAGGTGCCGTCGCCACAATCCATGACGCTCACATTGCCGCCGCCGTTGCCCTCGGCATCGCGGTAGATACCACTACGACGCAATGCCAGAAAGTTGCGAAACGACTGCATGAATACGCCGAACTTTGCCCCCGAGGCACCGCGCGTCCAATTTACCCCGAGGTCAATCGCACTTGATCGTTCCTTGCTCAGGCGGGAATTGCCTAATTCGTAGGCGGCGGTTGCAATATGTGCGCCGTTGGCAAACAGTTCGTTATAGGTTGGCGCGCGTTCATTCAAGGCCATATTGCCGGTCAGGGTCAGTTCCGAATTGATCCGATAGGATGCACCCAATGACGCGCTTCCAAGTGAAAAGGCACGTGATGCCGCTGCGCCGAATCGCGCCGGGCCTGCCGCTGAGGCACCGGCAGAGTCTACCGCGCTTCGTTCGAGCCTCGCACCAAATGCATAGTGCATCGCACCTGCCACCAGCTCTTCGTAGGCAAACACCGATTGGTTGCGGGTTTTTGTTTCCGGCACAAATGCTTCTTCACCCAGCGCCGAAAATCGAAATGATTCGCCCTGCAAACCCACCACCCCCTGCACCGCACCAAATTTGGCGTGTTTGATCTCGGCCCGAAAATCGTTGCCGGTGTTTTTGAAGGTTGTTCCAACGTCACCGCTTTCCAGCTCAACGTGTTTGTAATCACTCTTTGACGCTTTTACGAATATTCCCTCGACAAATGCCCCGCCGAGGTCGCGCAAATTCAACTCTGCCGCCGTACGGGTTTGGCGCATATCGATGCGCACATCCGCCTCGGCGACGGTGCCGTAATTTGATTCGTATAACGAATGTGAAATGCCGACGTTGCCGCGCCCGCCTAACAATTGAAGTGATGCGCCCAACGCCCCACCGGTTGCGCTGGCGGACGAGTTGACGACCGGGCTGGGTACACCGGTGTTTTTCGGCACACGGTAGTCGTCGCTGTTGCGCGTAAAACCATCACCGTGTAACGAAACCACGCCATTGCCCGCCTCAAACAATACCGAGGTTGAGCGATCACGTTCGGCCCCTCCAAATCGTGTCTCGATCGCACCACGTGTGCCATCGATCGCCGTTGCCGGGATACGGTTATCAATCACGTTTACCACGCCACCAATCGCCGTTCCACCGTAGAGCAATGCCGCCGGACCACGCAGAACCTCGATACGCTCGATCGCCAGTGGATCAATTGCTGGATTGTGATCAAACGAAAGGCTCGAGGCATCCAACGACGAGCCGAGATTACTCAGCACCCGCACGCGGTCGCCGTCGAGCCCGCGAATCACCGGGCGGCCGGCATTCTGGCCGAACCATGTCGACGACACGCCAAGCAAACCATCGACTGTTTCACCCAGCGTGCCGGCACGACGCAACAACAATTCGTTGCCACTCAACACCTCCACAGGTGACACGACATCACGAGCATCGGTTGCACCAAGGGGATTACCGATCACGATAATGTCGGTTACTTTTTTTGGTGTCGTTGATGGATTTGCGGCGGCACTTTTTTCAGCACCCGCCACTGGCGAGGCAGGCGGCACTGTCTGCGCTGAGGTCGAAACCGCGGCGGCAAAAAGCATTGCGCCGAATAGCGCGGTGGCAAGTTTGGTCTGATCAGGCCGTAGGCTCAACTTGTGACGGTTTGTCGGCGCGGGTCGCGCGGTTTCTTGAAATATCGTCATGGTGTGGTCGACAAGGTTAATCGCAATCGATGTTTATTGCATCATTGTTGCAATTGTAGCATACGACGATTAGGCAACCATCGCCGGTATGTCCGCAAACCGGCCAATTCCGCTTGTTATCATGTCCAAACGAATTACCACCATCACGCGCCATGCCCACCATCCATTCAAAACTGCCAAACGTCGGCACCACCATCTTTACCACCATGTCCGCGCTGGCGGCCGAGGTCGGCGCGGTCAACCTTGGCCAGGGCTTTCCGGACTTTGACTGTGATCCGCGTTTGTTATCGCTGATGCACGCCGCAATGGCGGCCGGCCACAACCAATACCCGCCGATGGCCGGTATTGGCATTCTGCGGGACGCCATCGCCGTGAAGGTATCGGACATGTATGGCGCCCAATACGATCCCGCCAGCGAGATTACCGTCACCGCCGGCGCGACTCAGGCGATACACACCGCCCTCACGGCAATTGTTCACCCCGGTGACGAAGTAATTATTTTTGAACCGGTGTATGACAGCTACGAGCCGTCGATTCGGATGAATGGCGGCGTGCCTGTCTATGCGCGGCTGCGTTTCCCGGATTACAAGCCGGATTGGGACGAGGTGCGCGCGCTGATCACGCCCCGCACCCGCGCGATCATGATCAACACACCGCACAACCCGACGGCGACGGTGTGGTCGCAAGCGGATATGGACACACTCGCCGCCATCGTCGCAAACACCCATATCATCGTCATCAGTGATGAAGTGTACGAACACATGGTGTTTGACGGTGCGCAACATGAAAGTGTCGCGCGCCACCCCGCCCTTGCGGCGAGGTCATTCGTGATTTCATCGTTCGGCAAGACCTACCACGTCACCGGCTGGAAAATCGCCTATGCGCTTGCACCGCGTGAACTCATGCATGAATTCCGCAAGGCCCATCAATTTATTGTTTTCACGGTGCACACACCGTCGCAACACGCCATTGCCCACTACATGGCCGAACGGACCCATTTGCAGCTACCGGCGTTTTATCAAGCCAAACGTGACTATTTTTTGCGGGCGGTCGCCGATGTGCGCCTGCGGTTTTTTTCGTCAGCCGCCACCTATTTTGTATCGGCGAGTTATGCGCACATTCTGGAATACGCGCATCTGAGCGAAAAGGACTTCGCCATCAAGCTCACGCGCGAAGTTGGTGTGGCGTGTATTCCGATGAGCGCGTTTTATCACGACGGCACCGACAACAAGATCATCCGGTTCTGTTTTGCGAAAAAAGAAACCACGCTGGCGGAGGCGGGCAGGCGGCTGACCGACTGGCACAGCGCGGCCTAGTCGATTAATAACTCGAAAGCCACCCGAGCGCGGCGGGTGCCGGTCGCCACATTTTGACCGCCGCAAGCCATGCGGTGGCTTCCGGCCGGCCGGCTGTTGCAGCCTTTTGCAACAGCGCCTCCGCCTTTTCGTAGTTCGGCCGGTTGGACGC
>JANMNT010000374.1:0-22350 GCA_031368465.1 Burkholderiales bacterium
GCCGCAGATCACCGAGGGTGAGGGCAACCTGTAACGGTTTGGCGGACTTTCTGGCGGGATATTTCTGCCAAAGCTGCTCGACCGCGTGAATCAGCGCCAGCGTGTCCTCGGTGTCCTGCAAACGCGTGGTGGCTTCGAAGGTCGGTGCGTTCAGAAATTTGACCTTGATGGTGAGTGCGCCGGTGGTGTGGCACGCCTTGCGCAGCCGCATCGCCGCTTTTTGAGTGAGCCGGTTCAACACCGCCAGCGCATTGTCCCGATCCCGTAACTCCGGCGGCAACACGTGTGAATGGCCGATCGACCCCATTTCATTGTGCGGCTCGGACACTTCCTCGCCGCGCAGTTTCTTGTAGAAGCGCAACCCGCCGACGCCGCCCCAGATACTGTGTAACTGATCGGGTGTTTGTGCATAAAGCTGGTCGATGGTCATCACACCGGCCTGATGCAGCCGCGCTTCCATATTGCCGCCGACACCGTTGAGCGCACGCAGGCCGAGGTGGGCGATTTTTTGCGGCACATCGTGTTCTTCGAGCACCACCAATCCGTCGGGTTTCACCATGTCGGACGCGAGTTTTGCCAAAAACAGATTGGGCGCAATACCAATCGATACCTTCATGTATTCACCGACCGTCGCCGCGAGATGGCGCTTGATGTCCATCGACAGCTCTTTGGCGCGCTCGACGGTTTTGTACCCGGATGGTAAATCACACACCATTTCGTCAATCGACAACACTTTGCGCACCGGCGCTATTTCGTCGACCGCTTTGACGGCGCGCTGGTGAATATCGATATAGATCTCATGGCGTGCCACCACCAGTACGATGTCGGGAATACGTTTTTTGGCCTCACCAACGTTGGTCAGTGTTTTGACGCCAAAACGTTTGGCTTCGATACTGGCGGCAATCAGACAGGTCGAATCTGCCAGCATCGGCACCACACCCACCGGCCGGCCGCGCAGCTCCGGGCGCACCTGTTGCTCGCAGGATGCAAAGTAAGAATTGAAGTCGACCAGCAGTGCGTTTACGGACATGCGACAATGTTACGCCTGTGGCAAAAGGCTGTAAATAAATACAGAAAAGCAAGAAATCGAAAGTGCCCGTCTGACGGATATTTCCAGCCGGTTGTGCCTCAAGGACCGCGTGGTTATTGGTGTCTCGTCGCAAGCAAATGCCTGGGCAGGCTCTGCGCTGGAATGATGGTGTTTTTGAACGTGTCACCTGTTTGGTTGCAGCGCAATCCACCAGCGCGGACGACAATCAGGCCGGTGATTTCTGCATTTGGTCGTCCGACGTTGGCGTCAGTGGTGTATTCGGCGAACAATCTGTTCATTGCATCACTGAACCGATTTTTTGAGAGGCCTGACATGAAAACCATCGTTGCCAATAAAACCACCAAATTCTTGTTATGGACACTGGTCGCCGTGCTCGCGTTAATCGCGGCTTCGTTCCTGATGGTGCATCTGCACAACGTCCAGCAGTGGGATGGCGGCCTTTACCTGTTTGGTGATGACATGTCCGACTCGGTGCTCGGTTGGATGATTGCGCTACCGGTTCTGATTGTGGCGGCAGTGGTCACCATCGGCGCCTTGATGGGAGTCGGCATCATCCTCGCCGGCGTGGTTGCCATGGTGGTGGTGTTGGCGCTACTCGCCGCCATATTCGGCATCTTGATGGTGGTGCTGCCGTTTGCGATATTCCTGGCCGTGCCGGTGTTGATTATCTGGGGCATTGTGAAATTGGTGTCACGCAAGTCATACCAGCCGCGCGCCAACGGTGCCGCTATTTAAATGAAATGACCCGGGCTGTCGTTGCGGGCGGCGCGCACAGCGCTTCTTCGTCAAACACTTTGTCACCGTCGTTATCCGCAACACCGGTTGCCCGCAGATTGGCAAAATCGTGCAGCGTGCGGTCCAGCAGGTGTGACGATGCGACGTTCGACAATGCGCGGAAAATGTTTTCAATACGACCGGGAAATTTTTTGTCCCAATCGCGCAACATTAATTTGACCTGCTGACGCTGCAGGTTGTCCTGTGAGCCGCACAAATCGCACGGAATAATGGGAAACGCTTTTAGATCGGCGTAACTTTCCAGATCACGCTCATCAACGTAAGCAAGCGGCCGTATCACGATATGTTTACCGTTGTCGGACACCAGCTTCGGCGGCATGGCCTTGAGTTTGGAGCCAAAAAACGCGTTAAGGAAAAACGTTTGCACAATGTCATCACGGTGATGGCCGAGCGCAATCTTGGTTGCGCCCAATTCAGTCGCCACCCGGTAGATCACCCCGCGCCGCAGTCGCGAGCACAACGAACACATCGTTTTGCCCTCGGGAATGACGCGCTTGACGGTCGAATAGGTATCCTGCTGCTCGATACGAAACGGAATGCCGAGACCGGTCAGATAATCCGGCAGGATGTGTTCGGGGTATCCCGGATGCTTCTGGTCAAGGTTAAACGCAACAATCTCAAACGGTACCGGCGACTTTTCTTTCAGGCCGAGCAACACGTCGAGCAAGGCGTAACTGTCCTTGCCACCCGACAGGCACACCATGACCCGGTCATTCGCTTCGATCATGTTGAAATCGGCAATCGCCTCACCGACCTGGCGGCGCAGACGCTTTGCCAGTTTGTTGTGTTCAACCTGTTGTTTTTGCGTCACGACGGAATTCATAGACACAACGATCTTCCACCATCAACCGCGAGGATTTGCCCGGTCACATAGGGCGCATCCAACAGCAGATATTTGACCGCGCCGGCAATATCGTCGCCGGCACCAACTCTTTTTAACGGAACCTGCGCAACAATCCGCGCCCGTTCGGCTTCCGGATATGCGGCAGTCTGCTCGGGCCACTGAATCGCCCCGGGCGAAACACCATTAACCCGGATCGCCGGGGCAAGATCGAGCGCCAACGAACGTGTAAGCCCGGCAAGACCGGATTTGGCAACGTTATAGACGGCAAAATCCTTGAGCGGCTGCTCGGTATGGATATCAATGATATTGACGATTCCGCCTTGTGTTTCACGCAAAAACGGCGCGGCGGCCTGCGACAAAAATAGCGGCGCCTTCAAATTGGAGCCCATCAGGTCGAGCCAGTCGTCTTCACTGATGTTGCCAATCGGGGTTGGATAAAAAGACGAGGCATTGTTGACCAGGCCATCCAGCCGGCCAAAACACGAATGGGCCTGATTGACCAAACCTTTCAGCGCGTTGTAGGCCAACAGGTCGCCCTGCACCACCGCAGCCGATTTTGCGCGATGTTTATTGAGCTCAACGGCCAATTGATCCGCTTCTTTGCGTGAACGGTTGCAGTGAATCACAACATTACAGCCGGCTTGGTGGAGAACACGGGTGATGACCGCACCCACACGTTTGGCGGCGCCGGTGATCAACACGGCTTTTGGCGTGGCGGGCGAGGCAAATACGGCGGGGGCGGAAGTGGCTGACATAATGCGTATTTTAGCCGACCCGCACGCGTGAAGACTTCCGACGACCTCCCGACAGGCACAATGCCCCCGCCCGGCGCAGACGCGCTGGCACATATTGCGGCGTGCACAGCAATGTTGCAGGACGAAATTCGTCGCGCCGGTGGCTGGATTTCATTTGCGACGTTTATGGATCGTGCGCTTTACGCCCCCGGGCTGGGATATTACGCAGCCGGCGCCCGTAAGTTTGGGCAGGCCGGCGACTTCATTACCGCGCCGGAGATTTCACCGTTGTTCGGGGCGTGTATTGCCCGCAGCGTTGCCCAAACCGTGCAACACACCAACGGCAATTTGCTTGAACTCGGGCCTGGCTCGGGCCGGCTGGCGTTTGACATGCTGCCAGCCCTCGAGGCACTTGGCGCGTTACCTGAAAAATACCTGCTGCTGGAGGTGTCGGCCGATTTGCGCGCCCGGCAACGTGAAACACTCGCCGGCCTGCCCGCGCATTTGTTCAACCGATGCGCGTGGATTGATACCTTGCCGGCGAATTTTGTCGGCGCCATGGTCGCCAATGAAGTGCTCGACGTGGTGCCGGTGCATTTGGTCACATTTGGCCCGGGCGGGAATGCCGAACGTGGCGTGGCACTAACGGAAAATGCGGACAATGGATTTATCTGGCGGGATGTGCCGGGTCTGCCGGCAGATGTGAAGGAAATGGTTGAGGCGGTGAATCGTGATGTGTTTCAACTGCAGCCACCAGATGGCTATTTTTCCGAATTTGCCCCGCAGGCGGCGGCGCTGACAGCGTCGTTGGTGCAGACGCTAAAAACCGGTGTGATTCTGTTGATTGACTACGGCTTCAGACGCAGCGAGTTTTATCATTCCACCCGTCACGCCGGTACCCTGATGTGCCACTACCGACACCACGCGCATACCGATCCGTTTTTGTTTCCGGGGCTGCAGGACATCACGGCGCATGTTGATTTCACCGCAATCGCCGAAGCGGGTGTCGATGCCGGCGGAGAACTGATCGGTTACGCGACGCAGGCCAATTTCTTGCTCGGTGCAGGTATTACCGAACTGATCGCGCAGCACGATCCCAACGACACAGCACGATATCTGGGTTTGACCAATCAGGCGCAGCGTCTCCTATCGCCCGCCGAAATGGGCGAGTTTTTTAAGGCAATTGGCTTTGCAAAGGGCCGGCAAACCATTGACGCGTTGGCAAACGCGCGGCAGCTGCCACTGTGAATGGGTTCCGGTTAGACTAACGGCTGGGAAATCCTGCAGGCCGGTGGATACGCTTGCCTATCAGTCCGCACAATCGACGCATTTAACAAAAACGCGCAGGGGGAGAACGTCATGGGTCTCGTGATTGGTGTACCAAAAGAAGTGTTTGCCGGTGAAAAACGCGTTGCAACGGTGCCCGAGGTCGTTGAAAAACTGATCAAACTCGGCTTCGCCGTCAGCGTTGAAGCGGGTGCGGGTGATGCTGCAAATTGTGATGATGCGTCGTATGTCGCGGCTGGCGCCACCATTGCCGGCGACGCCCGCGCACTGTGGGCCAATGCGGACGTCGTCTTCAAGGTGCGTGCGCCGAGCATGGATGAGGTTGCGCTCATGCGCGAAGGTCAAACGCTGATTTCGTTTATATGGCCGGCGCAAAGCCCGGACTTGATGACTGCGATGACCGCCAGAAAAGTGACCGTGTTGGCGATGGATTGTTTGCCACGCATGTTGTCAAGGGCGCAAAAGATGGATTCGCTGACCTCGATGGCCGGTATCAGTGGTTATCGCGCCGTGATTGAAGCGGCCAACGTCTTTGGGCGATTTTTCGCCGGGCAGATCACGGCCGCCGGCAAAGTGCCACCCGCCAGAGTGTTTATCGCCGGTGCCGGCGTGGCAGGTTTGGCTGCGATCGGTACGGCCGCCAGCATGGGGGCGATCGTGCGCGCCAACGATACGCGCGCCGAAGTCGCCGACCAGGTGAAATCTCTCGGTGGCGAGTTTGTTGCGGTGGATTACGCTGAAGAGGGCGGCGGCGGTGGCGGTTATGCCAAAGTGATGAGCGACGGCTTTCAGCAGGCGCAGCGTGAGATGTACGCGAAACAAGCGCGCGAAGTCGACATCATCATCACCACCGCACTGATTCCCGGCAAACCCGCGCCCAAACTCATCACTGCCGAAATGGTGCAATCGATGAAGGCCGGCAGCGTCATCGTCGATATGGCCGCCGAGCAAGGCGGAAATTGTGAACTCACTGAACCGGGAAAAGCCGTGGTCAAACACGGCGTCACGATCGTCGGTTACACCGATTTGACGAGTCGTCTCGCCAAACAGGCATCAACGCTGTATGGCACCAATCTTTTCCGACTCGCCGAAG
Source organism: Burkholderiales bacterium (assembly GCA_031368465.1). Classification (GTDB taxonomy): domain Bacteria; phylum Pseudomonadota; class Gammaproteobacteria; order Burkholderiales; family Usitatibacteraceae; genus UKL13-2. The sequence continues at coordinate 5,805 of JANMNT010000374.1, forward strand.
AACTGTGCAAAACCAAAGACGGCGTCATCAACGTCAACATGGAGGACGATGCGATTCGCGGACTGACGGTGATCAAGGCCGGTGCGGTGACCTGGCCCGCGCCCGCACCCAAACTTCCGGCTGTGCCGGCGCCGAAGCCTGCCGCCGCCGTTGTTGCCAAAAAAGGTCATGGTGCAACTTCGGCACCGATGTCAGGCGGCAAGCTGGCGGTGATGTTTGCGCTGGCAGCCGCACTGTTCTGGTTTGTCGGCGCAAACGCACCGGCGGCATTTCTCGGCCATTTCACGGTATTTGTGCTGGCGTGTTTTGTCGGCTACATGGTGGTATGGAATGTCACACCGTCATTGCATACGCCGCTGATGAGTGTCACCAACGCGATCAGTTCGATCATCGTCATCGGTGCGCTGGTACAAATTGCCCCGCCTGCGGTTGTCGGACTGGCCGGGCAATCGGCGCGACCGGATGAATTGATACGATGGTTCGCCGTGGTTGGTATTGCCCTTACAGCCATCAATATGTTCGGCGGTTTTGCCGTCACCCAGCGCATGCTGGCAATGTTTCGGAAATAGGAGCCATCACCATGTCTGACAGTCTGGTTACGGCCGCCTATATCGGCGCCATCATGTTGTTTATATTGAGTCTGAGCGGTTTGTCCAATCCGGAAACCGCACGCCGCGGCAACCTGTTTGGCATTCTGGGCATGGGCATTGCCGTGCTCGCCACGGTACTCGGCCCGCGTGTTACCGCCGCAGGCATCCCGTGGATTGTTGGCGCGATGGTCGTCGGTGGATCGATCGGACTTTACGCCGCGCGTACCGTGCAAATGACACAAATGCCGGAACTGGTCGCGTTTATGCACAGCCTGGTCGGTTTGGCCGCCATGGCGGTCGGATTTGTCAGTTATATCGATACCTCGGTTGCGTATAGCGGCGTTGAGAAAACCATCCATGAAGTTGAAATCTATCTCGGCATTTTGATTGGTGCGGTCACCTTCTCCGGCTCGGTCATTGCCTTTGGCAAACTGTCGGGCCGTATCGGCGGCAAGCCGTTGTTGCTGCCGGGTAGGCATTTCCTTAATCTGATCGGTTTGCTGGTGGTGATCTGGTTCGGACGCGAATTTATCCACGCCGAGACGGTCTCGTCGGGCATGACACCGTTGATTGTCATGACAGTCATTGCGCTGCTGTTTGGCATGCATATGGTGATGGCCATTGGTGGCGCGGATATGCCGGTGGTGGTGTCGATGCTCAACAGCTATTCCGGTTGGGCGGCGGCGGCGACCGGCTTTATGTTATCGAATGACCTGTTGATAGTGATTGGCGCGCTGGTGGGTTCAAGCGGCGCAATTTTATCGTTCATCATGTGCCAGGCGATGAATCGCAATTTCATCAGCGTGATTGCCGGCGGATTTGGCGGCGGTGCACCGGTTGCAAAAGCCGGCGGTGATGCCGCACAACCGGCCGGTGAGGTAGTGCCGGTCGGTGCGGCTGAGACCGCCGAACTGCTGCGCGACGCCAAGAGTGTCATCATCGTGCCGGGTTACGGGATGGCGGTGGCGCAGGCGCAGCACACGGTCTACGAAATCACCAAGTTTCTGCGCGAGAAAAAAATCAACGTGCGGTTTGGTATCCATCCGGTTGCCGGTCGCATGCCGGGCCACATGAATGTGTTGCTTGCCGAGGCAAAGGTCCCCTACGACATCGTGTTTGAGATGGATGAAATCAACGAGGACTTTGCCAATACCGACGTGGTAATGGTGATCGGTGCAAACGATATCGTCAATCCTGCGGCGCAGGATGATCCGACCAGTCCGATTGCCGGCATGCCGGTGCTTGAGGTATGGAAGGCCAAAACCAGCATCGTCATGAAACGCAGCATGGCGTCCGGTTATGCGGGTGTTGATAATCCCCTGTTCTACAAGGAAAACAACCGCATGTTGTTCGGCGACGCCAAAAAAATGCTCGACGAGGTGCTGGTGTCGCTGCGCGGCGGAAGTTGAGTGTGCAACCTGCCGCGGATTATCAGGCGGCGGGCTTGGGGCGGAAAGTTGTTAGCGGCAATAACAACGTCACACAGGTGCCACCGCCTTTGAGCGGAATGATCTCAACATCGCCGCCCATGTTTACGGCGCGGCTTTTCATGTTGGCAAGACCGCGTCCACCGCGCAACTTGTCCGGGTCGAATGATATGCCATCGTCGATGACGCGCACGAGTATGCGATTGGCAATACGATCAACACCGGTCGACAACAATATGTGCGTGGCATTGGCGTGTTTGAGCGTGTTGGTAAAGGCTTCCTGCACGATGCGCAGCACGCTGCGCACGTTTTCAGGATCCAGATAGTCGAGTGGCGGCAGATCGTTGACCGCCCATTCGAGGGTGATACCTGCCGCATTCAACCGCGGCTCCAGGCGGTAGCGCAAATTGCCGAGCACCACCAACAAATCACGCTCGACCGGTTCCAGCGAATCAATCGTCAATTTCAATTCGTCGATGCAGTCGGCAATAATCCCCTCCAGCGCCGCCTGTGACAGGGTGCCGCGGCGCATTACCGCCAGCGTTGACATCAACTGCGAGCCGATACCATCGTGCATATCACGCATCAGCCGTTGTCGTTCCTCGGCGGTGGCGCGCTGCTGATCGAGGGCGCGCTCCCGCGCAAAACTCGCCGCCAGATCTCGTTCGCGAATTGCCACACGATTGGCCAGGCTGGCGTTGAGCGATTCGTAGTTGGTCAGCGTCTCAACGAAGCGCCGAACCAGTAACGCGGCAACCGCAACCAGCAACAGTGGCAGTCCGAGCGGAATCAGATAGAGCCGGTCATAACCGAGCAACTCGCGGTAATTCAGAAAGTCGTGAATGCCAAAACCGGATGTAAACAATACTGCAACAATCATCAAGACGTTGCCGCGCGTCAACACGCGGGTAAGCTGATAAATCAACACCACCGTCAATACCGGCGTAAGCAATGCATAAATCCCGTAAATGATGCCTGTGGCCGCCCAAAAGGCATTGGCGAGTACGGCCATGGCCAGAAATGCAGACGAAATCACCGCAAGCCATATTAATGCGCGTTCAAATCTTGGCAACGGACGATTGGCGTAATGCAAGGAAAAATTGACCTGCAAGGTCGTCAGCCAGCACATTGCCGGTACGGAAAGTGCGCCGAGCCAAACCGGCGTGTCGCGCAGGTAATGATGAAACAACCGGACGACGGCAACGGCGGCCATGAGCCCGAACAACAAAAACATCGTTTCAGAGCGGCGCCGCAACCATAAGGTCAACGAGAAAACAGCCATTACAACCAATACACCGGTAATCAACTGTGGTGCGGTGGTTTGAATAAAATGGCGCCTGGCAAACATCGGCTCGACGAGATAACTCGCGCCGATGACAACTTGGGCGATGCCCGCGCGTGCATAGCCATCTGGATGCAGGCGGATAAGAATCTCGTTCTCTCCTTCGCGAATCAAGCTGGACGGAATCAAAAAATATTGTGTCAGGTTCCAAGATTCCTGTGGCTTCGGTCCCAGCCGTCCGCTAACGGCGAATGACGAACCATTCAGATAGATTTCAATGTTGTTGGTGACGCGCGTGATGTAAATTGCACGTTGTTCGCCGGACTTGCCGTCGTGTTGTGCGCCTTGATGTCGAAACGTGAGGCGATACCACCCATATTGCCGCCAATCGCGTTTTTGAATGCGCCAGCTATCGGGAAGATCGATGACCCGCCAAACACTGTTTGCTGGTGGCGGTTCGGTCGACGGCGATTGCAAAAACTGGGCCTGATCAAACGTGATGAGGCCACCCGCGGCAACCTGGCTGTTGTCGCCGGTCTCGCCAATCGCCGCGGTTGCGACAAAAAAACAAATCGCACCCAGCCGGCGCAGAAAACAGCCAATCGTCTGCATGGATTTGACCGGTGATGCGACGTCAAAGCGTGCGGATAAGGCCCATGCGGTTGGCTTCAAATACCGCTTCTCCTCGTGAATGCACGGCGAGCTTTCGATATATTTTTTTAACATGGCTCGTCACGGTATGAGGCGAAATGCCCATCAATTTACCCATTTCAGGGTAGTTGTAGCCCTTTGACGCGAGCAGCAGAATTTCGCGTTCGCGATCCGATAGCGATACTTCGGACTCACCTGACACATTATCAGAACTTGCAGGTAACGGGTTGGTTGCGCCGGCCTCCGAGTGGAAACGCTTCAACAGCCGTCTGGCGATGATGGGCGAGATGGGTGAACCACCCGCCATCAACTCGCGGATGCCGGATAAAAAACTGTCTTCCGACGCGTCCTTCAGCAAATAACCCGACGCACCGGCTTCAATCGACGCCAACACGTGTTCTTCGTCGCCAAATACCGTCACCACCATGCATTCACACGCCGGAAGTGTTTTGCTTGCGTGGCGAATCACTTCAATGCCAGATTGGTCAGGCAAGCCAAGATCGACGAGCAAAATATCAGGCTTGTGGGAATCAAGCGTTTTTAATCCCTCAGCAGCCGTGCCCACGCTGCCGATTACCTCAAAAGAGGGATCCTTGGCGAGCGTCGCGATATATCGATCGCGAAATGCAACATCGTCTTCAACAATCAATACGGTCGGCATGGCGAAAATTATCCAATCATCAATAGGTGATTGTACCGCCGCTACCCCTGTGAGGGGCTATACCCCGTTTGCGGGATAGAGAGGCATTGTTGGTCGGTTAACGGTCGCTTCTGATCGCAAAACAGCGTCGATCAACGGCGCAATAGCGGGTGTCGCCAAATCCGCAGCCATTACTTGGCGTTGCGAGCGGCAGTGCGAAGGAGGAGTTCCGGTCCTAACTCTTTTTCATTGGATCGAAGAACTGTGAGCAACGGACGGCGGAGCAGAGCCTGGTTTGCGGGGATGCGACCCGAAGTGCGAAACGGGAGTTCGGGATTGGCTCTCTACGACTTTTTCATCGAGTCGAAGAACTGTGAGCAACGTACGGTGGAGCAGGGGGCCCCGTTTACGGGGATGCGACCCGAAGTGCGAAACGAGAGTTCGTGATTGGCTAGCTACGATTTTTTCATCGAGTCGAAGAACTCCGCGTTGTTCTTGGTCGCTTTCAACTTATAGATCAAAAATTCGGTTGCCTCGAGCTCGTCCATGGCAAACATCATTTTGCGCAACACCCAGACGCGCTGCAGGATTTCTGGTTTGATGAGCAATTCTTCTTTACGGGTACCCGAGCGATTAACGTTCAGTGCAGGATAGACACGTTTCTCAGCGGCGCGGCGGTCCAGGTGCACTTCCATGTTGCCGGTGCCCTTGAACTCTTCGTAGATCACATCATCCATGCGTGAGCCGGTGTCGATCAAGGCGGTGGCGATAATTGTCAACGAGCCGCCTTCCTCGATATTGCGTGCGGCACCAAAAAAACGTTTTGGCCGCTGCAATGCGTTGGCGTCGACACCACCCGTCAACACCTTGCCGGACGCCGGTACGACGGTGTTGTAGGCGCGTGCCAGACGCGTGATCGAGTCGAGCAGAATGACCACATCTTTTTTGTGTTCGACCAGACGTTTTGCCTTTTCAATGACCATTTCGGCCACTTGCACGTGGCGGGTCGCGGGTTCATCAAAGGTCGATGACACCACTTCACCTTTGACGGTGCGCTGCATTTCGGTCACTTCTTCCGGGCGCTCGTCGATCAGCAATACGATCAATATCACTTCCGGGTGATTGCTGGTGATGGCCTGCGCGATATGCTGCAGCATCACCGTTTTGCCGGATTTTGGCGAGGAGACAAGCAGCCCACGCTGGCCTTTGCCGATTGGCGCGATAATGTCGATCACGCGACCGGTGATATTTTCGTCGGACTTGATATCGCGTTCAAGTGTGAATGGCTTGTTTGGAAACAGTGCGGTCAGGTTCTCAAACAGAATTTTGTTCTTGCCGGCTTCCGGCGGCTCGCCGTTGACCTTGTCGACTTTCACGAGGGCAAAATAACGCTCGCCTTCTTTCGGCGTGCGGATTTCGCCTTCGATGGTGTCGCCGGTGTGCAGGTTGAAGCGGCGGATCTGCGACGGGCTGACATAAATGTCGTCCGGTCCGGCCAGGTAGGAAATATCCGGTGAACGCAGGAAACCAAAGCCATCCTGCAATACCTCAAGCGTGCCATCACCAAAAATTGCTTCACCTTTTTTCGCCTGATGTTTGAGGAGCGCAAAAATCAGTTCCTGTTTGCGCAGGCGATTGGCGCCCTCGAGTTCGGCGACACCGGCCATCTCCACGAGTTCGGAGACGTGTTTGAGTTTCATTTCGGATAGTTGCATATGCGGTTTCTGGGTGCTTAGGGTGATTGGGAGGCGGATGCCTCAATGGTGAATCTGAAGACTGAATTAGTGATGGTGGGCCGACACGATATCAGCCAAACCACCAATGGAAACACGGGATGCCGCGCGGCTTTCTGCCATGATTGGCCGCTGGAACAGCGAGGCGCAATCAAGAATCAACTAAGGTTGGGGGTTACGGCAGAGGAACCGCGAACTACAAAGGCGCTACGGATGACATATCAACGTAGATTGAGAGCAGTATAACCAAAAAATGCCGAGGGGCAAGCAATTTCGCTTGGCCCCTCCAGAGCCAGAAACAACGTATTTCTAGATATTTGCGTCAATAAACGCGGCCAACTGGGTCTTCGACAGGGCGCCGACCTTGGTCGCTTCGACATTGCCGTTCTTGAACAGCATCAGGGTGGGGATGCCGCGAATGCCGTATTTTGGCGGGGTTGCCTGATTTTCATCGATATTGAGCTTGGCGACCTTCAGTTTCCCGGCGTAGTCGCGGGCGACATCCTCGAGGATCGGGGCGATCATCTTGCACGGCCCGCACCATTCGGCCCAATAGTCGACCAACACCGGTGTGGCGCTTTGCAAAACCTCAGCATCAAACGTGTTATCACTGACATAAACGATCGCGTTGCTCATTTTTACCTCATATTGATTTGATCGGGCGGCGCATTTCGACGCAACCGCAAGGGGGCGATTATGCCATTTTTCGACAAATGGCAGTTTATTGGCCGTATCGACAGAGGTTGAAATGGGGGCGTCTGTTAAAATGCCAACAGTCCGTCACCCCAACTCCCTACAAAAACGCATCATGGCCTACATCATCACCGAATCCTGCATTAAGTGCAAATACACCGACTGTGTCGACGTTTGCCCCGTTGATTGTTTTCGTGAGGGGCCAAATATGCTGGTGATTGACCCGGACGAGTGTATCGATTGCACCTTGTGTGTCGCCGAATGCCCTGTCGAGGCGATATTTGCCGAGGATGATGTGCCGACCGCGCAGAAGCCATTTATCGCCATCAACGCCGAGCTTGCCAAAGTCTGGAAGCCGATTGTCCAGCGCAAACCCAGCCCGCCGGATGCTGATGAATGGGCGAAGGTCAAAGACAAAGCCCATTTGATTGAGAAGTAACACGACTTACCTCTCGCAAAACGTACTCGATGTCCTCGCTACCGAGCGGGTGACAGTAGTAACGCCGAATCGGCGTCTTGCGGTCGCGCTCAAACGTACCTATGACAGCGCCCAACAACAAGCCGGCCACCTGGCATGGGCGGCACCCGATATCCTGCCACTGGCAACGTTCTTGGTCCGCACTTACCAAGCGATTCGTTTGTGCGCCGATACCACTGCCACCAGTATGGCCACCACTGCCCGACTAATTGACGCCCCGCAGAGCCATCTGTTGTGGGAGCAGGTGATTCGTCAGTCAGATACCAGTGCTGCATTGCTGTCAGTGCCGCAAACCGCAAAACAGGCCGCAGCCGCCTGGTCGGTGGCAAATCAGTGGCGAATATTGGATGCCATGCGTGGTTATCCGCTGCACGAGGACGGGCAGGTGTTCTTTTCGTGGGCGCTCAGCTACCAGCAGCTGTGCCGCGAAATGAATGTGATTGATCACGCGGTGTTGCCGGATGTGCTCGCCAATAGCTTGACCGCGACGTTGGCACATACAACAGCAGGAGAAAAACTTGCAAACGATTTGCGACCGCGACAATTACTGACGGCGGGTTTTGACATTGTCACACCGCAGGTCGAGACCTTTTTTAAGGTATGTTCTGATATTGGCATCGAGGTTGGCTCGTTATTCGATGCCACTAATGCTGCCGTGACCGCCAGCGCCACCAAACGCGTCGTGTTCACGACTGAGGATGACGAGTTGCGCGCCTGCGCCGCCTGGGCGCGCGCCCAACTTGAGGCGAGTATTGGTACCCGCATCGCCATCGTGGTGCCGGATCTGCAAAACAAACGCAGCCGGATGTTGCGTGTATTGACGGACGCATTGGAGCCCATGGCGCGTGCGCAAATGAAGTCAGGCGCTGATGCACCGTCGGTATCTTTGCTGTTTAATCTCTCGCTCGGCTTGCCGTTGAACGAATACGGACTGGTCAGTGACGCGCTTGAATTAATCGAATTTTCGCAAGGCCGGCCGCTGTCGTTTGCGCGTTTCAGCGCGCTGTTGCGTTCACCGTTTGTTGGCGGTGCCGAGCGTGAGTTGGCGGCCCGCGCAAAACTTGATGCGCTGTTGCGTGACAGACTCTCTGCAGAGGTCAGCCTGTTGGCCTTGCAAAAGTTTTTCAAGCTAAACGCAAGTAAACAATTGGAGAACGTTGCGCGGCAATGCTCGTCGTGGATGGAAATCATCGACAAGGTTGTCGCAATTCCGGTTGAGACTGCCACGCCGACCAACAAAAAAGTCGCGGGACCAACCAAGCGTTCACCGCACGACTGGAGCCGCCATTTCACCAAGGTGCTCAGCGCATGGGGTTTCCCCGGTGAACGCACATTGGGATCGGCTGACTTTCAGGTGCTGGCAAAATTTCGCGATGCCCTCGACATGTTGGCCGCGCTGGAAAACGTACAGCCGCGCATGCGTGCGGATGAAGCACTTGCCCAGTTGCGGCGCATTGTTGGTGACACCGTCTTTCAGCCGGAATCGGCTGACGGCAATCTGGCGCCGATTCAGGTGCTGGGAATTCTTGAATCGGCCGGTCAATCGTTTGATCCGTTTGATGCAATGTGGGTGACAGGTCTCAGCGACGACGCGTGGCCGCTCGCGGCGCGTCCCAATCCCTTTATCCCGGCGGCGCTGCAGCGACAGGCGGGTGTGACCGAGGCGTCTGCCGCCGCCTCTCTTGCGCTCGACAGACGTATCACTGACGGTTGGCGGCACAGCACAAATGAATTGATCGTCAGTCATGCTGTGCATGAAGGAAGTGGTGGCAGCCGTGGTAGCCAAGAAGCGCGACAAGCGAGCGCCTTGATCAGTCACTTTGCAATGCAACCTGCAAGCCCGCCGACGGCGAACTATGCGGAAATGCTGCAGGCCGTCAACGCGTCACATGCGCGTTCGGCCATTCCAGATACGACGTTGTCGCCCTTGTCGACGCCGACCACCGTATCCGGCGGCTCGGGCATTATTCGCGACCAAGCCGCGTGCCCATTCCGGGCGTTTGCGCGGCATCGATTGTCCGCCAAACCATTGGCAGAGCCCGCGGGCGGTCTTGACGCCGCCACCCGCGGCACGTTGCTACACCGGGTGTTAAGTCTCGTTTGGTCGAAATTAAAGTCCCAAGCGACGTTGCTCGCGATGGACGCAGATGCCACCAGCACACTCATCAACGACGCGGTGCATCAGGCGATTGCGGAAGTGCGTGCCGATGGTGCCGAGATGTTGGTTGGCCGGTTTGCGGCAATCGAGCACACGCGGCTTTGCGAGGTCGTGACGGCGTGGTTGGCGGTTGAGCGTGAACGCCTGCCGTTTGAGGTGGCGGCGTGTGAAGAGGCGCGCAAGGTTGAGGTTTCCGGCATGTTGATGCGGCTGCAACTTGATCGCCTCGATCGTTTGCACGACGGCACCTACGCGTTGATTGATTACAAAACCGGCGTGGCGCAGGTCAAGGGCTGGCTGGGTGAACGCCCCGACGAACCGCAACTACCACTTTATTTTCACACTGCTGAACAGGAAATTTCCGCACTCGCATTCGCCCGGCTTAAACGCGGCAAGACGTTTGGCTTTGAAGGCGTCTCAGCGACCGACAATATTCTGCCCAACGTCACGCCGATCGAACAAAAGCGCGGCATGCAGGACCGTGGTTATGTGTCGTGGGACGTGTTGGTACAGGAATGGGAAGTCGCGTTGGACAATCTGGCACGGCAGTTTGTGAGTGGCATCGCCGCGGTTGACCCAAAAAATGGCGGGCTCACCTGTGCGCAGTGCGACCTGCAAAGTGTTTGCCGGGTGGCAGAATTTACCGGTGCCGCCGGTGAAGTTGACGTCGACGACACAGCTGTTGACGGCGCAATCACAAATACGGGTGCTGGCGATGAGTAGCGTGACTAGCGTCGTCATCGATAACGATGAGCGCCTGCGCGCGTTGGATGTTGGCCAATCGTTCATCGTTCGTGCGCCCGCTGGCTCCGGCAAAACGCGGCTGCTGATTCAGCGTTATCTCGCCTTGCTGGCGACGGTGGATGAGCCGGAAGAAGTGATCGCCATTACGTTCACCCGCAAAGCGGCGGCGGAAATGCGTGCGCGGGTGCTGAGTGCTTTTGCGACAATTGATGCAAGTGACAATGGCGGCGGCGATAGGGGCGACGATACAACGACCCGCACGCTGGCGACCCAAGTACTCGCACGTGACGCCGAGCGCGGCTGGCAGTTGTTGTCAAATTCGGCGCGCCTGCGTATCCAGACCATCGATTCCCTCAACACCTCCCTGACACGACAAATGCCGATGATGTCGCGCTTTGGTGCGCAGCCGGAGAGTGTCGATGACGCGAGTGTGTTGTATCGGCGTGCTGCACGCCAGTTGTTGGCACAAATTAATGATGACGAACCGGTCGCAGACGACATCGCCACACTGTTGACCCATCTCGACAACAATCTCGGCGTGGTGGAAAGCCTGATCGCCGATATGTTGCGCGGACGTGATCATTGGTTACGCAATCTGCCGCAAATGCATCAACGCAAAGCGCTTGAAGCGGCGCTGACACGGGTGCGAGAGCACGCGGTGGCAGAAGTCGCTGCGTTGTATCCGGCAATTGAAAGAACCGAAACCCTAGCGTTGGTGCGCTTTTCCGGGCAAAACTTGCTCAAAGAGTCCGTCGATAGTGCACTTTCAGGATGTGCAACTCTCGGTGTCTTTCCTGATGGTCGGGTGGAATCGCTACCTGCATGGCTGGCGATTGCCGATTTGTTGCTGACCAAAGACGGTGCGTGGCGCAAACCGGGCGGCATCAACAAAAAAGTCGGCTTTCCGACCAGCAAAATCAAAGAAGAAAAGGCGCTGCTTGATGCGATGAAGGCGCGTATCGGTGCGCTATTGGAATCGTTTGCCTCGGACGAGGTGCAGGGCCCAACACTCGCAGCGAAGTTGGATGCATTGCGCACGCTACCGCCCGGCGATTACACCGATGCGGAGTGGCAGGTGTTGGGCGCGATTGTGCGGCTGTTGCCCTACGCCACCGCGCAGCTGTGGGATGTATTCGGCGCCGAAGGCGAGTGTGACTTCACCGAAATTGCGCAGGCAGCCTCGCGGGCATTGGGGTCGGACGACGAACCAACCGACCTCGCACTGGCGCTCGACTATCGCATCCGCCATTTGTTGGTCGATGAGTTTCAAGATACCTCGTTTGCACAATTTGAATTGCTGGAAAGACTCACGCGTGGCTGGACCCCGGACGATGGGCGCACGCTGTTTGTGGTGGGTGACCCGATGCAGTCGATCTACCGCTTCCGCGAGGCGGAGGTGGGGCTGTTCCTGCGCGCCCGTCATTCGGGCTTGGGAGGTGTGTCGCTGACGCCGCTGACGCTGTCAGTGAACTTCCGCTCGGTACCCGGTGTGGTGGCGTGGGTGAACAACACCTTTAGCCAGCTGATGCCAAGCGCGGAGGATGCAACCACCGGCGTGGTGCCTTATGCCCAGTGTGTTGCGTTTGGGAGCGAAGGCCAACCGGCAGAAGATGCGGTGAGCATGCATTGGACAGTAAATCATCGAGTTGATACCACCGACGCGAATCCGGAAGTGGTATCGACTCCCGCTGAAATTGAAGCCCAGAAGGTGGTGGACATTATTCGGCAAACGCGCCTCGACAAACCTGATGCAAGTATTGCGCTGCTCATTCGTAATCGCGGCCACTTGCGCGAAATTGTGCCAGCGTTGAAAGCCGCAGATGTTGAATTTCATGCCGTCGATATTGATCCGCTCAAGGACCGGCCGGTGGTGCAGGATTTGTTTGCACTTACCCGTGCGCTGTTGCATGTGGCAGACCGCATCGCATGGCTGGCCATCCTGCGTGCGCCGTGGTGTGGGCTGACGCTAAACGACCTCGCCGCGCTCACGGCGAGTGTGGTGCCGGTTGATGGTGTATTAATACCGGACCCGCGTACCGTGTGGGAAATGATCAACGATATATCGCGGCTCGAAACACTCTCTGCAGACGGGTGTCAGCGAATCGAGAAGATGCGCAACGTATTACACACGGCGATACAAACGCGCCGCCGCGCGCCGCTGCGGGATGCCGTGGAGCAATGCTGGTTGGCGTTATCGGGGCCTGCGTGTTTGTATGCAACCACTGATCTTGACGACGCCATGACATTTCTGGATTTGCTTGAAGCCGAGGCGCAGGAGCAAAGTGGCGGCGCGCAGATTGTCAGTCTCGGTGCGCTGCAAGCGCAGATGGAGCGGTTGTATTCGGGTGGCGGAAGTTTGACCGGTGGGGCCAACAACAGCGCCAACAACAATGCCAACCCCGTGCCGCCCGTACAGATCATGACCATCCACAAAGCCAAGGGCCTTGAATTTGATACTGTGATTGTTCCCGGCTTGGATCGCCCCCCACGGCACGACGACAAAAAGTTGTTGGTATGGACGGAGCAAGCTGATGTTGATCGCGGTGGACACGAACTCTTGCTCGCACCCATCCGCGAGACGGGCGCGGATGATGACACCGACGCCATCTATCAATACATCACCAAACTCGACCGAGCCAAACAGCAGCATGAAGATGTGCGATTGCTGTATGTCGCGGCCACCCGCGCCGAGCGGCGTTTGCATTTGCTGGCGACACTCACCATCAAAGAGAAGGATGGCCAGGCGGAAATGGTTGCGCCGAAGTCGGCCAGCCTGTTGGGTGCGTTGTGGCCGGCAGTGATGCCGTCGATCACCGCGCTGTTGGCTGATGGAGAATCCAATCGCGATGAGGCAGCAACAAGGCAACACAAGTTGCTCAACCCGCACATGTCAGTTGATGATGCACAAAGTGGTGGACCGACACGACTGGCGATTGATCACCCGCAGCCGTTGATGGCGCAACCACTCTTGCCGGACGGCAGCGGTTCGGTTGGCGACGGCAATACAAATGCCCTACCAGCACCGCAGATAGATTTTGAATGGGCGACTGACACTGCCCGTCACGTCGGCACGGTGGTGCATTCGTTGTTGCAACGGATCGCGCTGGATGGTGTTGATGCCTGGAATCCGGCCCGAGTCGGGGCTTCCAGCCCGTCGGTTCACCAAGAGCTTGCCCGTCTTGGCGTCAGGGCAAACGAATTAAAGCCGGCAGGGGATCGTGTTGCCGCGGCGCTAATCAAGACGCTGGCTGACCAACGCGGTCAATGGACGCTCAAAACGCATCATGATGCACGATCAGAATGGCGCCTTACCGGCTTGACGGATGGTGCGCCCATCAACGTTGCGCTTGATCGCACGTTTGTCGACGCTGATGGTGTGCGTTGGATCATCGACTTCAAAACCGGCAGCCACGAGGGTGCGGATGTCGACGCGTTTCTTGATAACGAACAACGGCGCTACCGCGCACAATTGGAAACCTATGCTGCGCTGGTGCAGGCGATGATGATGGATGAAAAACCAATACGGCTTGGCTTGTATTTTCCGATGTTGGGTGGTTGGCGGGAGTGGAATTGGCGGGCGGGTGAAGCGCCGTAGCTGGCCCATAGCTGACATCGCGATTGCCCGAAAGCCGACATCCGTTTGGTCGCGGAAAGTCCTGGGAGGCTCGGCTCCGATTGCTATCGGCTAAAAACAATTTGACTCAGACCCCTTGTTGTCCGCAGCCGGCATCTGTGCTGGCGTCAGACCTGAATAGGTCCAGATGACATTTACGGGAGGGATGCTCACTTCCGGCAGGATGTCGGTGGACATACGCTTGGCCGAAAACAGACCAAACAACAGGATCAGTATCGCTAGCACGCCCATCGTGTATTTGTGCTGTAGCGCATATTGACCAATCCACATGGCGATTCCCTAGGTCGTCTCGTTGGCTTGTTGTTGGCTTGTGAGTAGCAAGCCCCACGTAAGCTTGGCATGTCTGTGGCGAAAAAGTTCCTGGCGCGTCTCCCGAATTGGTTGTGTGTGGGTTAAAAGGCTTTCAACTGAGCATGCGAGGCACGCTGAGCAAACCGGTGTGGCGAATCGGACAAACAAACATCTGCCGCCGCTTTTCCGAAACGTCCAGCTACAATTAGCAACGACAAATAGGGGCAGGCAATGACATTTGTAATTCATTAAGCTAGCATGTAGTCTTCGCGTAAAAACGAGGTCTGCAATCAATAAAAGGGCGCTTGAAATTCCTACACTCCGAAATCGACCGTTTAGCGCTCGCGGGGCATTGCAGTTTGCGGTAGTCCGCGAAGACCCCAGGATCGAGCTCGAAGTGCTCGCCCGACACCCTTGCCAACGCCTGTTGTTGGTCACTTCCGGGGGCTGCACTGCGCTTGCTCTGCGGGCAGCCGATCCGCAGGTTTGCATCACCTTGGTAGACCCCAATGCCGAGCAGTTTTCGCACTTGGATCGAAAGCGCCGAGCATTGAGTGCACTGAGCGGCGACGCCTTGAAGGAAGCCTTCAATATTGGCCATTCGAATTCGACCGGTCTCTCGGAGTCAGGCAACTTTGAGGCGCTGTTTCGTGGCTTGCGGGGTTTTCTACACGACTTCGTATTGCCTTACGAGGCGTGGTCGCGATTGTTCAGCAATCAATCTCAATCCTCCGAAACACTACATCGCGCGTTCGCCAGCCCCTACTGGCCGGTCGCCTTTCAGCTGTACTTCTCAGATACGCTGCTCAACACGATGTTCGGCGTTGACGCGACCCAGCATGCCGCGCCGGGCAGCTACCCCGGCTACTTCCAAGCGCTGATCGAGCGCGGCTTGCGGCGCGCTGACGCGCATTGCAATCCGTTTTTGCACCACATCTTTTTGGGCCACTACGTGGATCGCCGCGAGTGCCTGCCGATCTTTCTCCAAACCCTGCCGTCACAGGCTGGCGATGTTGAGTTCACCTACGTGCATGGCCGGCTCGAGGACGTAGCCAATCTCGGCGAGCACGACTTTGTTGATCTCTCCAACATTCTCGATTGGAGTACCCCCGAGGCCGTCGCATGCTTGTGCGCGCATCTGGCAGAAGTCCTCCGCCCCGGCGCCGTCGTCATGTGGCGTCAACTCAACAACTGGCGAGACCTTGAGGCTTGCTTTAATGGCCGCTTCGCCTTCGACGCGGCATTCGGACACGCGTTGCAGGCACGGGACCAAAGCCTGTTCTATTCAAGTATCCATGTCGGAGTACGCCAGTGATTCCCCGGGCTTTGAATGAGTTGATTGATGAGGTTCTGGCCGAAACGCCATTCCGAGACAATGCCTACTTCGCCGCTCTGCGCGGCGGAACATTTGATCGCGAAGACTTCATTGAAACGCAGATTCAGTTTTACTTTGCGGTGGCTTTTTTCGGTCGACCGATGGCCGCGGTGGCGGCGAAAATTCCCAGTGCCAAGCTGCGTGTGGAGATTCTTCGAAACGTCTGGGAGGAGCACGGCGAAGGCGACGAAGGGATAACCCATGGCTCCACTTTTCTCGCCTTGCTCAATCGCCTCGACGGCATCACTCAATCTGACGTCGAACATCGCGTGCTCTGGCCCGAAGTGCGGCTGTTCAACACGATGCTCACCGGCGCATGCGTGATCGACGATTACTTGGTCGGTGTTGGCGTGATGGGCATGATTGAACGGATGTTCTCCGAAATCTCCGGCTGGATCGGTACTGGCATTGTTGAGAGCGGCTGGCTCAGTGCTGAGCAGATGATTCACTACAACGTGCATCAGGCGCTGGACGTGCGCCACTCAGAAGACTTTTTTGCCGTGTTGGCGCAACCCTTTGAGCGTGACGCTGACAGTCGTTATTTGATCGCGCAAGGGCTGCGCCTGGGCGCGTTTGGCTTCAATCGGTTTTACGAAGATCTGTTTGCTGCCCGTAAGCGGCGCATGTTGGTGGGAGTAAGTACGTCGCCGGACGTCAATGACCGGGGTGGCTGAGTGAGCATTCGTGTCCTCGAATTGGCTGGCGACACATTCGCGAGCTTTCAGGATTCGATTCGCGCGCTAGAACAGGGCATGACGTACCCCTTGGGCGATGATCGTTTCACCATCGACCACGGTCAGGACTACTTCGCTTTTTTCCGACGCTTGGGTGACCTCGCCTACTTCGTTGC
>JANMNT010000383.1:0-4429 GCA_031368465.1 Burkholderiales bacterium
TCGCCGCCGATAAATATTTTTACGCCGTCGGCGCGTTGCGACAAATCCAGCAGCTCAAACAATTGTGACTTGGCCTCGAACAAGTTGAACAGCCTCTTGAGGCTCGCCATGTTGGACGAAATATCATTGACGTTGAGCAGATTGCGTTCACCCGACACCACCACGCCGGATGCATCCGAACCGCTGCCGCGCGCCTCGACCACCGCCGCCATCAGCGTAGAGATATCGCGGTGCAATTGCGACAACTCATTTTTGACGCGGTCATTCAGCAGATCGAAATCGACGCCGGAATAATGGGCGTTGATGTAATTCGCGGCCTCGACCAGTTGTGCGGGCGAGAACGGCTTCTCGGTGACCAAAATACGATTTTGTACGTCGCCGTCGGTGGCAACAATGATCAACAGCACGCGACGTTCCGAGAGCGGCATGAATTCGACGTGTTTCAAACCAACCCCGGCGCGGCGCGGCGTCATCACCACGCCGGCAAAATGTGTCAGCTCCGACAACAGGTGAGACGCTGAAATCACCACCTGGCGCGGATCATCCGGGCGGATGTTCTCCTGTAACTGGGTTTGATCAACTTGCTGGATCGGCTGGATGGTCAGCAGGGTATCAACAAAATAGCGATATCCTTTTGGGGTCGGCACACGGCCGGCCGACGTATGCGGGCTGGCGATGTAGCCGAGTTCTTCCAGGTCTGCCATGACATTGCGAATCGACGCCGCGGACAATTCCATCCCGGAAAATTTTGATAATGTGCGCGAGCCAATCGGTTGCCCGTCGGCGATATGTCGCTCGACGAGAAACTTAAGCAGGGTTTGGGCGCGGTCGTTGATCATGTCGATTCAATATACAGGCCTATTTTTACCATAGGTGGAGTGTGATTTAATCAGTCACCATGTCAAAACCACCAAAACCCGCCAGGTCGCCAAAACTGTTCAAAACTGTCTGCATTGTTGGCAAGCCCGACGGTGTCGGGGTCGAAAAGCCGCTCAACCAGCTTCACGACTTTTTGCGTGGTCGTGATCTTACCGTCAGGATGGACCAGACCACCGCAATGCTGGCCGCGACGCCGCCTGCGGCGAGTCTGCCGCTGGAGACACTGTTTGACGGCGCCGATCTGGCCATCGCGCTGGGTGGCGACGGCACCCTGCTGGGTATTGCCCGCCTGGTGGCGGACAAAAACGTGCCGCTGGTGGGGATCAATCTCGGCACACTTGGTTTTTTGACAGATATTCCCGCCGAATCGATGGCGTCCATGCTGGCGGCGATGCTCGATGGGGAATTCACCGAAGAATCGCGTTTGTTGCTCGACGCCGATATCACGCGCGCCGGCAAGTCGATCTTTTCGACTGTCGCGCTGAACGATGTGGTGGTGAGCCGTGGCGCAATGGGCTCGATGATCGAATTCGCCGTCGAGGTCAACGGCGAATTTGTCTACAGCCTGCGCGCCGATGGTCTGATTGTGACCACGCCGACCGGTTCCACCGCCTATGCATTGTCGACCGGGGGGCCGATCCTGCACCCGAGTCTGCCGGCAATCGGATTGGTGCCAATTTCGCCGCACACGTTGTCGAACCGTCCGGTGGCCATTCCAAGCGACAGCGAGGTTCGCATCCGGTTGATGCGCGCGCACAACTCGCGGGTCAATTTTGACGTGCAATCGTTTTTTGATCCAGAGACCGACGACGTTGTCACGGTTTGTGGTCACGCCCATCCGTTAAAGCTGTTGCATCCGATCGGCCACTCTTATTACGCCATGCTGCGCAGCAAATTACATTGGGCCGAGCGCAATTCGTAGTCCGCCCGCCTTGGTAAACGATTTCGGCGCAAACAGCGTTGATGTGGTGGCTGTTTTTCTTTCACTCAAAATATTGATTTCCGCCCGCCATGCTCAGATCCCTCACCATTCGCGACTTTGTCATTGTTGACAGTCTGGAGCTCGATTTTGAAGCAGGGTTCACGGCACTGACCGGTGAAACCGGTGCCGGCAAATCGATTCTAATCGATGCCCTGTCGCTGGCGCTCGGCGCACGTGCCGATGGCAATCCTGTCAGGGTCGGTCAAAACAAGGCTGAAATGTCGGCCGAATTTGATCTGACCAACAACAAGCAAGCACGCCGGTGGCTGGTTGACAATGAGCTCGCTGATGACGACGGCAATGTTTGTTTGTTTCGGCGGGTCATCGATGCCGCCGGCCGTTCAAAATCGTTTATCAACGGCACCAGCGTCACGCTTTCGCAAATGCGTGATTTGTCCGAACGATTGGTTGATATCCACGGCCAGCACGAGCATCAAAGTCTGCTCAAGCGCGACGCGCAGTTGGGTTTGCTCGATGATTTCGCAGGCAACGATGAGCTGCTCGATGAGACCGCAACCAAATACAGCGCATGGTCGCAGTTGAACAATATTCGCCTCGCCCGCGAAGCCAACGAAGCCGCCATCACAAGAGAGTTTGAAGATCTTACCTGGCAGATCGGCGAAGTCGAAAAACTCAATTTTACGCTGGTGCGCTGGGAAGAAACCCTGGCCGACCAACGCAGGCTGGCCAACGCCGCCGCGCTGATCGCCGCTACCGAGGCTGCCATTGATGGTTTGGCCGAATCCGACAATGCCGCCATCTCGCAAATCGAGGATCTGGCCACCGACTTGAGCAACGCCGCCGAAACCGATCCGGCGCTCAGGGAGCCGCTTGACTTGATCAATAGCGCGAGCGTGGAATTGCGTGAGGCGGTGTCGGGCTTGCGGCACTATTTGCGCCGCCTTGACGTTGACCCGGCGCGTCTTGCCGACCTCGACCGTGACATCAGCGATGTACAGGAAATTTGCCGCAAATTTCGTATCGACCCGAGTCGTATTCCGGAATTTTTGCAGCAGAAACGCGACCGCCTCGCCGCACTCGGCGGCGGCCAGTCGCTTGATGACCTCATCGTAAAGGAGCGCGAGGCCGAAGCCGCCTATACCGACGTCGCAAAAAGGCTTACCAAGTCGCGCCAAAGCGCCGCCAAGAAATTCTCGCTTGAGGTGACAAAATCATTGCAGACGCTCGCCATGCCGGGTGGCAAATTCGCGATTGAATTTTCGCCGCGCGATGCATCCGCGAACGGTCTGGAAAGTTGTGAATTTCAAGTGGCGGCGTTTGAAGGTCAGACGTTGGGGTCGCTCGCCAAATTTGCCTCGGGTGGCGAACTTTCGCGGGTGTCACTGGCGATCCAGATGATGGCCTCGGCCAAAGGCGGCGTCACGACCATGATTTTTGACGAGGTTGATGCCGGCATTGGTGGCCGTGTTGCCGAGGTGGTTGGACGGTTGTTGCGGGCGCTCGGCGACAAGGATGACAAGGCTCATCAGGTGCTGGCGGTGACCCATTTGCCGCAGGTTGCCGCTTGCGCGGTGAATCAGCTGCAAGTCGCCAAAACGGCAAACGACGGTGTTGTGACCACCGCAATTACCGTGCTGGACAAGAAGGCCAGGATTGATGAAATTGCCAGAATGTTGGGTGGTATCACCGTCACCGCGGTAACCAAAAAAGCAGCCGAGGAAATGCTCACCATGGCAGCCACCCGACTGCAATCAAAAACCTAAACACGGTTTTTATGTCGCGGCCGTAGCATTCGCGTGAAACCAGCCGGGATCACCGGCTCAAACAACCGAAGCCACCGGTCGTCGGGCATGCCGGCTTAGCCGCTGCGTGAAAGCCGCGCGTCCAAACGGCGCCACGTCCGGTTGCGGTGCGGGCTTTGCCCGGATCATGCCAACTCAAGTGTTTGCAATTCATGCCGATAGATATTTATGGCGCACCCCCGGCGCGCCGTGTCGATGCAGTTTGCCTCGGCAATATCGATCCATTTTGAACAGGACAATGCCATGGAAAAAACTAAATACACCACCCGCAACCTGGCGGCAATGGCAGGGCTGCTTGTTGCCACAACAATGGTCGGTGCCGCGCCTCCCGCAGACGGCATAAGAAAAGACGTTGCGATCAGTGGTGAAAAGGTCGATAGCGGACTGGGTGAACTGCCGCATTACCATTACTGGAAACACGCGTACAAACCGGCAAAACAGGCATCGCAACACGTTGCGGTGCAAATACCCGGCGAAAAACTCGACAGTGGGTTGGGCGACACACCAGCCTACCGCAAGCCACAAACAGCCTTGGTCACGACCAAGCCGGTGTCGATCGCAACGCGTTAAATTTCACACGCAGAATCAAACGGCGTTTGTTGCATTTTGCCTGCTGAAATTCTGTATAACGGCGCAGCCTCTTGTCCGCGCGGTGCCCGCATCGGATTTTGTACCGCACAGACATAAGTCGGGTTATCCTGTGCGCGTTTCCCACGGTATTCAGGTGCAAAAAATATGCGGAATCGATTTCAACTGGCTTGTTTTTCAGCGGCATTTTTGTCTACGACGGCCGGTGCCGCGGCCT
>JANMNT010000387.1:0-4086 GCA_031368465.1 Burkholderiales bacterium
TTCCCACAACTCAGGGGCGGTCCAGTCTTCGTGGGTTTGCGGGTTTGACGGATTCGAAAACTGGTCGATGCAGTGTGCACTTTTGCCCGCCGCGACCATTTCGCGTGTGATGCGCTTTGCCATGTCCTGATAGTACTCGGGGTGCCCTTTGGAGACATCAGAACGCGTCATGACAATTTCGACGCCCATGGCGCGCAAATGAAAAATCTTTACCTGGCTCATCTTGTCGGGGATCACCAACAAGAGCTTGTAACCTTTATGAATGGCCGCAAGTGCGAGCCCCAATCCGGTGTTGCCCGCCGTCGCTTCGACAATGGTGCCGCCCGGCATAATTTTACCGTCGTGTTCCGCCGCCTCGATCATGCGCAGGCCGATGCGGTCTTTGATCGAGCCACCCGGGTTGTTGCATTCAAGCTTTGCATAAAGCTCACAAGGGCCGGTGTCCAAGTGGGTGAGTTTTACGATTGGCGTATTACCAATCAAATCGAGGACGTTACCGTAGGACGATGTGGACATGGATGCTCGCGAGTTGGACGCTTGTGGCGTGTATTGGGGATGGTGAAGCGCTTTTGGCGCCGCACGAAGCCTGCCGATTTTAACGCGATGCCAGGGTGCGCGTGTTGCCGTGTTGGTGTTGGCTGATAGAAGCTCGAGTACTAGTGTCATGCCTGATAGCGCTAACGAACCACGAACACAGCGCCCACAACGTCAACCATCCAAAAAAATAGCGCCCACAGACCACACTAGACATTTGGACGAGATTGAAATTGACTTGGTCCGGTCGTTATTCAGGATCAGCCCGTAAGATTAGTGTGGCAGTTGTGTCCATCGTCGGGATTCCGCCGACGGAGTTTAAAAATAAATGGCCAATAATGGTAAGCTTCTTCAGGCAAAAGCGCCTGAAAACGGCCGTGGATAGTCGCGTTTTTCAGTCGAATTGTGTTTCCGCGCGCATGCCACAATTCGGCCAACCATTCATTTCCCTTCCGCTTGGACAACAATATGCGCGCAAAAAATCTGTTTGACCTCTCCAACCGCGTTGCATTGATCACCGGCGGCTCACGCGGACTGGGTTTGCAAATTGCCAAGGGTTTTGGCGCGCACGGTGCCAAGCTTGCACTTACCGCGCGCAAGGCGAACGAGCTTGAGAACGCAAAAAACGAATTGACAGCGATGGGTTTTGATGTGTTTGTGTTACCGAGCGATCTGGCAAAGCCTGAGACCATTGCGCCGATGGTCGATGCGGTAATTGCGCGATTTGGCAGGATAGACATATTGATGAATAACGCCGGCGCATCTTGGGGGGCGCCCGCGGAAGACTATCCCCTCGACGCGTGGAACAAAATCATTGCCACCAATCTCACCGGATCTTGGCTGGTCACCCAACAGGTCGCTGCCAAAAGCATGATCCCGAACAAAATGGGCAGCATCATCAATGTCGCCTCCGTCGCCGGTCTGCGCGGACAACTTGGACCGATGCAGACCATCGCCTACAACACCAGCAAAGGCGGTCTGGTGAACCTAACGCGCGCGCTAGCCGCAGAGTGGGCGCACCACGGTATCAGGATCAACGCGTTGGCGCCGGGTTTTTTTCCGTCAAAAATGAGCGCGGGGCTACTCAGCGTTTTGGACAAACAGATTCTTGCGATGACGCCGATGGGCCGATTGGGTGGCGACGAAGATTTGATGGGGCCGGCGATTTTTTTGGCGAGCGATGCAGCCAGTTACGTGACCGGCCAGATATTGTCTGTCGACGGTGGGATGACGGCTGTCTAGGTCGCAAAGCTATAGGCAGATACAAGTATGCGAAATCCGGATCTAGACATTGACGACCTGGCGCGAAAATTTGCGGTCAAACGCCGGCTGCAAATTCGCAATGTCTTCATTCCAGAGTCCGCGTCTGATGCCCAACGCTGCCTCGCCAACGAAGTTCCATGGGATTATGTCTTTCGCCGCGATGGCAAAGAGATTGTTATGTCGCCGGCAGACATCAGCTCGGCGAGCGCAATCGAGCGCGCGGAAATTGCGCAACAGATTATCCGCGATGCGAAACGCGGGTTTCAGTTTGCCTTTTTTAAATACTCGATGGTCGATGCATATCGGAGCGGCCGCAACCAAGATCTGTTTTTACATCAGGTGCTCGAATCAATCGCCGCAAAGCCTTTCATTGATTTCGCAAGAAAAGTGACAGGCGACGACCGGATTGCCCGGATTGACGCACAAGCAACACTCTATGATCCGGGTAATTTTCTGACCGTGCACGACGACAAATCCTTCGACGGCCACACGCGGCTTTATGCCTATGTTCTTAACTTCAGCCGCGATTGGCTGGCGGATTGGGGCGGACTACTGCAATTTCACAGTGCGAGTGGAGACGTAGAAGAAAGTTTTGTCCCACACTTCAACTCGATGTCATTCTTTGCCGTGCCAACCCGCCACAGCGTTTCGATGGTAACTGCATTTGCGGGTTCCCCCCGATTGGCAGTCACCGGTTGGTTCACAGCGTAGGCGGCTGGTCAATTCTTCGTGTAAACGGCCGCGTGCGATCAGTCAGCAGTTAAGACCTATGTTAGCGACAACATAAAAATTTGATTTTTATCTATATAAATCAGATAGTTAACTACCATTTGTTGACCCGAAAATGACAAGTGTTGTATTCGCAACGACACAAATCTACCGATGCGGCACGCGCGCTTGGTCGGCGGGCCAGCAATGCAAAATCAGCTTAACTTGTTGACTTGCTTATATTTATCGGGATATACTTATCGACTTCGCTGCTCCGGCCGTGGCTATGTCGGCCGAGAGTCTGCAAAAACAGGATCGCATTTTGGGTCTTGCCGCCTGAAAGTCTGCACAAGCCGCATCGAAACTGATGCTTTAAGCAATCGGGCAAAAGAAGCTTTCTAACCTGTCGGCGTGGTTTATTCGGGTCTCCGAGTGAAAAACGACGATATAAGACGGATCCAAAACTGGCTGCCTCGTTTGGCGGGTAAGTTGGAGATAAAAAAATGATTCAGATGCAGTCGATTCTCGACGTCGCCGATAACACCGGCGCGCGGTCGGTGATGTGTATCAAAGTCCTTGGCGGCTCTAAGCGTCGCTATGCGGGCATTGGTGACATCATCAAAGTCAGTATCAAGTCAGCGCAGCCGCGTGGCCGCGTCAAAAAAGGCGAGGTTTACACCGCCGTTGTCGTCCGTACTGCCAAGGGCGTGCGTCGCAGCGATGGCTCGTTGATCAAATTCGACGGTAACGCCGCCGTTTTGTTGAATGCAAAGTTGGAGCCAATCGGCACCCGTATCTTTGGACCGGTGACGCGCGAGTTGCGTACCGAAAAGTTCATGAAGATCGTGTCCCTGGCACCTGAAGTGCTATAGGCTGCAAAGGAAAACACGCGATGAACAAAATTCGTAAGGGCGATCAAGTGGTCGTCATCACCGGCCGGGATAAAGGCAAGCGCGGAACCGTGCTAAGCATGGTTCTCGAGGCCGAGCGGGCTGTGGTTGAGGGTATCAACCGCGTCAAAAAACACACCAAGCCGAATCCGATGAAGGGTTTGACGGGTGGAATCGTTGAGAAAGAGATGCCAATCCATCTTTCCAACATCGCAATTTTCAATCCGACCTCCGGTAAAGCGGATCGTGTCGGTATCAAGACGTTGGACGACAAGCGAAAAGTTCGCGTGTTCCGTTCCAATGGCGAACAAGTTGACGCATAAGGGGACGATGAAAATGGCTCGACTCCAATCGTTTTACAAAGAAACCGTGGTGCCAAAGTTGATGAAAGACTTTGGTTACAAATCTGTCATGGAAGTCCCTCGCATCAGCAAGATTACCCTGAACATGGGTGTCGGTGAAGCGGTGGCTGACAAAAAGATCATGGATCACGCCGTCGGCGACATGACAAAGATTGCCGGCCAAAAGCCTGTCGTGACGCTGTCGAAAAAATCCATTGCCGGATTCAAAATTCGCGATGGTTATCCAATTGGCTGCATGGTGACATTGCGCTCAGACCGGATGTATGAATTTTTGGATCGCCTGATCACCGTTTCGCTGCCTCGCGTGCGCGATTTCCGTGGAATTTCGG
>JANMNT010000046.1:0-12913 GCA_031368465.1 Burkholderiales bacterium
AACCGGCAATGCGGTCAGCGAACCGGTTTTGCCTTTGACGGCACCGTTGGTGAACTTCTCGACGTAATCTTCATTCACACGGGCGGCACGCTCAAGCAAACGCGAGTGCAAATAGAACACGTCGCCCGGATACGCTTCGCGGCCCGGTGGGCGGCGCAGCAGCAGGGAAATTTGACGATACGCAACGGCTTGTTTCGACAAGTCGTCATAAATGATCAGCGCGTCTTCGCCGCGATCACGGAAATATTCGCCCATGGTGCAACCGGAATAAGCCGACAGATACTGCATCGCGGCGGATTCGGATGCTGATGATGCCACCACGATGGTGAACGCCATCGCGCCGTGCTCTTCGAGCTTGCGCACCACGTTGGCGATGGTCGAGGCTTTTTGCCCGATTGCGACGTATACGCAGGTCAGGTTCTTGCCCTTCTGATTGATGATGGTGTCGATGGCGACAGCCGTTTTACCGGTTTGACGGTCACCAATGATCAGTTCGCGTTGTCCGCGTCCGACCGGCACCATCGCGTCGATCGACTTCAAACCGGTTTGTACCGGCTGCGAGACGGATTTACGTGCGATCACGCCCGGGGCGACTTTTTCGATCACGTCGGTCATCTTGGCGTTGACCGGGCCTTTGCCGTCGATTGGCAGACCAAGCGCATTGACCACGCGGCCAATCAATTCGGGGCCGACCGGCACTTCCAGAATGCGGCCCGTACATTTGACGGTGTCGCCTTCGGAAATGTGTTCGTAGCTGCCCAATACCACGGCACCAACCGAGTCACGCTCAAGATTGAGCGCCAGACCGATGGTGTTGTTTGGGAATTCCAACATTTCGCCCTGCATCACGTCGGCAAGACCGTGAACGCGGCAAATACCGTCGGTCACCGAAATAACGGTGCCCTCGGAACGTTTCTCGGCGGCGGCCGGAAGCGCCTGGATTTTTGATTTAATCAGCTCGCTGATTTCTGCCGGGTTGATCTGCATACCCACTCCAATACTGAAAGATTCTGAGAATTCGTTTATGGTCGCGTTAAGTCGTGTTGGCCAACAGCCACTACGCCATCAACGCTTGTTTCATTTGATCCAATGTGTCGCGCACCGAGGCATGCACCACGTCGTCACCCACTTGCACGCGTGCGCCACCGATCAGCGACTCATCGATCTTTACAACTGCTTCAACTTTCTTGCCGTATTTCCTGGCGATTGCTTCCACCAGACCGGTTTTGTCTGCATCGGTGAGCGCAAAGGCGGAGGTGATCGTTGCCTTTATCACGCCGTCATGCTCGCGTTGCAACCGCTCAAAATGCTCGCTGATAAACGGCAGCAACGATGCCTTGCCGTTATCAATCAGCGCCGCCACCAGATTCGCCAGCACCGGCGCCAGACTGCCGCCGGTTGCCGAAGCCAACACAGCGGCTTTTTCAGCGGCGGTTACCTTCGGGTTGCCGAGCATCGATGCCATTTGTGCGTTTGACGCGGCCACACCAAGTGCCTGCAGCGCCTGGCCAAACGGCGCCGTTGTATTTGCCTCTACCGCCGCACGGAACGTGGCTTCGGCATAAGGGCGCGCAACGGTGGTCAGCTCAGCCATTACAACTGGCCTTTCAGCTGGGTCAGCATCTCGGCGTGTGCCGCGGCGTTGACTTCGCGTTTGAGGATCTTTTCTGCACCGGCCACCGCCAATGCCGCGACTTGTTCGCGTAACTGGTCTTTGGCTTTCTGTTTTTCCTGCTCGATCTGTGCATGTGCCGCCGCGATGATGCGTTCGGCTTCAGTCCGCGCCTGCGCTTTGGCTTCTTCCAGCGAGGCCGCGATCTGTTTGTCATTCAACGTCTTGACTTCAGCCGCCGCATTGCGCGCGTCTTTGAGCATCACCGCTTTTTGCGATTCGCCCTCAGCCAGCGCAGCCTTGCCTTTTTCAGCTTCAGCCAAACCGTCGGCAATTTTCTTGCGACGGTCATCGATCGCCGTGATGAGCGGCGGCCAGATGAACTTCCATGCAAAAACAATCAGCAGAATGAACCAGACGGCCATTCCGAATAACGTCGCATTTAGACTCATGGCGACGACCTTTCTATCGTTGTTCGGTGAATTACTTGATTGCGGACAGGAGCGGGTTGGCAAAGCCGAAGAACATGGCGATACCGACACCGATCAGGAATGCCGCGTCAATCAGACCAGCCAACAGGAACATGAATTTTTGCAGTTGCGGGATCAGCTCTGGCTGACGCGCTGCGGACTCAAGAAACTTCGAGCCCATGATGCCGATGCCGATACAGGCACCCAATGCGCCGAGGCCGATGATGAGACCAATACCGAGTGCCATGTTGCCTTGAACGAGGGCGAGAAACTGTGCCATTTTTGTTTTCCTTTCGCGAGAACTAAGTTAAATACCAACCTGAAATTTTGATGCTCAATGGTGCTCATGAGCCATCGCGATATAAACCGCGGAAAGCACCATGAAAATAAACGCCTGCAACAGAATGATGAGGATGTGAAATACCGCCCAGCCCCACGACAAAATGATCGATCCGGCGGTATACAAGCCGCCCAACATGCCCAGCAGGCCGAGCAGCATGAACACGAGTTCGCCTGCGTACATGTTGCCAAATAGACGCATACCGAGCGAAACCGGCTTGGCGATCAATTCAATGATGTTGATGGCCAGATTCGGAATCCACAGCGTCGGGTGTGAACCAAACGGGGCGGTAAACAGTTCGTGAATGAACCCGCCGGCACCCTTGGCCTTGAAGCTGAAATAAATGATGAACATAAACACCGTGAACGACATCGCAAAGGTCACGTTCAGGTCGGTGGAAGGTACCGCTTTCCAGTGGTGCACACCAAGCATGCCCATGAAGGTCGCGACGAAGTCGATGGGAATCAAATCCATCAGGTTCATCATGAATACAAGCACAAAAATGGTCAGTGCAAGCGGCGCCAGGAAGCTGCGATCGCCGGGAAACACGTCCTTGACGGTGTTGTCGACAAATTCGAGCACGATCTCGATAAAACTCTGGAACCGCCCGGGAACACCGGAGGTCACGCGCCGCGCGGCAAGCCAAAATGCGCCGAGCCCGATGACACCGACGATGACAGACATGATCATCGAGTCGACGTTAATCACCCAAAAACCGCCGTCGCCAACCGACACACGCAGGTTTGTCAGGTGGTGGGAAATATATTCGGAGGGGGTTTCGTAACTGGACGCCATGAAATTTTGTAAATTCTTGGTCGGTTGAACACAACCGGTATGAACGAAAACAGCTTTATTTGTAAAACAGCCAAACCAACCACTGACACATCAGTGCCGCCACCATTGCCGCCACCAACCACCCCGCGACAAATGCACCAGATACAAATGCGCTGAACACCAACCCCAGCACCATCAGAATCTTTGCGATTTCGGCCAAAACATGCCTCAACAGCACGGTGCCGC
Organism: Burkholderiales bacterium; assembly: GCA_031368465.1. Lineage (GTDB taxonomy): Bacteria > Pseudomonadota > Gammaproteobacteria > Burkholderiales > Usitatibacteraceae > UKL13-2. Next base: position 3,443 of record JANMNT010000046.1, read on the forward strand.
CTGATTTCGCGTACACCGCAGAGGGCCTGGCCAAAAACGCATAAACAAGATTGCCAACCACAACCGCGCCGCCACCGAACAATGCCGAAACCGCCGCCAATTGCCCGTCAATCGCCGCGGCCAACACCGCACAAAAAACGCTGCCCGCCGCCTGAAGCGCCAAGACTTTTCGATAGGCATTGTCCAAAAAAGCGTGCTGCATACGTTGGGCAACCTGTGAAAAGGAACAAAAACCGACAAATTCAAGCGCAAAGCCCATCGATTATAAGCGTGCCCAACATTTGAAGTCAAACCGAAATGCGGCGGCGCACCAACTTTGGGCCATGTGATTGAGTCTTGATAAGACGCTGAAAGTAAAAGGACTTTTCCTCACGATGTGTCTGGGTCGAACTTCTGATGGCAACCAAGTCCCGGCGCGCTAGACTTGCAAAATACCTGCGGTAGACTGGCGCCGGTGCGCACAAATCACGGCAACTTGCCCGGTCCGGTCGCAAAACCCGCTTTAGCGCAAAATAAGACGAATATGACCATGCAAAAACTTCACATTAACGACGTCGGCGTGCGCGACGGGTTCCAGATCGAGAAAGACTTCATTCCGACTGAGACCAAAATCGCGCTCATTGACCAGCTGACCGCGACGGGTCTGGCAAAGGTCGAGGCAACTTCGTTCGTCCATCCCAAGTTTGTGCCGAATATGGCCGACGCCGAGACCGTTTTGAAGGAGATCATGCGCCGTGACGGGGTCGAGATCACCGCCATCACGCCGAATATCAAAGGCATGGAGCGTGCGGTGGCCTGCCACCTGTCCAGCGGCAAGATTGATGAAATGAATCTGTTTATGTCCGCCTCCGAGACGCACAATCGGGCGAACGTCAAACGCAGCACCGACCAGTCGTTGGCCGATTTTGCGATCATGGTGCCGATGGCAAAAGCGGCGGGCATCAAACTCAACGGCTGTGTGTCAACCTCCTTTGGCTGTCCGTTCGAAGGGCACGTTGATGAAGACCGGGTCATGCTGTTTGCGGAAAAGTATCTTGCGCTCGGCTTTGACGGGCTGACGTTTGCCGACACCACCGGCATGGCCAATCCGCGCCAGGTGGAACGCATGATGCGTGAAGCCAAACGGCGCTTCCCGGACGCCGCGATCACGCTGCATTTCCACAATACACGCGGTATGGGGCTCGCCAATGTGGTGGCCGGCATCAACGCCGGCGTTGATCGTTATGACGCATCAATCGCCGGGCTGGGTGGCTGCCCGTTTGCACCGGGCGCAACCGGCAATATCTGTACCGAAGATCTGGTCAACATGCTCAACGACATGGGCTTTGATTGCGGGGTCGATCTGGATCGGCTGCTCGCCGTCGCGGTAAAAATTCCGGCAGTCGTCGGCCATGATGTCGCCGGGCAAATCGTCAAGGCGGGCAAAACCATGCACCTGCATCCGGTCCCCGAGAAACTCTATGAAGTTTGATGCGACTCTTAAAAGGCAAAGCCGAACAATGAGACTGAATCCTGACGTTGCAAAAACAACATCGCGCGTATTGATGGCTTTGATGATGCTGGTTGCCACCGGTGCGTCGGCTGCCGATTTGCAGAACGTGCGGCAACTTTCCCAGGACGGCTTTTTGCGGCTGTCAAAAGACCTGGCCGCCGTCACCGCATTGCGCGCACTATCGCCGGGCGTGACGTTGGGCGTGTTGGGTGTCGATGTGGGGGTTGAGGCCGGCCTCACGCGTATCGATGCCGGTGATGTTTGGGCGAGGGCGGGCGGCGGTTCTGCCGACGTGTTGACACCGCGGTTAACCATCCATAAAGGGCTGGCGGCCGGGTTTGATATTGGTGCAAGTGTCGGCGCCATTGGTGGCACCGGGATTCAGACCATCGGTGGTATTTTGCGCTACCAGTTTATTGAGCCGGGTCTGGTCGCACCGGGCGCGACGATCCGACTGACGGGAAATCGCGAGCTGGGATCGTCAAACGTGACCGTGCGTTCGCTGGGCGCGGATTTTGTGCTCGCCAAACCGTTGCCGGTCATCACACCTTATGTCGGGATCGGAACGGTTCGAACCGAGGTGTCGGCGCCCGGCAGTAGCTTGTCAACAGTGTCGACCAGTCTGACCCGCACCTTTATCGGCTTTGACACAAAATTGTTGTTTGCAACTTTCTCTGCCGAGGCGGAAAAAACCGGCAGCAGCACAACCATCTCAAGCAAGATTGGCTTTCGCTTCTAACGGCCGTCCCCGTTAATTTCGCACCCATGAGTAAACTGATTGAAGCCCTGAAGCGTGCCGAGCAATTGCGCAAACAGAAACACGCGCAAGAGCAGGCCATCAAGGACGCCGAAGCTGCCGCCGGTGGCGCACCCGCACCGACCAGCATTGAGGCGGCGCTGCTGGCCGAGGAGGTGCGCATGGCCGCACAATTGGTGCACGACCTCTACGAGGCGGAGCGCCAAAAAAAATCCGCCCTGAACGCGCAGGCAGAAAATGAAGAGGCGTCGACTGCCGCCAGCGAGGCGACCAAACACGCAGAGTTGAAGTTGGCCGAGGAAACGCAGGCGCGCCAGCTGGCAGAACAGAACGCAAAACAGGCGGCGGAAAAACGATTGGTTGCCGAGAATGCCGCGGCAGAGGCGGCCAAGGCGCGCGAACAAGAAGAAAAAAAACTTGCCGATGCCGCACTTCAACGCGCGACGGCCGACGACCATGCGCGCGCCGCCGCCGAACACAGGGCGAACGCCGAACGTAAGGCGGATGAGGCGCAAGGTGCGCACGGGGCGGCGGAAGCATCGGCGGCCGCGATGGCCCGAGCCCGCGCCGAAGCCGAACAGCAGCTACAGTTGATCGAACAACGAAAACAAAAAGCCGAGCAAGAAGCCGTTGCCGCGCAACAGGCCCGCGAGCAGGCCGAGCGTGCGCTCGCCGCCGAAATCGCCGGCAGACAAGCGACGGCGAAACAACAAATTGCCGCCGCCGAGGCGCAGGCGCAAGAGAACGCCCGGCAGGCCGAGCAGGCGCTCGAACAATTGCGGGCAATGCGCGCCGAAGCAGAGGCTGCCGCCGGCGAGGCAGACAAGGTGCGCGCGCAGGCGCAATCAGCATTGCTGCAAAATATCGCCGCGCGTGAGCAAACAGAAAAACAAGCGCTGGAAACAGCGCGTGCCGCCGAGGCCGTGTCGGCAAAAGCAATGCAGGAAATTAATCAACGCACGCAGGAAGAGTTGCTTCGCAGCCAGGCCGCCACCAAACAGAAAGCAACGGCCGAACAAGACCACGCCGCTGCGCTGGAAAAACTGAAACAACAGCGGGCCGCACTGGAAAAAGAAACCGAGGCAATGCGTATTACACGCGAGGCGGCCGAAGCAAAGGCGCCGGCTGAAATTGCGCAACGCATTGCCGCCGAGCAGGCGGCGCTTGATTCGGCAAAGGCAAAAAAAGAGGCGGAAGAAAAACTTGCCCGACTGACACACGAGGCCCAACTGGCAGCACGAAATGCGGCGTCTGCAGCCCTGGCGGCCGAGTCGGCAGAGCGCGACGCGACCAGGCAAATTGAGGCGCAAATCAAGGCGGCCTCGGAAAAGTTGCAGGTGGTGCTTGAGGGCAGCGCCGCGGCGGAAAAAGCGAGGCTTGCCAGGCTCGACGTGTTGGTCGAAAAACGCAAAGCCGCTGACAAGGCCGCCGAAACTGCCAGTGTGACGAGTCAGGCGGCATTGGCAAAAGTTGACAGCGAAACCACCAAACGTATCGCCGCCGAAGAGCGGGCGATCAACGCCGCCGAAGCACGCAAACAAGCCGATGAAAAGCTGGCAGCGGAAACCGCCGCTAGGCTAGCCGCCGAGCAAAACGCGATTCAAGCCGCGCAAAACGTTGAAGCCGCGGAACGCGATGCGATGCAACGCGCTGCCGGGGCGGCAGAGTTGGAAAAGAAGCGTGTCGATGCCATCTTGGCCGAAGCCGACAAAATCAAGGCCGACCTCGCCGCCAGAAGTGCGGCGTTGATCGAAAAGCAAAAACAGACGCGTGTCGCCCAAGACAAGCTCGAGGCGATGCTGGTGATCGAGCGCGATACCGCAATCAAGGAGCAGGTCAAATTGGCCGCGGCCGAAAAGCAGGCAAACAAGGCGCATGCCGAGGCGCTCGAAGCGCGCAATATTGCCGAGGCGAAACTGGCCAACGATGCCGAGCAGCGCAAGCAGGCACACGCCGCCGCTAACGCCGCCGCCGCCGAACGGCTCGAGGCGGAACGCCGCCTAGCCGCCGAGGCCAACGAGCGCGCCAGAAGTGAAGCGGTGATGTTGAAACAAGAAAAAGAACGCGAACAGGCCGAGCTGGCGGAAGTCGATGCGCTGAAAGCGAAACAAGCGGCCGAACAGGCGCTGCTAAAGACGACGGCCGAAAAAATCGCGGCGATCGAAACGGCAAAACAACGCGCTCTCGCAAAGGCGGCGTCAGAACGCGAGGCTGCGGCGGAATTGGCCCGTCAGCAGGCGGTTGAAGCCAAGGCGCTGCAGGATGTGATTAATGAGGATTCAACCACCGATGCAGATGCTGAAAACCCGCTGATGGCGATGCGCGTTCCCAACAAGATGGCAGCCACAAACCGGTTGCCGGCGTGGTTGTGGATTGGATTCGGGGGCGCTGCAATGGTCGTGTTTGGTTTTTTTGCCGGCCAACAAATGCGTGACCAGCCAACGGTCGCAGGTGAAAATATGCGCGGCAATACGCCGCCTGCAAAGAGCGCCGACATGAAGCCGGCGACGGCCGAGAACGAAATGCCATTGGTACTTAAGCTTGATCTCGCGTTACGGAAAAAGCCGGAGTAGCCAAAAAAGAAACACCTTTATCGGCGGGCATTTTCAGGCATTTTTGCCCGAAAACGCTTATTCATCGGTGTGTTCCGTATCCAGCTTGAGCCCGGCAATTTTGCGGGTCAGGGTGTTGCGACCAATACCCAGCAGTGTGGCCGCTTCGATCCGTCGCCCGCCCGTGTGCGCCAATGCGGTGACGATCAAAGCCGCTTCAAACGACCGGTTAAGGCCGTCAAAAACATCGCGCTCGCCACGTGCCAACGATGCTTTCACCTCGCGCGCCAACAGATTTTCCCAGTTGTCCGTCGTGTCCGATGCGGTCGTTTCAATGGCGCGGATATCCGGCGGAAGATCGGTCATTCCAACCTGCTGCCCTGGGGCCATCACCGTGATCCAATGGCATATGTTTTCGAGCTGCCGCACATTGCCGGGAAAATCCAACCTTGTCAGACAGGCCATTGTGTCGTCCGACAGGCGTTTGACCTCGACCCCCAAGTCGCGCGCGCTCTTGGCCAGAAAGTGATTGACCAACAGCGGGACATCTTCACGTCGTTCACGTAACGCCGGCAGACGCAGCCGGATCACATTCAGGCGATGGTAAAGATCTTCACGAAACAAATGTTGTTTGACGCGCTCGTCGAGATCCTGATGGGTCGCCGCGATCACCCGTACATTGGCGGTCAACGGCGTATGTCCGCCAACGCGATAAAACTGGCCGTCGGACAAAACACGCAACAATCGTGTTTGCAGTTCGGCGGGCATATCACCAATTTCGTCCAGAAAAAGTGTGCCGCCTTCGGCCTGTTCAAAACGGCCCCGGCGTGTGGTCGCGGCCCCGGTGAAGGCGCCGCGTTCATGGCCGAACAATTCGCTCTCGAGGAGGTCTTTGGGTATGGCAGCGGTATTGATTGCGATGAATGGTTTGGAGGCGCGCGGACTGTGTCGATGCAGCGCATGGGCGACAAGCTCTTTGCCACTGCCGGATTCACCGGTAATCAGCACGGTTGCGTGTGATTGTGACAGGCGACCGACTGCGCGGAACACCTCCTGCATGGTCGGCGCGGATCCGAGTATTTCCGGTGCCGGCTCATTCAACGGGGATTCGTCAACGATGGCGACGTGGCTTGATTCGTCAATTGCGCGACGGATCAATTCAACCGCATGGTCGACATCAAACGGTTTAGGCAGGTACTCGAACGCGCCGCCCTGAAATGCAGCGACGGCACTTTCCAAATCTGAATATGCCGTCATGATGATGACCGGAGTTGCGGGCAGTTTGGCCTTCAGGCGCTGCATAAACTCAAGACCGGACGCGCCGGGCATACGAATGTCGCTGATCACAACCTGGGGCGATTCGTCACCAAGCGCGTCGAGGCCCTCGTTTGCCGCTGCAAACGAACGATAGGCAATTCCTTCACGCGTCAACGCCTTCTCAATGACCCAGCGGATACTTTTGTCGTCGTCAATAATCCAGACTGGCTTCATTTGATTGCCTTAAGAAACACCACATATACATTGGACGCATGCATCAACATTAATTGGCCTTTACCGGCAACAGCACAATAAACTGGGTGTCGCCGGGTACGCTTTCAAACTCGATCACACCGCCATGCTGGTTGATGAAGTTCTGCGCCAGCGACAACCCCACGCCGGTGCCGCCGTCGCGGCCGGTGACCAGCGGATAAAAAATCGTGTCCTTGAGTTTTTCCGGCACGCCGGGACCCGCATCACAAATGCTGATTTCGAGCGCCAGCTGAAATCGTTCGCGCACAATTGTCACCTGTCGTGCAATACGCGTTTGGAAGCGCACCACGCCAATGCCGTTGGTGGATTGTGCGGCGTTGCGGGCAATGTTCAGCATCGCTTGAATCAGTTGTTCACGGTCGCCCATGGTTTCGGGCAGGCTGGTATCGTAATCACGCACAATTTCGAGCGTTTCCGGAAACTCGGCAAGCACCACCGCGCGCACATATTCAAGCACTTCGTGAATGTTGACGGCCTCAATCTTCGGCAGCCGGTGCGGTGTAAGCAAACGATCCATCAGTGATTGCAGACGGTCGACCTCTTTGACGATCACCTGCGTGTACTCGAGAAATGCGTCGTCGGGCAATTCGCGTTCCAGCAATTGGGCGGCACCACGGATGCCGCCCAGCGGATTTTTGATCTCGTGCGCAAGATTACGAATCAGCTCGCGGTTGAGCTTTTGCTGTTCCAACAACTTTTCTTCGCGGGCAATCTTGAGATGTTGATCGAGCGGCTGAAACTCGACCACGATGCGCCCATGATCGGCCGGTGTTGCCACGCACGAACAATGCAGCGTCTGGCCGGTTGGTGTTGACAGCGTCAGACCCGATTCATTAAACCCCTGATCGACCGCCCTGACCTGTTCGAGCAGCGCAAACAATCCGCCCTCGTCACCGCCGTTGGCAACCAGACGCGTCAAGGCGGCGCCGGCAGCGTTTTTGCGACTGAAGGCGAACAATGATTCGGCGGCGACGTTTGCGTAAATCAATTGAAATTTGTGGTCGATGACAATCACCGCGGTTGCGATCAGTTCAAGGCCCAGATAAAGGGCGGGATTGTCGGTGTAAGGTTGTGGGGGAGATGACATGACGGAAGATATGAGGCTATTAGCAATTTTCTTGCCACAGTTGGCAGGTTTGCACTGGCGACACAACAATACAGCAACCGCCCATAAAAAAACGCCGAAGGCTCATCACCTTCGGCGTTAACTTCGATCGGACAACCCAATCGAAAGGAGTAAAGGTTTATGTCGGCTTGACTCAGCGGTCCTCTGCCAATGATCGCTTGGGCGCGCTGTTCGAGGCGGGCTTGAGTCTGACAACAGCGAGCTCGTTGCTCTTGGCCGGCTGTGACGGCGTGCTTGCGACATACGGGGTGGTACTTCGTTTTGACGACGGGTTCACCTGTGCAATTTGTTGGCGTTGTCCGGTGGCGGATAGTTGGTCGCGCAATTCGGCCAAATTTTGCTTGTGCATTTCCACCTGGTCCTGAAGGTCGCGCACCCGCTCGAAATGCCGCGCGATCAGCGCCTTGGATTCCCTTGTTGTTTCAGAGGTTGACGATTGGCTTGCCAGCGAGGCGTGAAAGGCGCGGATCGGACCGCTGCGGGATTGTTCGGCGGCCAGTGTGTTGGCGGCCTCCTGCAGGACCTGTTCTTCTGCTTCAATTTCACCTTCAAGAATGCGGCGCCGCACATCTTCACGGCGCTGCTGCGCCATGGTTGCAGCACTGATGCCGCCACTTACCGCCGCATTACGCACCGTCGATACCACTGCCATTGGTGGTGCCAGTGTCTTTGCGGCGATGGATGGCGCGGTCGATGGCGTATGGGTTGCGCTGTCGGAATTCATGGCGACCTCTGGCGTCGTCATCGATGCGGGCTGCGGGGACTGCGCGATAGGTGCTTGCGGCATAACAATTTCAGCAGGCGCGCGTGCTTTGTTTTGCTGGGTGATTTGTGGCGCCGCCGGCATGGTCATCAGCGGCGCAAGTTCAACCACGGTCGCGCCTTTGATGGGCGAGTTGGAATAGGTCACCCTGCCGTTTTCGTCAGTATGTTTGTAAACGATGTTGGGTTGTGCAGACGCATTCGAAAACCCGCATGCAAGCGTGCTTGACACGCCCAGCATGATGGTGGTTTTCAAAAAAATGCGTCGAATATTCATGGGGATAGCAGAATTCGCAACAATGCGAATGTTAGATATCGGGTCGAATAGTTTGCGACGCAACGGGCACTTTTTCAATGCAATGGGTAGCGACTTTTCGGCCCTTCACCACTACTGATGGGGGTTGCCTGATATTTCCAGGTCAAATGGGCGGCCGCGGGCAACAAAAAGGGCGACCCCTTGCGGAAGTCGCCCTGCTTGAATTACGGGTTAGACGCGGCTATCAGGACGAATAGTACATGTCAAATTCAACAGGATGGGTCGTCATCCGGAAGCGGGTGACTTCCTGCATCTTGAGCTCGATGTAGGCATCATTCATGTCGTTTGAGAACACGCCGCCGCGGGTCAGGAACTCACGGTCTTTGTCGAGCGCGTCCAACGCCTGATCCAACGACGAACAAACTGTCGGGATCTTTGCGTCCTCTTCGGGCGGCAAATCGTACAGGTTCTTGTCTGATGGATCGCCCGGGTGGATCTTGTTTTGTACGCCATCCAGCCCGGCCATCATCATTGCGGCAAAGGCCAAATACGGATTTGCCGTCGGATCTGGAAAGCGAACTTCGATCCGACGCGCCTTGACCGATTGGACGTATGGCACACGGATTGACGCGGAACGGTTGCGGGCAGAATACGCGAGCTTGACTGGGGCCTCGAATCCGGGCACCAGGCGTTTGTATGAATTTGTCCCCGGGTTGGTAATTGCATTCAGCGCCCGTGCGTGCTTGATGATGCCGCCGATATAGTAAAGCGCAAATTCTGAAAGCCCTGCATACCCGTTGCCGGCAAACAGGTTTTTGCCATCTTTCCAGATTGATTGGTGCACATGCATGCCCGAACCGTTGTCGCCAACAATTGGTTTTGGCATGAAGGTGGCGGTTTTCCCGTAGCTATGTGCAACGTTGTGCACCGCGTATTTCAGAATCTGCGTCCAATCCGCACGCTGGACCAGCGTTGAGAACTTGGTGCCGATTTCGC